>JACRDS010000069.1 GCA_016212825.1 Elusimicrobiota bacterium | reverse complement strand
TCCCCGGTCCCCGCCTGCCAGCGCACGTCCGCCAGGTCCGCGGTGCGCTTGACGCCATGCGCGCGCATGGCCGCGTTGGGCTCCACGGCCGTGACCCGCAGGCCGCGCCGGGCCAGGGGGATGGTGAGGTGCGCGACGCCGGCCCCCACGTCGCAGACCGCGGCGCCCTTCGGGAGCCGGGCCAGGGCGACGATCCGCTCGACGGCTTCGGACGCGTAATCGGGACGCTTGAGGTAGGAATCAGCCAGCCGCGTGTAGTCCCAGGAAATCCCCATATCGGGCCGAGGCCATATCTTATAATTTGCCGCCGGGATTTGCCATCCTGCGGCCGGCGGGCCTACGCCGGGATGCCGGCGGCCTTGAGGACGGCCCGGGCCGCGGCGCGCGGGGTCATGGGCGGGGCGTTGTCTACGACCAGGTCCGGCGCGGCCGGCTCGTCGAACCCCATGTGCACGCCCACCACCGGCCCCGGGTCGGCGGCGCGGCGGTAGAGCCCCTTGGGGTCGCGGCGCTTGAGCTCGGCCAGGGGCACGCGCAGGTAGACCTCCAGATAGCGCGGCAGGTTCCTGCGGTTCCAGGCATGGCATTCCTTGAAGAGGGACATGGTCGCGCAGACCACGTCGATGCCTTGGGACGACAGCAGCCGGCACAGGCGCGAGATCCGGTGCGCGTTCTCCAGGCGGTGTGGCCGGTCGTAGCCCAGGTCGTTGCCGCAGACCTGGCGCACCGCGTCCCCGTCGAGGAGGACCGTGCCCGGCCGCGCGCGCTTGAGCCGTGCGTGGACCAAAGCCGCGACCGTGGACTTGCCGGCCCCGGAGAGTCCCGTGATCCAGACGACCCGACCCGGCCGTGTCTTCACCTGAGAACCTCCAGCATGTCTTCCTGCGGCCGCGTCAGCCGCCGGCCCAGCTCCAGGTCCGAGAGAGAGTCCACCTCCAGCCACCCTCCTGGGAAGGGCACGGCGTGGACCGCGACCCCGTCCGAGACCGCGCCCTGCAGAAGATCGGTCATGAACATCCGGCGCCCGTCCCTGTCCGCCGAACCCCGCTCGGCCTCGTAGCGGTCCAACAGGGTCCGGGCACCGCGCCGGCTCAGGGCGATGAGGCCGATGAACTGCGCCTCGATCCCGTCGAGGTCCTTCACCTTCTGCCCGATGGAGCGGATGCGGCCGTCAGGCTCCAGGCTCAGGCTCTCCGCGTCGCTCAGCGGGTCCGGGAACCGCTGCTCCCAGTAGGCGCGCCAGCGCATGTCCACCGCCACCGAGATGTCGTGCGCCGCGCCGGCGGCCGCCGAGAGGAGGCCGGGGGAGCAGAGGATGTCGCTGTAGGAGACCAGCACGTCCTCCTCGAGCCGCTCCCGGGCGCACCAGAGGGACTCGACCATGTTCGTGGTCTCATAGTCCGGGTTCACCAGGACCGGAGCCCCCAAGCCGGCCAGCCGGTCGGCGCGGTACCCCCCCACCAGCGTGAACTCCGAGAGGCCCGCCCGACGGGCCGCGGCCATCTGCCAGTGGACCAAGGGGCGGCCGTGGAGCGGCGTCATGCACTTGGGGAGGTCGCGCGTCACGGGCTGGAGGCGCTTGCCCATGCCTGCCGCGAGCAGGACCATCCTTTTGATCTTCAGAGGTTTTCGGGGAATCCGGATGCGCCTCAATAAAATACATTATAATCCATTGATGCCGACGAGACAAATCCGCGTACCTCTGGGACGGCTCGAGGCCGTTCTTCTGCGCGCAGGACGGGTGGTCAAGGAAGCCTTCCAGACCGCTCCGCCGGGGGACTGGCGGCTCAAGGCGGACCGTACCCCGCTCACCTCCACGGACCTGCGGCTCGACGCCTTCCTCAAGGCGGAGCTTACGCGGCTCTGCCCGGAGGCGGGCTGGCTCTCCGAGGAGACTGCGGACGACCGGGCCCGCCTGGACCGGGACTACGTCTGGGTCGTGGACCCCTTGGACGGGACCAAGGAGTTCGTGCACAGGATCCCGGAATTGGCCGTGTCCGTGGCGTTGGTCCGAGATGGGACGCCGGTCCTGGGCGCGGTGATCAACCCCGTGCTGGGACAGGGGGGCATGGCCAGCGAGTGGGCCCGGCCGCAGTTCTGGGGCTTCCCCCGCCGGGGGCACCCCGTCTGCGTGAGCCGTACCGAATCCGAAGCCGGACGGCTGGCGCCCTTCGCGCCGCGACTGCCGGGCATGCGGCCCGTGGGCAGCGTGGCCTACAAGCTGCTGCGGGTGGCGGCAGGGCTCGACCGCCTGTATTTCTCCGTGGAGCCCAAATCGGAATGGGACGTGTGCGCCGGCGTGGCCCTGCTGGAATTCTCCGGCAAGACCTACCTGAGGTTCGACGGGAAAGCCAACCGCTTCAACCAGGCGGACACCCGCATCCAGTGCGGCGCCGTGGCCGGTCCTCCGCGCGCCGCCCAGGCGTTCCTCAAAAGGTTCGCGGACCTCATCGAGCGCCATGCCTGAGCCACGCCAGGTGCTCCAGCTCATGGACCGGACCCAGGTGCTCCTCCTCTATTATTGGGGCCGCAGCGGCACGCTCTTCCTGCAGAGCCTGCTGGATTCCCACCCCGAGGTCCTGACCCTGCCGGGCTGCGCCCTGATGCTCTTCCACGTCCAGCAGTGGGATTGGATCAGCGAGGAGAGCGCTCCGGAGAAGAGGATAGCCCGGTTCTGCGAGCATCCGCGCAACGCCGCCCTCTTCGACGGGAGCAAGGACAAGACGGACGGTCTGGCCGCTCTGGGGCCCGGCCGGGACACCCCCCTGTCCGTGGACCAGGAAGCCTTTCGGAGGCATATGCTCGCCATCCTGGCGGCGGCCGGGAGACCCGACCGGGGGACCTTCTTCCTGGCCGCGCACTTCGCCTACGCCCTGGCCCGGGGCGAGGAGATCGGCAGGAAGCGCGTCATCGTCTATCAGATGCATTCGGCGGACCCCATCGCCACCCGCAACACCTTGGCCGATTTCCCGGGCCGGGTCAAGGCCATCGGCATGGTGCGCCACCCCATGCGGGCCCTGAACTCGCATCTGCGCATGCGCCTGCTGCAGAGCCGGGCGAATCCCGCCCACGACGGCGCTGCCAACACCGAGTACCATCTGATGGTGCGGACCGGGGTCTACGCGGGCTATTACAAACACCAACTGGTCGGCTGGACCGAGATCCGGCGCTACTTCGACCTTCCCCTCCTGCCCGTGAAGTTGGAGGACCTGCATTCCCAGCCCAGGCGGGAGATGGAGAAGGTCGCGGCCTGGGCCGGGATCGGCTGGGACGACAGCCTGCTCAAGAGCACGTTCAACGGCCTGCAGTACTGGGGCGACCCGCAGGCGGTCAAGCCCATGCAGGGATTCTCGACGAGCCATACGCAGTACCAGGGGTGGCAGGAGCAGTTCGACAGCCTGGACCAATGCGTGATCGCGGGCCTGCTCGGGAAGGGCTTCGAGAGGTACGGCTACTGGTCCTTGCCCGCCTGGCAGAGGCTGCTCTGTCCCTTCCTGGTGCTGCTCCCCACCAAGCTGGAACGCCGGGCCTGGGCCTGCGCCGCGCGGGAGTCATCGGGCCGGGCTTTGCTGCAGATCGCCCGCAGCACCCTGGCGCGCTATGACCTCTCCTACCGCCATCTCCTCAAGAGCGTCGGCTGGGTGGACCAACTCTACCGGCGCTACATGGCGCCCAGACGCAAGCTCTACTACCGCTATTAGGACAGCCGCTTCAGGAAGGCCTTGATGATGCCCCTGAGGATGACATGCCCGTCGGCATCCAAAAGCATGTAGGCCAGGCCCAGATAGACCAGGACCGTGGCCCCGCTGTAGAGGATCAGGGCCTGCCAGGAGAAAAGCTGGAAGCGCGCGACCCAGAGGAACAGGAACAGCAGAGTCCCCGCAAACAGCGGCCGCAGCAGCACGTGCTCCAGATAGTCCTCGAAGGACATCCCGAAGAGCCGGGAATTCGTGAAGCCGATGTAGGGCACGAAGGCCGCGACGTTGGCCAGGCAGAAGCCCAGGGCCGCGCCGGAGATCCCCCATCGGGGCACCAGCAGCCACCAGAAGAAGCAGCAGGCGAGGGCGAAGGCCATGCTGGCGGCCGTGGAGTACCTGAGCAGATGTCCGGTGCCGGTGATGGCCGCGCCCGGGATGGCGGCCATGAAGTTGATCATGTAGCCCAGGAGCAGGAAGCGCAGCGGCCAGGTCCCGTAGAGGGAGAATTTGGGTCCCAGCCACAGGGTGAGGAACTGCGGCGAGACGACCATGAGGAGGGCGAAGCCCGGCATCACGGCCCATAGGACGAGCTGCGAGCACCGGCAGTAGACCCGGCGCAGGGAAGCCTGGTCGTCGCGGCCGTGCAGTTCGCTGAAGAGCGGGAAGGCCGTGTAGCTGATGGTCCCGGGGAGCACCCAGAACTTCTGCATGATGGCCGCCGGGATGAGATAATAGGTCAGCTGGGAGATGGGCAGCAGGTAGCCGATGACCGCCTTGTCCCACTGGAAGGGAATGCTGTAGGCCAAGGAGCCCACGAAGGTGGTCAGCCCGTATTTCAGGAACCGGCGGGTCTGCGCGGCGCTCTCCTTGTTCTGCGGCTCCCAGGCCGGGGTCACCGCGAGCCTGTTGAATGCCAGGCCCAGGCTGGCCGCGCCGAGCAGGGCCTGGATGGCGACAAAGAGCGCGGCTATGGCGACGACTCCTTTGCCCGCCAGGAGCAGCAGCGCGCTGCCGCCGAGCATGCCGCCCGACTCGAAGGCGAGGAGGAGGTTGACAAGTCGGTATCTCTGCAGCCCCTGCAGCACGGCGAGGCCCATCTTGTTCAGGGACATGAACACCGCGCCCAGGGCCGCGTAGCCGAAGAGCCGCAAGGCCGGTCCCTGCAGGTAGGGCGGGATCTGGAAGAAGTGCAGGGCCAGCGGCTCGCGCCAGCGCAGCACCGCCAGCGCTCCCAGCCCCGCCCCGGCCGCGTGCAGCAGGAAGGACACCCCCAGCACGGCGCGCAGCGGCGCGGTCTTCCCGGCGGCGCCGAGCTCGGCGACGAACTTCTGCGTGGCGCTGGTGGCCCCGAGGCTCAGCATGGCCAGGTAGCCGCCCAGTATGCCGAGCATGCAGTACAGGGCGTAGCCGTCGGACCCGAGCCTCCTAATGAGGAACGGGATCAGGGCCAAGCTCAGCACAGCCAGCCCGAACTGTCCCACCAGGTTCCAGACGGCGTTCGACGCGAAGCGCACGGACCGGGAAGGCTGGTCCTTCATGAGGGCCGCTCCCCGCTCCGCAGCTTGCCGCGGAGGATGCGCCAGCGCTGACCCCAGGACTTGTGCCAGGTCAGGTAGGCCTTGGTCGCCAGCGGCCCGGCCCAGCCGCGCCGCAGGGCGCCGAAGTAGGCGCGGTCCAGCCAGCCGGGGCTAGGCAGACGCTCCCCCACGGCGGCCAGGGCCCGCAGGTCGCCGGGGCAGCGCCGGCAGTACTCATAGATCGTCATATCGACGGACTGCCGCCACAGCACGCGGAAGAACTCCTCCGGGAAGAGCCCGGCGCAGCGCGGCTGGCGCAGGCAGCCCTCCAGGTCCTTGACCGTATCCAGGGCGCGCAGGCCCTGGCGCATGACCAGCTGGAATCCCCAGCTCTCCTCGCGGCGGCGCCACATGGCCAGGGGTTCCGGGATGAAGCAGGCGCCGTGCTTGGCGCCCGCGAAGAAGGCCTTATAGGCGTCCAGATGCCAGGGCAGGCGCTCGGCCAGTTCGAAAGCCCCGGACTCCTCCACGACCGCGCGCCGCAGGAGCATGGAGCAGCCCAGGACCCAGTTGCCGTGGCGCAGATAGGCGGCGATGAAATCCGCCGGGCTCAGATAGCGGGCCTGCGCGGAGATGACCGGGGTGTGG
>JACRDS010000068.1 GCA_016212825.1 Elusimicrobiota bacterium | reverse complement strand
GTAGGTCTTGCGGAAGATGTCCACGATGCTGTCGTTGGGGTACCGGGCCGCGTGCTCCACGATGTGCATGAGCGTGCGGGGCGCGATGGGCAGGGGCAGGATGTCCGGGTACACCTTGCGCAGGTCGTTGGCGATGGCCACGAGCTTGTCGAGCACGGTGCGGGGCACCTTGGAGTAGAAGATGTTCAGCAGGGCGGCTTCCTCGTCGGCGGGCAGGTACTTGACCTCCAAGGTCATGCCGAAGCGAGAGGAGAGCTCGCCGGAAGGAGGCTCGCCCTTGTAGGGAGGCTTGACCGGGTTCATGGTGCCGATGACCCAGGACTTCTTCTTGTCGTACTTGATGATGCGGCCGTCGGGCATGCGGTACTCGCCGTTCTGCAGGATGTTGTTCAAGACCGCGATGCCTTCCAGCGGCTTGTGCATCTCGTCGAGCAGCAGGATGCCGCCCTCGGTCATCCAGCGCAGCACGGTGGACATGGTCAGCCCGGTCTTGTTCTTGCCTTCCTCGCCGAAGGTCTCCCGCGCGATGAGGTCCTTGTTGCGCGTGTACTCGTTCATGGAGACCATCCAGAGCTCGTTGCCCGTGAGTTTGGCGATGCGCTCGGCGATCCAGGTCTTGCCGCCGCCGGTCTCGCCGATGTAGAGCATGTGCTGGCTCAGGGAGAAGCCCTTGAGGGTGTCGTAGATGAGCCGCTTGTTGGTGGGCAGGTTCAAGGCCTGCCACTCCTTCTCGCTGATGCCCATGTCAGAGACCTCGGCCGGGACCGCGCTCTTGCCGCCGAAGAGGCTCTTGAGCGCCGCGCCCAAGCGGGCCAGGCCGGACTTGGGGGCCAAGGCCTTCCTGGCGAGGGGGAAGGAGAAGTCGCCGATATGCAGGGCCCCATCCTTTATGTACATGGGGTTGGACTGGGACCAGAGCCGGACCTCGGCGGACTTGCTGGAGAGGAACTCCCGGGCCGGCGCGAGCTCGACCTGGGTCAGGCCGTGGCTGCCCGAGACCAGCACGCGGCCTTCGGGGTCCACGTCCAGGCCCAGGACCTGTCCCGCGGCTTCCAGGCCGTTGACCGGGAAGAGCCGGTAGCGCCGGGTCTTGACGTCCCACTCCACGATGCCTTCCGCCGTTGCGGCGAAGTAGGTGCCGCGCGCGTCGCCCGCGACGATGGCCTTGATCTCGAAGGGGAGGGTGCCGAGGTCCTCGAGCTTGGTCTCGCTGCCGAAGTAAGGCTTGAGCCAGACTCGGGTCCCGCCGGCGGCCTTTTCCGTATAGAGGGAACGGCCGAGGAGGGTGAGGCCGGAGCGCAAAGAGCCGTTCTTGGTGATCTGCTCGGCGCCCTCGCTCTGGAACACGATCTTGGACTTGGCCCAGTAGAAGCGCTTGCCCGCCATGAGGATCTGCGCGCCGTCGCCCCGGCCCGCGTCCTCGGCGTTGAGGGGCTCCAAGCCCGTGATCTTGGCGCCGTCGAGGCTCTCGGACTTGACCGACTTGGCCGAGAGTTCCCGGTCCTTGATCTCCCAGCGCTGCAAACGGCCGTCGACCACCGCGTAGACGTTCTTGCCGTCCTCGCTCACGGTCACGGGCCCGAGCTTGCCGGGGGCCACCACGATGCGCACGGTCTCGGCCGAGGCGCGGCGGTAGAGGAACACGTTGCCGGTCTGGTCCACCCAGAACACGCCGCCCTTGACCAAAGCCGCGTACTTGACGCCGCCGGTCACGACCCAGCGCTGCAGGCCGACCTTGTCCAAGCCGTACGCGGGCTCGGGCAGCTCGACCTTGACCGGCTCGGTCTGGACCTGCGCGTCCTCGATGAGGTCGCGCTCGGCGCCCACGTCGGAGAGCCCTCCGTTGTCCTGCTTGACCTGCAGGTCGGTCTCGCTGGGCGCGCCCGCGTCCTTCCAGATCGCGATGGCCTCGGAGAAGATGGTCTTGGGAGCCTGGCTCAGGTAGGAGGCCGCCGAGCCGTCCCTTCCGGCGAGCGGAGCAAGGCGATCGCCTCCAGGGACGGCGGCTCTGGAGCCGCCGTCGAAGAGCTTGCCGATGACGCCGCCCTGCTCCGGGGCGCCGCTCTTGGCCTCGTCGGCCTGGATGGTCTGGACCGCGTCCTTCACGGAGCCCAGGGCGCCGGACTGCTCCTGCGCCGGAGCGGCCAGGACCGCGGCCGGAGCCTGAGCGTCGGGCGCGGGCAAGACCGGGGCCGCGCCGAGAGCCGCGGGAGCGGCGAGGGCCGGGGCCGCCTGGATCGGGACGACGGGAGAGACGGCCGGCCCGAGAGCGGCCGGCGCCGGGACAGCGAGGCTCGAGTTCAGGTTCAACTGCAGCCCGCTGGACAGGGTGCTGATGCCGGAGCCGGCGGAGCCGGGACGGCTCAGGATGTTGCCGGTCAACCCGGAAGCGCCGGGCGCGGCAACGGCTTGCCCGGTCTTGACCGCGCCGGCGAAGGCGCCGGAGGGGGCCAGGAGGATGACGGCCAGGGGGAGGATGGTCGCGGCGAGCTGGGAGTTGTTTTTCTTCTGCATAGTGCAGAGAGAATAACATCTCATCTTTATTTCCAATAGATACGATGGTCCTAGGGGCGCCGTGTATTATGGCCCACAAGAGCTTGGGCCATCAGGCCGCCGGAGCCTAGGCCATTCGGATGCCGCGGCCAGGCCGGGACATAGGCCGGAATTGGGTCTTGACAGGCAGTCCAATCAGGTATAAACTGCATAAAAGAATGGTGGTATTTGTTATGCTACCATGCAGGGAATGATGGTCTTTAGGCCATCATCTCTTCATCTAGGACGCCGAAAGTGAGCCGGTCAGCGGGAGGCCGAACCGCTGTGATGCCGAGCCGCGCGCCGAAGTCCGCCGCGCTCTTCCTTTCCTGCATAGCGCCCCTTCTCACGACACTCCTGTCCGAGCCTGCGTCTGCTTCGGGATTGAACTTCATCAGCAGCGCCACTATCCCGCTGGGCAACCAGGACCAAGCTACTGACATAGTCCGCTCCAATACCAGGCTCTACGTCGTGGGCTCCTCCAGCCAGGGCGCACAGGGGCTTAACATCTGGGTCAGCAGGTTCAATGACTCGGACTTGAGTGTGGTATCCAGCATGACCTTGAACGGCAGCGCCGGGGGCGACGACGAGGCCAAGGCAGTGGCCCTCGACGGCGGCGGCAATGTGTACGTGGTCGGCCGCTCTTCAGCCACCGGACTGGGCCCAGTGCTCTGGCTGGGCAAATTCAACCTTGCCCTTAACCTCATCAGCAGCGCCACCTACAACATCCCCACCACCTCCGCCGGCAACGGCACGCCCAAGGCCGGCTTGGTCGTGGCGCCCGGCGGCAACATCTTCGCCGTGGATTGGGTCCTGTCCGGTGGCGTCTACAAGATCCTCCTGGCCCAATTCTCCCCGGCCCTGGCCCTGGTCTCGAGCACCACCTTCTTCAACGGCTACAACGCCAACATCGGCTTCGGCCTGGACTGCGACAGTTCGGGCAACCTCTACGCCGTGGGCTCCGTGCCGCCCGCCCCAGCCACCTCCAACGACATCTGGGTGGGCAAGTTCAACAGCAGCCTCGCTTTCATCGCCAGCGCCACGGTCGCTGGCGCGGGCGGCAACACGGACCAGTCTTACAGCGCCAAGGTCGACCCCACCGACAGCTTCCTCTTCATCAGCGGCAACAAGAACAACACCGGCCTCATCGGCGACCTCTGGGTGGCCAAGTACAGCCTCGGCCTCAACCTCCTGGCCCAGGCCTCCTTCCGCGGCACGGGCACGGGCGGCTCCATCGCCTTCGACGACGTGGTCAGCGACACCCGCATCTATGTCAGCGGCACCTGGAACACGGCCTCCGGCGACAAGATTTTCGTGGGCGAGCTCGACTACAGCCTCAACATGATCTCCAGCGCCGCCATCGACACCGGCGGCACGGGCATCAACTACGCCTACGGCCTCACCGTTGACACCATGTCTCCGCCGAATGTCTATCTTGCCGGCTTCGTCACCCCCGCCGGACCCATGCAGGCCTGGCTGGGGAAGTTCGGGCTGGCCGCGCCCACCCTCACCAGCATCTCCCTTATACCCAGCACCTCCACCTTCATACCGGGCCAGAGCGTCCAGTTCACGGCCAGCGGCACCTTCAGCGACAGCTCCAGCCGGGCCTTAGGTCCCTCAGACGGCCTGACCTGGTCCGTGGCCACCAGCAGCGTGGCCACCACCACATCCAACGGCCTGGCCACAGCCTGGGCCTCCGGAGCGGCCCTGCTCACCGTCAGCTCGGGCGCGGTCAACGCGTCGGCCCCCCTGGTCGTGACGCCCGCCCTGCCCGCCGGCGGCTCCCATGACGAAGCCGTCGACATCGTCCGCCGCGGCGCCAGCCTCTACGCCGTGGGCGCCTCCAGCCAGGGCAGCCGCGGCCTCGACCTCTGGGTCGCCAAGCTCAACGCCTCCGACATGAGCGTCGCCGCCAGCCGCCTCATGAACGGCAGCGCCGATGGCGACGACGAGGCCGTGGCCGTGGCTCTCGATGCCTCGGGCAACGTCTACACCGTGGGCCGCTCCTCCGCCGCCGGCCTGGGCCCCGTGCTCTGGCTGGGCAAGTTCGACTCGGCCCTCAATTTCATCAGCAGCGTCACCTATCCCATTCCCACCCCGGCGGCCGGAGCCGGCACGCCCACCGCCGGCCTCGTGGTCGCTCCAGGAGGGAACCTCTACGCCGTCGACTACATCCCGGTCGGCGGCGTCTTCAAGATTCTCATCGCCCAGTTCACCCCGGCCCTGGCCTTCGTCTCCAGCGCCACCTTCTTCAACGGCTACAGCGCCAACATCGGCTTCCGCCTCGACGTCGACGCCTCCGGCAACCTCTACGCCGTGGGCTCGGTCCCGCCCGCCCCCGCCACCTCCAACGACACCTGGATAGGGAAGTTCAACAGCAGCCTCGCCTTCATCACCAGCACCACGATCGCCGGGGCCGGGGGCAACAGCGACCAGGCCTACTCGGTCAAGGTGGATCCCTCGGGCTCCTACCTCTTCGCCGTGGGCAACAAGAACAACACCGGCCTCATCGGCGACCTCTGGGTGGGCAAGTACGACCTCTCCCTGCACCTGCTGGCCCAAGGCAACTTCCGCGGCACCGGCACCGGCGGCTCCATCGCCTTCGACAACGTGGTCAGCGACACGCGGGTCTATGTCAGCGGCACCTGGAACGTCGCGGCCGCCGACGGCAAGATCTTCGTGGCCGAGCTCGACTAATCCATCAACATGCTCTCCAGCGCCGCCATCGTCACCGGCGGCGCGGGCATCAACTACGCCTACGGCCTCGACATGGACACCCAGACCCGCACCGCCTATCTGGCCGGCTTCATCACCCCGTCCGGCCCCTACCAGATCTATCTGGCCAAGTACCAGATCGCAGCGCCCACGCTGGCCTCCATCTCGCTGGTGCCGAGCACCTCTTCCTTCCTACCGGGTCAAAGCGTCCAATTCACGGCCAACGGCACCTTCAGCGACCTATCCGCTCGCGTCCTGGGTCCTTCCGACGGCTTGACCTGGTCCGTGGCCTCCAGCAGCGTGGCCACCACCACGTCCAACGGCCTGGCCACGGCCTGGGCCTCCGGCGCGACCCTGCTCACCGTCAGCTCGGGCGCGGTCAACGCGTCGGCCCCCCTGGTCGTGACGCCCGCTCTGCCCGCCGGCGCCCAGGACCAGGCCATCGACATCGCCCGCCGCGGCGCCAGCCTCTATGCCGTGGGCGCCTCCAGCCAGGGCAGCCGCGGCCTCGACCTCTGGGTCGCCAAGCTCAACGCCTCCGACCTTGCCGTGACCGCCAGCATGCTGCTCAACGGCAGCGCCGGGGGGGATGACGAGGCCAAGGCCGCGGCCTTCGACGCCTCCGGCAACCTCTACGTGCTGGGCCGCTCCTCCGCCGCCGGCCTGGGGCCCGTGGTCTGGCTGGGCAAGTTCGACTCGGCCCTCACCATGGTCAGCAGCGCCACCTATCCCATCCCCACCCCAGCGGCCGGAGCCGGCACGCCCAAGGCCGGCCTCGTCGTGGCCCCGGGCGGCAACATCTTCGCCGTCGATTACATCCCGGTCGGCGGCGTCTTCAAGATCCTCCTGGCCCAGTTCACCCCGGCTTTGGCCTTCGTCTCCAGCACCACCTTCTACAACGGCTACAACGCCAACATCGGCTTCGGCCTCGACGTTGACGCCTCCGGCAACCTCTACGCCGTGGGCTCGGTCCCGCCCGCCCCCGCCACCTCCAACGACATCTGGGTGGGCAAGTTCAACAGCAGCCTCGCCTTCGTCACCTCCGCCACGGTCGCCGGCGCGGGCGGCAACACGGACCAGTCCTACAGCGCCAAGGTCGACCCCACCAGCAGCTTCCTCTTCGTCAGCGGCAACAAGAACAACACGGGCGCCATCGGCGACCTCTGGGTGGCCAAGTACAGCCTCGGCCTCAACCTCCTGGCCCAGGCCTCCTTCCGCGGCACGGGCACCGGCGGCTCCATCGCCTTCGACACCGTGGTCAGCGACACCCGGGTCTACGTCAGCGGCACCTGGAACGTCGCCGCCGCCGACGGCAAGATCTACGTGGCCGAGCTCGACTACAGCCTCAACATGGTCTCCAGCGCCGCCATCGTCACCGGCGGCGCGGGCATCAACTACGCCTACGGTCTCGACGTGGACACCCAGACCCGCACCGCCTACCTCGCCGGCTTCATCACCCCGTCCGGCCCCTACCAGATCTATCTGGCCAAGTACCAGTTCGCCGCGCCCACCCTGACCTTGATCTCGCTCAGCCAAAGCAGCGCGACGCTCATCCTGGGCCAGAGCGTCCAGCTCACGGCCAACGGCACCTTCAGCGACAGTTCCAGCCGGGCCTTGGGCCCTTCCGACGGCCTGACTTGGTCCGTGGCCTCCGGCAGCGTGGCCGCCACGACCTCCAACGGCTTGGTCACCGCCATGGGCGCAGGCGCGACCCTGCTCACCGTCAGCTCGGGCGCGGTTAGCGCCAGCATCCCGGTCGCGGTAAGCACCGCCCTGACCAACGGCACCTGGGACCAGGCCTCGGCCATCGCGCGCTCTGGCTCCAGCCTCTACGTGGTGGGCTACACCAGCCAGGCCTCCAACGGCCTCGACATCTGGGTCTCGAAGCTCAACGCCTCCAACCTCGCCACCATCTCGAGCGTCACCCTCAACAGCAGCGGCGCGGCCGACGACGACGCGCGGGGCGTGGCCCTCGACGCCTCCGGCAACGTCTACGTGACGGGTCTCTCCTCCGCTCCGGGCATAGGCTACGCGGTGTGGATGGGCAAGTTCGACCCCAGCCTCAACCTCATCAGCAGCCGCACCTACAACCTCCCCAGCCCGGCCGGCGGCGGCGCGGGGGCCCCCAGGATGGGACTCGTGGTGGCGCCCAGCGGCGACGTCTTCATCTCCGGATATCTCTTGCAGGGCGGCGTCGTCAAAATCCTGGTGGCCCAGTTCACCTCGGCTCTGGCCCTGGTATCGAGCACCACCTTCTTCAACGGCTTCAACGCCAACGCGGCCCTCGGTCTGGACCGCGACAGCTCGGGCAACCTGTACGCGGTGGGCTATGTCGCGCCCGCCCCAGCCACCTCAGGCGACATCTGGGTGGGCAAGTTCAACAGCAGCCTGGTGTTCCTGACCAGCGCCTCAATGGCCGGCGCGGGCGGCAACAGCGACCAAGCCTACAGCGCCAAGGTCGATCCCACCAACACATATCTCTTCGTCAGCGGCATTATCAACAACACGGGCCTCATCGGCGACCTCTGGCTGGCCAAGTACGACCTCAACCTCAACCTGCTCAAGCAGGCCTCCTTCCGCGGCTCCGGTAACGGCGCTTCCGAAGGGATTGCCGAGGTGGTCACCGATACTCGCGTCTACGTGGGTGGCAACTGGCACACCACCTCCTTGGGCAACAGCGTCTATCTCGGCGTCTTCGACTATTCCCTTAATGCCCTGTCAAGCGCCACCTACGACACGGGCAGCGCGAGCAACGACGACGGCTGGGCCCTGGCCGTGGACACGGTGTCCCGCTTCGCCTACGTGGCCGGCTACGTCACCCCGGTCTCCGCCATACAGACCTGGGTGGGCAAGTTCGGGCTGCCGCCCGCGCCGCTGACCTCCTTCACCCTCAACCAGAGCAGCGTCACTCTCACCCCGCCCCAGAGCGCCCAGATCGCGGCCACGGGGGTCTTCGAGGGCGGCTCCAGCCGCGCTCTGGGCCTCTCCGACGCCCTGCAGTGGTCCGTCAGCCTGGGCAGCAGCGTGGCGACTGTCAGCCCCAACGGCCTGGTCACGGCCGTGGCCAGCGGTGCCGCCGTGCTCACGGTCAGCTCCGGGACGCTGAGCGTCAGCGTGCCCGTGTCCGTGATTCTGGGGCCCGGGACCGCCGGGACGCTCTCGGCGGCGGCGCTGGGCGTTTCCTCCATCTCCTGGACCTGGACCGCGGTCGCCGACGCCCAGTCCTACAGCCTCTACCGGGCCACGAACACGGCCTCCTTGATCGCCAGCACCCCGACCCTGACCTACGTGCAGACCGCGCTCCTGCCCAACCGCGCCTACGGCGCGGTCTATGCCGGAGTCAACGCGATCGGCCAAGGGCCGCTCTCGGCCGCGGCCACGGCCTACACCTGGGCCGCGCCGCCCACAGGCACCGCCTATTCCGGCGTCTGGGCGACCAGCGCCACCATCTCCTGGAACCTCGGCACCAACCCGGTCGCCACGCTGGCCGAGGTGCAGCGCTCCACGGACGACGCCGCCTTCACCGCCATCTTCAGCAGCGCGACGCTGAGCATGGTCGACCCCAACCTGCTCGGCTGCACCAGCTACTACTACCGGGTGCGCAACCGCAACGCCGTGGACGTGGCCAGCCCCTTCGATTCCGAGGTCTGGTTCCGGACCATGGCATCCACTCCGGCCGCGGCCAACTCTCTGACCGCGGAGCCAGTGACAGGCAACCGCATCACCCTGTCCTGGGTGCCGTCGGTGACCGAAGGCATCACGCAGTACCGGCTCTACTATGACAACGGTACGGGCGCGGTGAGCTACGCCGCGCCTTTGGCCGTGTTCACCTCGACCGAGACCTCCTGGACCACCGGGGCCCTGGTCTCCAGCGCGGCCTACACCTTCGCCCTGCGCGCCAAGCACCGCTGCGGCGTGGAGGAGACCAACGGCGTCTTCGCCATGTCGGGCTCCACCGGGACCTTGGCCGACGTGCGGGCCTTCATAAAGACGCCGGATTCAGGCAAGAGGATCCGCGGCAACCGCATCACGGTGATGGCCGAACTGGCGGCGGGAGTGCCGAACCAGGTCTCGCAGATCTCCTTCCAGTCGCGGCCGACCGGGACCTCGTCCTGGGCCGACATGACCGCCGCGGAGATCAACCACCCCAACCCCGACCTGGATTCGCCCTACTTCATCCACGTCGACGTCACGGGCTGGCCCGCGGGCAGCTACGACCTGCGCGCCGTGGCGGTCAACGTGGCGGGCAGCTCCGACACCGCGCCCTCGGCCATCACCATCATCGTCGATCCCGTCACCGCGGACATCACGGAGAACGTGGTGAGCGGCAAGGTCGAGAAGCAGCAGTCGGTCGACGACGCCGTCCCCAACACCATCGTCTCGGCCGGCGCCGCGCTCGACGACCCCTCGGTCAAGGTCCTCCTGCCCGCCGGGGCCCTGGGCGGCTCGACCGTGACCGTGACCATGGTGAGCAATCCCACCATCTCGACCGGCCCGCCCGCCGGCGGCTTCTTCGTGGGTTCGGCGGTGCAGATCGACTTCGCCGACGGCACGCACTTCCTCGCCGGCGGGCTCAACGCCAGCCTGACCCTCTCCTATCCGGAGGGAGCCGGGGATCCTCGCGGATTGCAGATCCACTCCCTGGACCCGGTCATGGGCCAGTGGTCGGCCCTGCAGACCCTCTCCGTAGACACCAACAACCGCACCATCACCTGCGCCACGCCGCACTTCAGCATATTCGCGGTCATCAACGGCGCGGGCGTGGCGGCCCCGGACCTCAGCCGCGTGAGGGTCTACCCTGTCCCATACAAGCCCAACGGCGCGGACCCGAACGAGGGCAAGCCCTATTCCGCGGGCGACCCGACATCAGGGATCATCTTCGACAACCTGCCGCAGGCGGTGAGCATCAGGATCTACACCTTGAGCGGCCGCCCGGTGGCGCAGTTCGACACCACCACCTGCACCACCGGAAAGATCCAGTGGGACGCGGCGAACTCCGACGGCAGGGGAGTGGCCTCGGGAGGCTATTTCGCCGTCATCTCCTCGCCCGGCAATAAGAGCGTGGTCAAGAAGCTGGCTGTCATCAGATGAAGATACTCAGAGCGGCGTTGGTCTGCGCGCTGGCGGGGGCCCTGGCCCGGCCCGCCGCGGCGGACACCGCGGCCGGAGCCGAGTCCTTCGACTTCCTGCTCCTCGACGCCAACGCCCGCGCCGTGGGCCTGGGCGGAGCCTACACGGCCCTGGCCACGGACGCCAACGCCCTGCTCTACAACCCGGCCGGCCTGGGCCTGGTGGGCGCGCACGAGGCCACCTTCATGCACAACCAGTACGTCCAGGGCCTCACCCAGGACTACGCCGCCTTCGCCTTCAAGCAGGGCTTCGGGGTCAACCTCAACTACCTCGATTTCAGCAACATCCCGCGCACCACCTTGGCCAACCCGGACGGGACCCTGGGCAGCTTCGGGATCAGCGACCTGGCCCTGGGCGCGGGCTACGGCCGCTCGTTCTACGACGGCCGCCTCGCCCTGGGCGGCGGCGCCAAGTACCTGCGCGAGACCATAGACAAGGTCTCGGCCGACGGCTACGCCTTCGACGCCGGGGTCCTGGCCAAGATCAAGGAGCGGCCCGGCCTCTCCCTAGGCGCCGCGGTCCTGAACGTGGGGCCCGAGGTGCGCTACGTGAGCACCAAGGAGAAGCTGCCCTCCGCCGTGCGCGCGGGCGCGGCCTACCGCTGCACGCTCAAGGGCACGGATAACACCTTCGCCTTCGACCTCTCCAAGGTGCGCACGGACAAGCTGCGCATAGGCGTGGGCGTGGAGACCCTCCTCTCCCACCTCGTCGCGCTGCGCGCGGGCTTCACCACGCGCAACGACACGGACATCGGCATCACGGGCGGCCTGGGCGTGAACTGGCGCAGCCTGGCCGTGGACTACGCCTTCGTCCCCTTCGCGGCGCTGGGCATCGCCCACCGCATCAGCCTCACCTTCCGCTGGGGCTCCGAGACCGAGGACCGGCCCGTGGCGCTCCGGGGCGAGCTGGTGCGCGAGATGGCGATCCCGCAGCGGGTCACGGTGGAGGAGCGCTTCGCCGCGGCTTTCAAGTCCATCTCGGCCGGCGACTTCCTGTCGGCCAAGGCGGAGCTGGCCACGGCCGCGGGCCTCATGGGGCCCGAGGACCGCCGCATGATCGTCTACTACGAGAGGATGGGCTTCATCGCCTTCAAGGAGGGGCGGCTCGAGAAGGCCAAGTCCTACTACATGGACGGCCTCAAGTTCGCCGCCGCCCTGGGGATGCGCGACGACTCAGTGGCGGACCTCTATGCGGGGATGGGAGAGTGCCTGCTCCAGGAAGACGAGACTTTCGCGCACAAGTTCTTCGCCAAGGCCCTCGAAGTGGGGCCGTCTGCCCAGACCCGCGCCCTGGTCGAATCCCGCCTCAAGACCCTCAACGCCCGCAAGCGGGACTGATCCCTCTCAGTCCGCCAGCCGGCGCAGGAGATAGGCGTACTGCAGGGACTTCATCTTCACGCGCTCCTCGAGGTCCGCGGCCGCTCCGTGCCCGCCCTCGATGTTCTCCCAGTAGAGCGTCTTGTGGCCGGCCGCCTCGAGCCGCGCGGCCATCTTGCGCGCGTGCACCGGCCCCACCCGGTCGTCCTTCGTCGAAGTGAGGAAGAAGACCTCCGGATAGTGCCCGTCCGGCTTGACGTTCTGGTAAGGAGAATAGCGCCTTATGATCTCGGCCATCTTGGGGTCAGCCGGGTCGCCGTACTCGCCGACCCAGGAGGGGCCGGCCGCGATCTTGGTGTAGCGCAGCATGTCCAGCAGGGGCACCTGGCAGACCACGGCATGGAAGAGCTCCGGCCTCTGGATGAAGGCGGCCCCGACCAGCAGGCCTCCGTTGCTGCCGCCCATGATGCCCAGGCGGCGGGGCGAGGCGACCTTGCGGCGCACCAGGTCCTCGGCCACGGCGATGAAGTCGTCGAAGGCACGCTGGCGGTTCTCCTTCAATGCGGCTTCATGCCACTTGGGCCCGAACTCGCCGCCGCCCCGGATGTTGGCCAGGACGTAAGCGCCTCCCGCCTCCAGCCAGACCTTGCCCATGTCGTTGAGGTAGCCCGGCGTCATGGGGATCTCGAAGCCGCCGTAGCCGTAGAGCACCGTGGGCGCGGAGCCGTCGAGCTTGAGGCCGGCCTTGTGCACCAGGAAGTAGGGGACCTTGGTGCCGTCCTTGCTCACCGCCTCGGACTGCTCCGCCGCCAGGCCCTGGGACTTGAAGCGCGCGGGCAGGCTCTTGACGGTCTGGGGGACTCCGCCCGGCTCGGGCGTGTACAGGGACAGGGTCGTGGGCACGAGGAAGCTCTCGAAACCCAGATAGACGCGGTCCTCGAACTCGTCGAGACTGCGCACCGAGGCCATGCCGAAGCCGGGCAGGGGCACGGCCGTGGCGCCCCAACCGCCTTCGGGCGAGCGGAAGACCTGGAGCACGCGTCCCTGCACATCCTGCAGGACGTCGAGATAGAGATAGTCCTTGCTGGTGGAGACGCCCACGATGGAGGACCGGCTGTCCGGAACCCAGACGTAGGAGACCCAAAGCTCGGGCCGAGGCTCCCAGATGGCGGTCAGGGGCATGGAGACCAGGGCGCCGGGCTGGTAAGAGGCCTTGCCGACCTTCCACTCCGAGCGCAGGATGGCGAGGAGCTGTCCCTGGAACACGCCCTGGAGGTCCGCGTCGTCCGGGAAGGGGACGGGCTTGAGGCTCAGGTCGGGCTGGAGGGTCCAGTGCTCGGCGGTCCAGAAGGTCTTCTGCCGGGTGACGAAGGCGACCGCGCCCTCGGGGCGGAACTGCGCGGCCGCCTGGACCGAGACGTCCTTGGCCTGGCCCTCGAGCAGGGTCCGGGCCGCGGAGAGGGGCTCGCCGCGAGTCCAGAGCTTGACCACGCGGGGGTAGCCGGACTCGGTCAAGGAGCCGGGCCCGAAGTCGGTGCCCACGAAGACGCGCCCGGCGTCGAGCCAGGCCACGCTGGTCTTGGCCTCGGGCAGAGCGAAGCCGCCCGCCACCCAGGTGGCGCGCGCCACGTCGAACTCGCGCACCACGGCGGCGTCCTTGCCGCCGTGGGAGAGGTGGACCAGGCAGTCCTCATAGGCGGGAGGCAGGCAGCCGGCGCCGTGCCAGACCCAGTCCTGGCCCTCCTCCTTGTTCAAGCGGTCCACGTCGAGGATGACCTGCCACTTGGGCTCAGGCTTGGCGTACTCCTCGGGCCGGGCCCGGCGCCAGAGGCCGCGCACGTGCTCGGCGTCCTGCCAGAAGTTGTAGACCCAGCCGCCCGCCAGGCGGGGCATGGGGATGCGGTCCTTGGCCGTGACGATCCTGCGCACGTCACCTTCGATGCGGCCGTAGCGGGGGTCCTTGGTGAGCAGGCCGACGGACCTGTCGTTGTGGGCCTTGACCCACTCCATGGCCCTGGGGGAATGGAGCTCCTCGAGCCAGAGGAAAGGGTCCTCCTCGGCGCGCCGGGAAGCGCCGTCCCCGGAGGGAAGGCGTTCTCCGCTCCCGGAGGGGACGGCCGCGCGCGCGGGGGCGACCGAGAACGCCAGCAGGAAAACCAGGTTCAGCATGCGCCCTCCCGAAACGGCCTAATACTTGAACTTGCCTTTTTCGTAGACGATGACGGTCCGGCCGCCCCGGCACTTGGCCGTGACGAGCTTGTCCTCAGTGTTGATGATGTCCCAGTGGATGGAGGAGTCGTTGAAGCCGAGCTTCTTCTTGGCCGCCTCGGTGAGTTTGCCGGGGTCGCCGTCGAAGGTGTCGCTGTAGGAGACGCCCACGGCCACGTGGCAGTTGCCGCAGCGGCCGCCGAAGTTCTCGTCGAAGAGGGTGTCGGCCATGAACTTGTCGATCTTGGAGAAGCGGATGTCGGTGAGGGAGAACTCGCCGAGCTGGCAGGCGCCCTTGTCCGTAGCCAGGGTCTTCCTGACGAAGTCCTCGCCCTTGGCGGCCTGGACCTTGACCGCGCGGCCGTCCTTGAAACGCAGCTTGATGCCTTCCACGATGTTCCCGTTGCGGAACGAAGGGAGGTTGGCGTAGTAGACCCCCCGGGTGCCGCGCCAATCCGGGGAGGTGTAGACCTCGAAGGATGGTATGTTGGCGCCGCTGATGCCCTTGAATCGCCGCCGCTCCCCGAGCAGGATCTCGACGTCCATGTTCTTGGTCTGCACGCGCAGGGTCTTGATGCCGAGTCCCTGGAGCCACTTCTTTATCTGCATGCAGTCCCTATAGGTCCGCTTCCACCTGGCCACGGGGTCCTTCTCGTCGAGGTAGCAGGCTTTGGCGATCTGCGCCGCGTACTCCTTCATGGAGAGCCGGGCGTTGCGGGCCAGCTCCTCGGTGGGATAGGTGCACAGGGTCCAGGAGAACTGTCCTTTCTCCTCGAGGCGGTCCCAGATCCTGCGCAGGGGCCGCTTGGCGATGGCGACATCGGCGATGCGCTTGGGGTCGACGTCCTTCAGATGGGTGAGGCTGGCGGGGGAGTTGAGGGCGATGAGGCCGTGGTTGCTCTCATAGAGCTCCTTCTCGCCCGCGTTGATGAACGCGCGCTGGGCCTTGTCCGTGAGCTGGTAGAAGTCCTTCTCGATGATGGGATTGGGGAGATAGCGGAACACCACGTTGAGGCCGCGCTCCACGAGCCTGCGGTGCACGACCTCGGCCAGAGGCATGGCGTCGAACTGGACGCGCAGGATGATGACGTCGCCGCGCTTGAGGGGGCGCCGGCGCTCGGCTCCGAGGCCCCAGACGAGGGTGTCGGCGTAGTTCTCGAGCTGTCTCTTGGTGAAGACCATGGTCTCTCCTTAAGCGGGGTCGGGCTGGTATTTGAGCCAGAGTTTGCGGCTGCGGGGGCCGTCGAACTCGGCGAAGAAGACGCCCTGCCAGGTGCCCAGGCACGGGCGGCCGTCCTGCACGATGAGGGTCAGGGAGGGGGAGAACAAGGACGACTTGATGTGCGCGTCGGAGTTGCCTTCGCCGTGACGGAAGTCCGCGCCTTCGGGGATGAGCCCGCCGGTGAAGTGGAGGATGTCGCGCACCACGTCCGGGTCGGCGTTCTCGTTGATGGTGACGCCGGCCGTGGTGTGGGGGACGAAGAGGACGAGGGTGCCGCTCCTGGCTTCGGCTTCCTTCAGGAAGGCCTGGACCTCGCCGGTGATGTTGACGAGTTCGCAGCGCCGGCTGGTGCGGATGGGGATCTCTTTTGGTGCCGGCATGTCGGACGAATCATAACAGATTTTAGATGCCGCCGTTCACCAGCCGCCTGGCCCGGTGGGCCACCCGCGCCGGCCAGGTCGGCTCCACCGGCGGCAGAAGCACCGTGCCCGGCGGCACCTCGAAGGGACGCCCCTCCAGAGGGTGCACCCGCTCCCGGATGCCGCGCTGGTCCACGCTCACCATCAGGTAGTGGTGGAAGCGGTCCGGCGCGCCCACCGGGAACAAGGCCGAGCCCCCGCCGCCCGTGAGCACGTAGCGCACTCCCAGGTAGTCCTGCACCCCGAAGGCATGCACGTGGCCGAGGTAGACCCGGTCCACGTTCATGGAGGAGACCAGTTCAGTGAACTCCCGCGCGCCCCGGGAGAAGCCCCCGTGCGCGTGCGCGACCGAGCCGCCCCACAGGCCCAGCTGGACCGGCCCCATGTGGGTGAAGATGATCTTGCGCCGGTGCGTCTCCAGGACCCTCTCCAGCCAGCGCAGCTGGGCGCGGCGCAGGCGATGAAAGCTGGTGTCGAGCATCACGAAGCGCGCCGGGCCGAAGTCGAAGGCGTAGTTGCACGGTCCGAAGAGGTGCCGGTAGAGCGCGGAGTCGGACGGACCGTTGGGCTGGGAGCGGTCATGGTTGCCGATCACCGTCAGATAAGGCTTCTTCACGCCCAGGCCGCCCAGTTCCTCCAGGAACCGGGCGTAGAAGCGCGGCGAGCCCCGGCCCACCATGTCGCCCAACTGCACGCAGAAGGCCGCCGGCCCCTCCTGGATGGCCAGCAGCTGCCGGGCGAAGACCCGGGGCCGATTGAAGACCAGGCGCAGAAGGCGGAAGCGGCAGGGCTCCACGTCGCCGAGTATGGCGAACTCGCAGGGATCCCGGTGCGGCCGCGGACCCAGCAGCTCGAGCTGGCGGCGCGTGCGCCAGTGAGCGGCCAGAGGCTCCAGCCGGCGCCAGGAAGGATGGGGGACCGCCAAGGTCATGTCCCTATCATAGGAATTTGAGACCAGGGGCCAAAAGGTATACAATGGTCTCGGAGAATCCCGCATGCCCCGCTTCGCCCCTTTGCGCACCCTGAAGACATCGAAGCTCAAGACTCCCAGGCTCCCGCCCAAGGTCAAGGCCAAGATGGCCCAGGGCATGGGCAAGCTCAGGCGCTTCGCCTTGACCACGGTCAAGGAAGAATACATCGCCCGCATGCAGCGCCTGCGTCAGGGCGCCTGCCTGCGCTGCGGCCTGTGCTGCAAGCTCTTCTTCGAATGTCCCTTCCTGCAGAACCTCCCGGGCGGCTCCAGCCGCTGCCGCATCCACGGCCGCAAGCCCGACAACTGCCATTTCTTCCCCATCGACGAGCGCGACCTGCGCGACCGCGACTCCCTGGGCGCGCCGGTCCCCTGCGGATACAGCTTCCGCAAGGCCTAGGGATGTTCGCAGAGCTCAAGCGCCTGGGCCGCGAGACCATGGTCTACGGCCTCTCCACCGTGGTCGGCCGCCTGCTCAACTTCCTGCTCCTGCCCCTCTACACCCACACTCTCTCTCCGTCGGACTACGGCGTGGTGGCCACGGTCTTCAGCTACATCGCCATCTGCAACGTCCTCTACAGCCACGGCATGGACTTCGCCTTCATGCGCTTCTCGGGCGGCAAGGACACCGGAGACTTCTCCACGCCCTTCTGGTCCCTGCTGACCACCTCCCTAGCCATCTCGGGCGTCATCCATTTCTGCGCCGAGCCCCTGGCGGCCCTGGCCATGGTGCCCGCGGAACTCTCCGACATCGTGCGCTACTCGGCCTGGATCATGGCCCTCGACGCCCTGTCTTTGGTGCCCTTCGCCGAGCTGCGCCTGACCCACAAGCCCGCCGCCTACGCCGGGATCAAGGTCGCCAACATCGCCCTCAACATCGCGCTCAACTACGTCTTCCTCGTACGCGTGCCCATGGGCATCCGGGGCGTGTTCCTGGCCAGCCTCATCACCGCGGCCGCCACCTTCGTGATGGTGGCCCCCGTGCTCTGGATGCGCCTGGAGGCCCGCTTCGACCGGGCGCTGCACCCCCAGCTGATGCGCTTCGCCCTGCCCCTGATCCCCGCCGGGCTGGCCGCCATGATGGTGCAGGTCATCGACCGGCCCATCCTGCAGCGCCTCACCGACGACGCGACCGTAGGCATCTACCAGGCCAACTACCGCCTGGGCATCTTCATGGTGATGACCGTCAACATGTTCGACGCGGCCTGGCGCCCCTTCTTCATCCAGCGCGCCGCCGAGCCCGGGCATCAGGAGATCTTCGCCCGCGTCATGACCTACTTCGTCGTCGGAGCCTCCCTCCTGTTCCTGGCCGTCACCCTCTTCATCCCCGACATCGTCGCCCTGCACATCCTGCGCGGCAAGCCCCTCATCCATCCCTCTTACTGGGCCGGCCTGGGCATCGTGCCCGTGGTGACCCTGGGCTATCTCTTCCACGGCGTCCACGTCAACCTACTCGCGCCCGTGACCCTGGCCAAGCGCACGGACCTCCTAGCCTGGGCGACGGGCATCGGGGTCGCGGCCAGCGTCGCGAGCAACTTCCTGCTCATCCCGCGGCTGGGGATGATGGGCGCGGCCTCGGCGACTTTGCTCGCCTACCTCGCCATGTCCGCCGCCCTCTTCCTCATGGCGCGGCGGGTCTATCCCGTGGCCTACGAGTACCGCAGGCTCGGGCACATCGCGGCCTGCCTGGCCCTGAGCCTCGCCGCCTTCTGGCTCTGGGGCCGCTCCAGCGCGCCGTTCCAGGGGCTGGCCCTGCGCGCGGGTCTGCTGCTCTCCTTCCCGGCCCTGCTCCTGCTCACCGGCGTCTGCGACGGGGAGGAACTCGCCGAGCTCAAGGCGCTGGCGGCGCGGCGTTAGCGCCGCAAGGCCTGGACCGGCGCCACCGTGGCCGAGGCCGGGACCTCGACCGTGAAGGGCGCCGCGCGGGCCGGCTCCTCGTCCAGGCCCGCGATGGGCCGCGAGCCCAGCAGATAGAGCTTCCCGGCCGCTTTGCAGAACTCGAGCTCCACGCCGCGGCCCTCGTGGTCGTCGAGGCTGCGCGCCGCCCGGGCCAGGACGGCCAGGTCCCGGGCCTCCAGAAGCCTGCCGGCTCCCGCGGGGCGCAGTTCTCGGCCGGTCCGGTTCTCGAGGACGGTCTCCTGCGCGGCCCCGCCCGGCTTCGCGGCCGCGACCAACAGACGCTCGCGCCGGCCGGCGGCCGGCTCCCGGCTGAAGACCGTGCCCGAAACCTCTGCCTGGGGAAGAGCGGTCACATCCACGCTTGAAGCGAACAGCGCCGGGAGCCCGCTTTGGGCCGCGCGCTTGCGCGCGCCCAGAGGTCCCGGGTCGAAGCCCGCGGCCCAGGCCCGGAACACCGCGCCCAGAACGCCGGCGGCCGGGACATCCGGGATGACCTCGTAAGCCCCCGCGACGGAGTAGCTCTGCGCAGGGGGGAGATTCCCCAGGATGCGCCTCCCCAACTCGGAACCCTCCGGCAGGCCGCGCTCCAGGAGCAGGGACCGCAGGCGCGCGGAGCGCCGGCGCAGGTCCAGGGAGGCATCGTCCAGGATGCGGGCCAGGGGAGCATCCAGCCGCCCCTCGGCCAGGAAAAGGCGCCACTCCACCTCCCCGAAGGCGGCACGGGGGGGGATCTCCGCTCCGGCGGCCGCTGCCGCGGCAGTCAGGGGGTCGGAGACGGCGGCGGAAGAAAGAACCTGGCGCCGCTGGGCGGCGGCCCGGGAGAGCTCCTGCCAGAGCGCCGCGCAGCCGCGCAGCCGGGATTTCTCCGACAGAGCCGCGGCCAGGGCCTGCAGCCCCTCCCAGCGCGTCTGGGCGCGGGCCAGGATGCGCTCCACGGCTAGGGCGGTCGCGGCCTCCCGGACCGAGCCCAGCTCCTGGCGCAGGGAGCGCTGGGCTTGCGCGGCCGCCTCCCCGAGGACCCGGCGCTGCTCTTCGGCGAGCCGCTTCCGGAGCGCCGGCGGCAGCCCGGCCGCCACGGCGCGGCTGAAGGCCGAGAAGTCGTCCGCCCGGACGCCGCCGTCCGCGACACGCGCGGCCAGCCCCGCCGCCGCCGCGACGCCCGCCCGCGCGTCGGCGCCGGCGCGCGCCGCCCACCAATGCCGGAGGGCCTGGCCGTCGCGCAGTCCGTCGTAGGCGCGCAGGGCCTCGGCCGCGGCCAGGTCGGACTCCGCGTCCTCGGGCGCGGACAGGGCCACCGTCCCCTGGACCGGGTCGACGGTGACCACGTCGCCCTCCCGCAGCCGCACGGGCACGGTCTTCTCCGCCACCTGGAAGGACACGCCATCCTGGCTCTGCGGCCGGCCCAGGACCGGCGCCCGGGCCTCGAGGACCCCGTCCGCCCAGACGGCGGACTCCAGGGCCACGGCCGGGATGCGGCGGCCGCGCGCGAACGCGGCGCCGCGGCCGCCCGCGCCGCCCGAACCCAGGATCAGGGCCTCGGCCAGCCGCGCCACGGCCGCGTCGGAATCGGAGAACCCGGGCAGGACCAGGATGGCGCCGCCCTCCTTGGCCCGGCCGCGGTCATAGGTGATGCGCGCGGTGACGGGACGGCCCGTGCCCGGGCTCAGCGCCGCCGCGGGCAGCAGGGCCGGGCTCTCGGCGGCCCGGACGCAGACGGCTCCCAGGAGGAGAGCCCAAGCCGGGATCATTCGCCCTTGAGCAGGACGGCGAGCTCGGAAGCGCCGACGGTCCGAGGCTTGGCTCCCGGACGGGAGAGTTCGGCCCGGGCCGCGGTGATGAGTCCGGTGGACGGGTCACGGAGCGCATAGGCCGAGAGGATCCTGCCGTCGTCGAGGACCAGACGCGAACTCTGAGCCCAGAGCCCCTCGACCCGACCGATGAAGGCGTAGACCAGGGAAGCCGGCGCCTGCGCCTGCAGGACCCCGGCCACGGCCGCGGCCTGCGGGCTCTCCAGGTCCGAGACCAGCTTGCGCACGGACGAGGACGCCTCGCCGCGCGCCGGGCCGGAGAGCGCGGGCCCGGGTTCGCGGCCCGTCTGCAAACCGAGCACGACCCGGGACAGGATGCCGGAGAGTGCCGTCCCGCCCGCGTCCGAGGCCTCGGCGGCCAGGCTCGCGGAAAGGGCGCGGCCCCGGGTCTCCACCGAGAAACCGAGGCCAGAGAGGAGGCGCGCGGCCGCGCCGACGTCCGAAGGATGCTCGAAGAGGATGCGGATGCCGCCGCCGAGCGCCGCCGGGGCCAGCACGGCCAGGACCTTGCCGCTGCCCTGCGCCCCGCTCCAGCGGCCCAGGACCACGTCGTCTTTGACCGCGAAGGAGCCCTGCGGCGCAGGGCCCGCATCGAGGAACAGCCTGGCCGCGGCGCGCAGGCCCGCGCCGAGGAATCGCCCCTTGGAGGCCGGCGCCCCCGCGCCCAAGTCCGTCAGGGCGAAGAGGGCCGCGTCCTTGCCGCCCGGCTGGGAGAGCCAGCGGTTGGCGCGCAGGCTCCCCGATAGGCCCAGCACGCGCTCCTGCGCGCTCTCCACGACCCGGTCGAGCCACTGCCTGAGACTGCCGCCCTCCAGGTCGGAGAGGAGGTGGAGCATGGCCGCGGTGAGCCGCGACCGGGGCCCGAGCCCCTCCTCGCGCGCCAGGGCTTCGAAGCGGACGGAGAGGCGGCGCGGGACATCCGCGGCGGAACCCTCGCCCGTGATCGCCTCGTGGTTGGCGGCCATGGCCGCAGCCAGACCGAACACGGCGCGCGCGGCCTGCAGGTCCAGAGGGGTCTCGCGGGAGAGCAGGGCCAGGGCCAGGGCGTGTTCGGTCTGCAGGGCGTGCAGGGCCTCCAGGCTCAGGCCCCAGGACGGCAGGGAGACCTCGGCCGAGGCCAGACGCAGGTGCGCCCCGGAGAAGGAGACCGTCTCGGCCCGCGCCGTGGGCGCGGGCGCGGCGTCCACCGTGAAGCCGCGGCCGATGGCCGCGTCCGGCGCGCGGCCCAGCAGGCGCAGGGCCAGGTCCTTGAGCGCGTGCCAGAACCGCGCCAGGAGGGACCTGGCGCCGTAGGAGGCGGCGGCGAAAGAGCTGCCCACGGCCGAGCGGCCGGCGCCGCGGTGCGCCCGATACACGAGCTTGAAGCCGTTGGCCAGCGTCGGCCGGGCCTGGTAGGACAGCAGCGCCTGCTGATAGAAGGGCGCCGGAGCCAGCGCGTCCTTGAGCGCCAGCGACTCCGCCAGCCCGAGGGGGAGGGAGGCGACCGAAGCCGAGGGCAGGACGGCGTTGAAGGAGCTGCCGACGCGCGCGAACCAGATGCGGGGCGCGGGGAAGGTCGTCCCCTTGGAGGCGGCGCGGGTCCCCTCTTCCAGGACGCGCTCCACGTCCGCCTCCAGGCGGTCCCGGTTGGCCACCAGGGGTTCTCCAGGCCGGGCCAGCAGCTTCTCCCACTTGTCCATGGAGGCGAAGGCCTTGCGCACCTCCTTGACCTCGCCCGAGCCCGCGGACCGGTACGCTTCGTTGGCCAGGTCCTGGAGCGCGGTGGCGGCCTTGCGCGCGGCATAGCCGAGCACCGCGAGCTTGACCTCGCCCGCGACCTGGGCCGGGAAAGAGTCCTCGGCGGCCTTGATGGCCGAGACATAGAGGTCCGGCGCGTTGCGCGGCGCGGAGGTGTTGGCCAGGGCCACGGTCTTCTTGATCTTGTCCTGCACCGGCGAGAGGGAGCCGGGGATGCCGATGAGGCCGGAGGCCTGGGAAGCCTGCGAAGCGTCGAAGATCTTGTCGAGGGCCTGCTGCACCGCGCCCTCCCCCATGCCCGCCGCCTCGGCGGCCGCGCCCTGCTGGATGGACATGACCCCGGACTGCAGGCTCTTGCCCGCAGCGGCGGGCGTGGGCCTGCCGTCCTTTTCGGGCAGGAGTTCTCCTTCCCCGGGAAGGATGGGGGCAGGAGTCCGCACGCCGACCTTCTCGACGACAGGCTGGGCCGCGGGGGTCTGGGTCTTGGAGACCGGGGTCTCGGTGAGGTCGGCCTGCGGGGCCACGACGGAACCTGGCGCGACCGGCGCCGCGGTCACCGTCTTGTTCACTCCCACCGTGGGCGCGGGGGAGACCGAGCCGCCCAGCGTGCCGCTCATGTTGATGGACTGCTGAGGCTGGAGCGAATTTGAGCCCAGATTGTTGTTGCCTCCGGTGGAGGGACCGCCGCCCGTCAGTCCGCTGGCGTTCGAGGAACCGGGCTTCTGGGTCTCGGCGATGGGGTTGGCGGCCCACACGGGCTGGACGCTCAGGCAGAAAATGATGAGGAAGCGGCTGGCGGCCGTTTTCATGAGCGGGTACCTCAATGGGATATTATACATCCATTATAGGCGAGGCCTTCCCCGCCGCCATGGGCCGAAAGACCTATTGGTGTCAGGCTTTCACGAACTTCACAAAGTCCACCGTTCCACAGGGACCATGAACTTTGTGAAAGCCTGACACCGTCAACACCGTCAACCGACGAGGATGCCGGCGATGCAGGCGGTCAGGCAGGACACGATGGCCCCGCCCAGCATGGCCTTCAAGCCCAGCTTGGCCAGGTCCGCGCGCCGCGACGGCTCCAGCGCGCTGATGCCGCCGATCTGGATGCCGATGGAGGAGAAGTTGGCGAAGCCGCAGAGGAAGTAGGTGGCCATGATGATGGACTTGTCCGAGAGGGTCCCGGCCTTGATGTGCTCCGCCAGCCGCGCGTAGGCCACGAACTCGTTGATGGCCAGCTTCGTGCCCAGGAGGTTGCCCACCTCGAAGAGGTCCTGGCGCGGGATGCCCATGAGGAAGGCCAAAGGCGAGAGCGCCGTCCCGAACAGGGTGCGCAGGCTACCCGGCCAGACGCCGCTGTACTCGCCGCTGGCCAGGATCGCGCCGCCCAGGACCCGTCCGTCGATGAGCCGGTCGAACATGAGCATGACCTTGTCCACCAGAGCGATGAGGGTGATGAAGGCAATGAGCATGGCCGCGACGTTGAGGGCCAGGTGCAGGCCGTCGGTCACGCCGCGGGAGGCCGCGTCGAGGAGATTGGTGCCCACCTCGAGCTTCGGGAGCTTGGTGTCGCCCATGGTCTCGGAGTGCGCCGTCTCGGGCACCAGGATCTTGGCGATCATGAGGCTGGCCGGAGCGGCCATGACCGAGGCCACCATGATGTGCGCGGCGGGCACGCCCATGCCGATGTAGCCGGCCATGACCGACCCCGCGATGGTGCCGAAGCCGCCGACCATGATGGCGTTGAGCTCGGAGTAGGTGCAGTGCTTCAGGAACGGCCGCACGAGCAGGGGCGCCTCGGTCTGCCCGAGGAAGACGTTGGCCGAGCAGGAAAGCGACTCCGAGCCCGAGGTCTTCATGAGGCGGCTCATGACGACGGCGAAGAACTCGACGATCTTCTGCATCACGCCCAGGTAGTAGAGGATGCCCATGAAGGAGGCGAAGAAGATGATGATGGGCAGGACCCGGAAGCCGAACTGGAAGCCGAACTGGCCGATGTAGGCCGGGTCGGCGAGGTTGGCGAAGAGGAACTTGGTGCCGTGCTCGGCGAGGTTGAGGAAGGTCGTCACCTTGCCCGCGAACCACTGCAGGGCCATGTTGCCCGACTCCCACTTGAGCAGGACCAGCCCCAGGCCGAACTGCATCCCCAGCCCCACGCCCACGGTGCGCAGGTTGATGCGCCGCTTGTTGTTGGACATGAGCCAGGCCAGGCCCAGCAGCACGGCGATGCCGACGAAGCCGATGAGACGGTCCATGGATCCTCCCTACGCCCCGTATGGGGAGCATAGTATATCATTAAGATTGTGGAGGAATTTTCCCGTCCTCCGGGGTCAGGACCGGACCCGGCGGATCAGGAAGGCGGGGGCCTTCTGGATGCCGAAGTCCAGCCCGGCCTGGCGATTCGTGATGTAGATGTCCACCCAGCGCGACTGGAGCAGGCCCTTACGGTTACGGAGCGCCATGGTGTCGAGAGCGACGCAGGGCTGGGCGCGGCCCCCGACCCAGACCAGGTCTCCCGGCTTGACGCGCGAGCGCCACCAGTCGCGGGAGATGGCGCAGACCCGGCCCTCGTCCTGGTCCCGCAGCACATATCCGGAGGAGGTGACCCGCGAGCCGGTCTCGTGATGCGTGTACTGGGTGACGCGGACCTCGCCCAGGGACACCATCTCATAGCCGCGGGGCAGCTTGACCTCGACCACCACGGAGGTCGACACCGGACGGGGGAGCAGCAGCGTCATGAGGAAAAGAGAAAGGAAGACTCCGGGCGGCAGGCCATGCGGCTTGCGGACCGTCCTTTTTCGTTTCATGCCCTCAGTTTAGGGCATACGGACCAGAGGTCAAGACATTGCGCCGCGCAAGACGAACGATGCCGCGAAAATCAGCGGAAATCGAGTGGTTCGACCCGACTGCCGCCGCTGACGCAAGGATCGTTGCAGGCTGCAAGGCGGAGCCCGCCGCCCGCAATGGCGGCGCAAGGTTACAGGGGACGGACGCCCTGCGGGACCGGCGGCTCCAGACGATAGCCCTCGTTGGGCACCGTGACGATGAACGGAAGGCCGAATTCCCCGCGCAGGGCCCCGCGCAGCCGGCTGACCATGACCGCGACCTCCTCGTCGCGGGTCTTGAGCTTCATGGCGTCGAGGATGAAGCGCGGACTCAGCGCGATAGGGCAGTGCTCGGCGAGCAGATAGAGCAGGTCGAAGAGGCGCAGCCCCAGGTCCTGGATCTGCCGGCCGTTGAAGAACACCGAGTGGGTCTCCGGGTCGAGCTCCAGTCCGCCCCGATGCAGCAGGCCGCGCCGCTCCGGGCGGGGATTGTCGAGCAGGGCGCGCACCGCCTTGATGAGATCGGACATCATCACCGGCTTGCTGAGCATGAGATCAGCGTGGACCAGCACCGCCTCCAGACGGCGGGCGTTGTCCGCGAAGCCGCTGACGATGATCACGGGGAGCTTGCGGGTCGCGGCGTCTTTCTTGAGCGCCTTGCACAGCGCCAAGCCGTCCATATCGGGGTCCGGCAGACCGATGTCCAGCACGAAGAGGTCGGGCCGGGCGCCGGGCTCCCGCAGCCAGCGCAGCGCCGCCTTGCCGCTGGAGGCCGGCATCACCAGATAGCCGGCCTGCTCCAAGGCGAACTGCACCAGATGCAGGAACTCCGCATCGTCCTCCACCACCATGATCTTGACGGCCATCAAACATAATCTAGCTCGCCCCGGTCTGAAAAAGGTCAACCTCTCCGGGGCTCCCCGGCTTGTGATATGATTAGCCCATGCCCGAAGACCTGAAGGGGCCGGAACTGGCGGAACTGGTGCGCCGCGTCTTCGCGCCCCGGCCGGGGGAGAAGGCCCTGGCGGTGCTCGTGGACCTGCCCGACGCCCGCACCCCGGACAACCCGGACTGGCAGCTGCGCCGCGACATGGCCGCCTCCTGGGTGCGGGAGTTGGCCGGCCAGAGCCGGCAGCTCGGCTTGGAGGCGCACCTGGTCCTCTACCGCAACGCCGGCGCCAACAACGGCGACCTGCCCCCGTCAGCCTGGCTCCACGCGGGCGGGCCCCTGCCCCGGACCACGGAGGAACTCGACCCGGCCCGCAGCGTGCCGTGGGCCGAGCTCTTCGCGAGCCACCCCATCCTCCTCGCCCCGACCGAGCTCTCGGCCACGGCCCCACTCAAGCTCGCGGCCAAGATTTATCCCATCCGCGCCGCCACCATGCCCGGGTTCAAGGCCGCCATGATCCCGGCCCTGCGCCTGGACTACGCGGAGGTCAACCGCCGCGTGGGCATCCTCAAAGGCCTGCTCGACCGGGCCGCCGGCGCGGACCTGCGCTTCCGACATCCCGGCGGAGAAAGCCTCCTGCATCTGGACCTGCGCTTCCGCCAGGGCCACGCCTCCGGCGGGCTCCTCCCCTCGCCCGGCATGGCGGGCAACCTGCCCTCGGGCGAGGCCTACATCGTGCCTTATGAAGGAGAGGGGGAGCCCAGCCGCAGCGCGGGCGAGCTCCCCGTGCAGTTCGGCTCCGAGGTGGTGCGCTACCGCGTCGCGGGCAACCGCGCCGCGGAGGTCCTCTCCCGAGGCCCGGAGTCGGACCGCGAGGCGGCGCTGCTCGAGGCCGAGCCCGCCTACGCCAACCTGGCGGAGCTGGGCCTGGGCGTCTTGGACGCCTTCGGGGTCAAGCCCGTGGGCGAGGTCCTGCTCGACGAGAAGCTCGGCCTGCACATCGCCTTCGGCCGCAGCGACCACTTCGGCGGCCGCGTGGGACCAACCCAGTTCTCCAGCCCCGCGGCCGTGGTCCACATCGACCGGGTCTATGTGCCGCAGACCCAGCCCGACATCCGCGTCGCGGGCGTGGAGTTGGTCATGGAGGACGGCCGGCGCAGCCCCCTCATGCGCGACGGGAGCTACCTGCCCGAGGTGTTCTCCTGAAGACCGCGGCCCCGGCCAAGCGCGTCCTCCTCTATGCCGGCGCCGCCCTGGCCGGCGCGGCTCTGGCCCTGCGCCTGGCCATGGCCGCGGTGGGCTGGTGGCTCGACTGTTCCGACCCGCCCGAGCGCGCCGACGCCATCGTGGTCCTCGGCGGAGGGTTCTTCCGCCCCATGTACGGAGCGGACCTCTACCGGGAAGGCCTGGCCCCGCAGGTCTGGATCTCCCGCATCCTCCCCGAGGAGCACGAAGCGCCCCTGCGCGAGCTCGGCGTCCCGCTGCGCTCCGAGACCGCGCTCAACCGGATCATCCTGCTCAAGAAGGGCGTGCCGGCCAAGGACATCCGGCTCTATGGGCAGGACGTCAACAGCACCCGCGACGAAGCGGCGTCCTTCGCCCGGGAATTCGGCGGGGGCCGCGGCCGGACCATCCTCCTGGTGACCTCGCGTTATCACGCGCGCCGCGCCCGCCTCATCTTCCGCGGCCGCCTGCCCGGCAGCCGCGTCATCGTCTGTCCCACGCCCTACGAGACCTTCGACCGCCGCTGGTGGCGCCACAAAGGCCTGACCTTCGCGGCGGCCACCGAGACCCTCAAGCTCCTCAACTACCTGACCGGCTCGTTCTTCGGGCGCGGAGCCTGAGCCGCGGCCGGACAATTTGGTACACTCCGGTCGATGAGGAGGTCTCCATGACCAAAGCGCCCGCCGTCCTGCTCGCCGCCCTGCTCGTCTCCGCCCTGCCCGCCGCCGCGCAGAACCCGGCGCCGCCCGCCGCCGCGCCCGCGGCATCCGGGCGTCTGGGCGGAGGCTACAAGGACGCCAAGTGGGGGATGTCCCCGGCCGAGGTCAAGAAGAGGATCCCGGCCCGCGTGGACTACGAGACCCGCCAGCCCAAAGTCGAGAAGACCCTCATCCTCAGCCTCGGGGAGGGACGCAAACTCTCCTGCTTCTTCGAGAACGACCGCTTCTTCCAGGCCATCTACCAGCCGGTGGCCGTAGACGGCGAGCCGACGGCCGCGGAGGCGGTGGTCTCCGGCCTGAGCAAGAAGTACGGGCCGGGCAAGGAGGAGGACGGCTTCACAGACAAGGAGGGCAAGCCCCTGCGGCTGGTGACCTGGAACGACGGCATCACCAAGATCGAATTCCGCATGCGCGCGCCGCGGCCGTCCGGGAAGAACCCGAACCTCGCCGCCGAGCCCTACCCCAGCTCCACGGTCACGGTCCTCTACACGAGCATCGCCGTCAGCGCCAAGCGCGCCCTGCGCCAGGACGAGGAGCGTCGGCGCGCGGAAGAGCAGAAGCGCCAGCAGCGCGTCAACGACATCCAGGGCGACCTTTAACGGCTCAGGGCGGCCGCGGCGGGGACCTGCCGCCACGCCCCGGGGGCGAGCCCTTTCAGGGTCAGGCCGCCGACGGCCCAGCGCACCAGGCGCAGGGTCGGCAGGCCCACGGCCGCGGTCATGCGCCGGACCTGGCGGTTGCGGCCCTCGGTGAGGACCAGCTCCAGCCAAGCCGTGGGCACGCTCCTGCGGAAGCGGATGGGCGGGTCACGGGGGGGAAGGTCCGGCTCCGCCCCCAAGAGCCGCGCCCGGCAGGGCCGCGTCATCCCGTCGCGCAGGGCCACGCCGCGCGCCAGGCGCCGCAGGGCTTCGGCCGCGGGCTCGCCTTCGACCTGCGCCCAGTAGGTCCGGGGGTGTCCGAAGCGGGGGTCCGTGAGGCGCCTCTGCAGGGCTCCGTCGTCCGTCAGGAGCAGGAGCCCCTCGCTGTCGCGGTCGAGCCGGCCGGCCGCATAGACGCCGGCGGGCAGGCCGAAGCCGGTCAGACCGGGATGGCCGTCATGCTCCGTGAACTGGGAGAGGACCCCGTAGGGCTTGTGGAAGGCTATGACCCGCGGCATGCCCCTGATTCTAGCCGTTTCCAGCCTCCGGCGGAAAGGGTCCGCCTCCGCCAAAGGTCCCAGCCCCGGGCGGGGCCGTTGCCGGGGCCGGAGTAGGCCATTCTTCTCATGCCGCAATCCGGCTCCTAATGATAGGATAGAGCCCACGGAGGTAGCACCCAAACATGAAAATTATGCGTACACTCTTGGCCTCTCTCCTGACCGCCGCCATCCTGCACGGTTCCGTGGCCCAAGCCGCCATGTTCGCCGGCTCCGCGCCCCAACCCATCGAGCGCCTGCCGGGCGCAGCCCCGATCGTCCCGGGCCAGGCCGTGGCCGACCCCATCCAGAAGGACTTCCAACCCGTCCCCCTGCCGCCCGTCAAGCCCGAGAAGAAGCTCCCCAAGACCACGGCCCAGCCTGCGGTCCCGGGCGTGGAGCCCGTCGCTCCCCAGCCGGACTCCGATGCGGACGCGGGCCGGCCCTCGGCCGACGCGCTCCTGCGCGACATGGACGAGGGGCTCAGCGTCGAAGGCTTCGACCTGGGCGGCTACTATGACGGCAGCGGGACGCGTCGGGACGCCTCCGGCGCGGTCCTGGCGTCCAAGACGGCTGCCGCGGACAGCGGCCTGAAGGCCGCCGCAGAGAAGGACGGCAAGCCGTCTTCCGCCGTCCCGGCCCCGCAGGCCCCCAGCCAGCATGCGGCCGTCATCCCCGTCGTGGCGATCGTCGCCATCGTGGCGGCCGTGGTCGCCGCGGGCACCGGCGTCTACTTCTGGCTGCGCGGCAAGAACAAGAACGAGACCTGGCAGAACTCCAAGAGCAACCAGGACATCATCGCCCTGGAGAAGGCCCGCCGCGACAAGGACGCCCCGGCCCTGGAGAAGATCAAGGCCGAGGCCCGCGGCCGCCAGCAGCGCATGGACGGACGCATCGCCGACGCCCAGAGCGCCGGCTCCAAGAAGATCGACCTCTCCGACGGCAAGTCCATCAGCGTCAAGGACGCCCAGACCTTCGCCGCCTTCGACGGCCTGGCCGCCGCCCGCGCCGAGATGACCCACAACGCGGTGTCCCAGGACCCGGCCAAACGCGTGGGCGCCGAGCCGCCCGCGGTCTGGCAAGCCCAGGTCTCGGGCCTCGAGGCCCAGGCCAAGACGACCGAGTTCGAAGGCACTTTGGCCCTGAGCCTCAAGTCCTTGCGCTCCGAGATAGGCTCAGAGGACGCGGCCGCGGCCCGGTTCGAGAAGGACATCGCCAAGTTCGACGAACGCGTGCCCGGCCTCTTCGGCGGGCGGCTCAAGGAGATGACCAAGCGCGCCCAGCAGGACCTGGGAGAGTTCAAGTCCGCCGAGATCGCGCCGGAGAAGGCCCTCTTCGACAAGGCCAACGGCGCCATGCGCGGCCGGGTCTCGGACCGCCTCTCCGCCAAGGATGCCGAGTATCAAAGCCACTTGGCGCGCCTCGATACCCTCAACGGAGCCGCGGAGGGCACGCTCAAGTCCGCGGTGGAGATGGCTCAGCAGGTGGACAAGGACATGGCGGACATGGCCCGCCACGAGCAGTCCCGGGCCCTGAACCTGATGCTCGCCTCCCAGAACGAGAACGTCCTGGTCAACGACTACGACAGCCAGGGCCGGGTGATCGGCTCGCACTACGAGGACCACAGCGCCACCTTCAAGGCCCTGGCGGCCTCGGCCGGAGCCGAGGCCCGCGCCGCCGCGGCCAGCGCCCAGGCCGGGGTCAAGGCCCTCAACACCATCATCCCGCTGCTGCACAAGGACCCGGTGCTCAAGGCCGAGGGCCTGACCTTCGCCTTGCCCGCCAACAAGGGCAAGGGCCCCAACGCCAACGGCAGCGTGTTCTTCGACTTCTGGCTGCCCGCCTCCTGGAACTTCTTCATGACCATGTTCTCGGAGAGCCAGGCCAACCAGGCCCGGTCCGGCTTCGCGCCCATCAAGGGCGCCCTGGAGAGCGTCATGGCCGAGGTCAACTCCCGGCGCGCCGCGGAGCGGGCCTGGACCGACAAGCAGATCGACCGGGTCCTCGACGGCCAGATGAAGCAGGCCGGGACGAAGTAGCCCCGGCCGGGACCTTGCGCCCCGCCCGGGGCAGGGCTATGCTTATAGGGCATGGTCCTCAAGCTCCTCATCGCCGGCTGCCTGACCGCGCTCATCGGCGCCGCCTTGCTGGCGCAGTTCGGCCCGAAGAAGTCCGGCCGCGAGTTCCGGGCCAGCCTCAACGGCTCCCAGGTCTTCATCGGGAAGGAGAAACCGCAGCTCGACACCGCCCTGGAGCAGAGGAGGTCCGGGAGCCGGGCCGAGTTCGGCGCGCGCACCGGCACCGAGGTTGACCCGCGCGCGCCGCTCACAGTGGAGGACCTGGTCGCGGCCATGTCGTCGGTGCTGGCCGCGGTCCCCGGCTACGTCCCCAACCTGCCCTTCATGACCAGCCTGGCCGGGGCCATGCTCGCCGACGACCCGGGCTCCATCGCCTTCTCGCCCATGCCCCCGGACACGCTGGGCCGGTTCAGCACCATGGACCCGATGCATCCGCGCATCACTCTGAGTTCCCAACTCCAGCAGCTCCACCTGCGCGGCCTGCCCATCGAGTACATCGTGCCGGTGCTGGTCCATGAGCTCGACCACATGCTGGCCTACATGCAGCGGCGCTACTGGGGCCGCCACAACCATCCGCTGGAAGAAGAAGCCTTCACCATGGAGGAGTTCTACTGGTACGCCTGGACGCGCCGCTTCGGAGGCGGCGGCGTGGTGGACGCGCGCGAAGACCCGGAGGGCGAGGACGCCGAGGTCGCCGCCTTCAAGCGGGACATGAAGCGCATCCGCAAGGCGATGAAGGAAGGCAGGCTCCCGGAGCTCATCCGGGAGCTCTACGCGCCCAAGACCATGGGGGGAGCCCCTTCCGGCCCCAAAGAGCGCAGCCGCTAGGCCTGCCTTGATGTGGGGTCAGGATTTCCGATAACATCTTCCTACATGTCTTGGATACTGAGCCTCCTTCTGGCCTTGCCGGTCGCCGCGGGCGGCTACCGCTATCAGTTCATCGTGGACGGCGAGCGGACCCTGGATCCCCAGAACACCGCGGTGGAGCGCGGGGCCTCCCTCCTGAAGGTCCCTTGATCCCATGATCCTCGCGAAGGACCTCACCAAGCGCTTCGGCGGCCGCACCGCGGTCGACCGGGTCAGCTTCGAGATCCCGCAGGGACAGGTCGTGGGCTTCCTGGGCCCCAACGGCGCGGGCAAGACCACGACCATGCGCCTGCTCACCGCCTACCTGCCCGCCGACGAGGGCCGCGCCGAGCTCGCCGGCATCGACGTGAGCGAAGACCCCCTGGCCGTGCGCCGGCGCCTGGGCTACCTGCCCGAAGACAACCCGCTCTGGGAGGACCTCGAGCTCACCGAGGCCCTGCACTTCGCCGGCCGCCTGCGCGGCCTGGGCGACGGCGCGCAGCGCGCCGCCCGGGTCAAGGCCGTGGTCAAGTCCTGCGGCCTGCGCCGCGAGGTCGGCTCCAAGGTCGGGGAGCTCTCCAAGGGCTACCGCCAGAGGCTGGGCCTGGCCGCGGCCATCATCCACGACCCCGACATCCTCATCCTCGACGAGCCCACCTCGGGCCTCGACCCCAACCAGGTCCAGGAGGTGCGCGGCCTCATCCGCGAACTGCGCTCCCGCAAGACCGTGCTCGTCTCCACGCACATCCTGCCCGAGGCCACGGCGGTCTGCGACCGCGTCATCATCATCCACCGGGGCCGCATCGCGGCGGACGGCAGGCCCGCGGACCTGGCCGGGGACCTGGCGGACAAGAACCGCCTGCACCTGGAACTGCGCGGGCCGCGGGACGAGGCGCGCGCCGCCCTGGCCGGCCTGCCGGGCGCCGGCGGGGTCTCGGACGGGGCGCCCGGGAGCTTCGTCGTGGAATCCCCGGCGGGCGTCGACCTGCGCGAGGAGGTCTTCCGGCTCGCGGTGCGCCGGGACTGGCCCATCCTCTCCCTGCGCCAGGAGCGCCTGAGCCTGGAAGAGGTCTTCCGGGCCCTGACCAGAGAATCATGAGCGGCTCCTTCTTCCAGACGCACGCGGTCCGAGCCCTGGCGGGGCGGACCCTGCGCTGGTACTTCGACTCGCCCTCCGCCTACGTGACCCTCCTCGTCTTCTATCTCATCACCGGCTGGCTCTTCGCCGCGCCGCTGTTCCTGGTCAAGGCCGCCAGCCTGCGCGGTCTCGCCGATCTCGCGCCCCTGCTGCTGGCCTTCCTGGTCCCGGCCCTGACCATGGGCCTGCTCGCCGACGAGCTCAAGAGCGGGACCTTCGAGACCCTGGCCACCCTGCCCCTGGAGGACTGGGACATCGTGCTGGGCAAGTACCTGGGCTTCGCGGCCCTGCACCTGGTCTGCGTGGGGGGCCTGCTGTTCTACGTAGCGGTCCTGGGCCTGTGCGTCTCGCCGTCCGTGGGCCTGGACTGGGGCGAGATGCTCGGGACCCTGCTCGGCCTGGCTTCCACCGGACTGGCCTTCGGCGCAGTCGGGATCTTCGCCTCATCCCTGGGACGCAGCCAAGTCGTGTCCTTCGTGGCCGCGTTCCTGGTCTGCTTCGTCCTCTTCCTCCTGGGCAAGAGCGCGGCGCTGCTCCCGGGAGGCCTCGGGAACCTCGTCGGATATCTCGGGCTCGACTCCCACGTCGACAACCTGGCCAAGGGCGTGCTCGACTCGCGGGACCTGGTCTACTTCGCGAGCCTGGTCTCCGCCTTCCTCTATCTCACCGTGCAGCGGCTGCGGAGCCGGAGATTCTGACATGGAAGAGCGGCAGAGGCGCCGGGCGCTGGTCTTCTCCTGGGCCGGGGCCGCCGCCCTGCTCGCGGCCCTGGCCGCGGGCAACGCGCTCTCCAGCCTCCTCTTCGCGCGGGCCGACCTCTCGGCCGACCGCGCCTACTCCATCTCGCGCGGGACCAAGGACCTCCTGCGCGGCCTCCAGGACACGCTGACCATCAAGGCCTATTACACTCCGGGCCTGCCCCCGCCCTACGGCCCCGGCCGCCGGTACCTCAAGGACCTGCTCGCCGAATACCAGAGCGCCGGCCGCGGCCGGGTGCGGGTGGAGCTCATCAGCCCGGACACGGCCAAGCGCCGCCGCGAGGCCGTCGACGCGGGCGTGGCGCCCCTCCAGCTCAGCGTGACCAGCCGCGAGCGCTTCGAGATCAAGGAATCCTTCATGGGCGCGGTCTTCCTCTACCGGGGCCGCAGCGAGGCCATCCCGGTCATCGGCGGGACCTCGGACCTGGAGTACGACATCACGCGCCGCATCAAGAAGCTGGTCTCGGGCCGGACCAGGACCGTGGGCTTCGTGACCGGCCACGGCGAGGCCGCTCCCGGCGACCCCGTCTCCGGGCCGCTCTTCGCAGCGGTTTCGGAGCAGATGAAGGCGGTCCCCGTGGCCCTGGACCAGCCCGTGCCAGCCGATGTCGACGCGCTCTGGGTCTGGGGCCCGAGCTCGCCTCTCAAGCCCGCGGAGCTCGACCGGCTCAAGGCCTGGCTCGCCTCCGGCCGGTCCCTGGGGCTGCTGCTCTCGCGCCGCACCGTGGACCTGCGCAGCTTCCGCGCGCGGCCAGTGGAGACCGGCCTGGAGCCGCTTCTGGCAGGCTGGGGCCTGGAACTGCCGGACGGCTTCGTGGTGGACGCCCAGTGCGAGAAGATCCAGATGGAGATGCCCTACGGGCCGCTGCGCTCCATCATGGTCGTGGACTATCCCTTCATCCCCATCGCCACCCAGATGGACCGCCGGCACCCGGCGGTCCGCGGCCTGGACGCGGTGGCCTTCCCGTTCGCGGCCCCCATCCGGGTCAAGCCGGGGACCAGGAACTACACGTCTTTGGTCGATTCCAGCAAGGCCAGCTGGCTGAGCCCCTCGCCCTCCGCCGACCCCAGGACCTCCGTCGAGGACCTGGTCACCAAGGACCAGGGTCCTTTCTCCCTGGCCGGGGTCCTGGAGACGGGCCCGGGCCGCCTCATCATCGTGGGGACCGCGCAGCAGGCCCGGCCGCAGTTCGCGGGCAAGGAGGCCTCCGCGGCCTTCCTGATGAACCTCCTGGAATGGTCGCTCCAGGACGAAGCCCTGCTCTCCATCCGCTCCAAGGGGGCGGCCTACCGTCCCCTGCGGCCGCTGTCCCTGGCCGCGATGCTAGCCGCCAAGTACTCCCTCATCTTCTTCCTGCCCCTGGTCCTGGTCGCGGCCGGACTGACGCGCTACGCCCAGAGGAAGGCCCGGAGGCGCGAGCTCGCGGAACGCTTCGATGACGCCTAGGCAGGTCCTCCTCCTGGCGTCCGCGGCCGCGGTTCTGGCGGGGGCCGCGGCGCTCCTGCTGCGCCTGCAGGGACCGGCGGAGCCGTCGCGCCCCCTCGCGGGGCTCCAGGCCGCGGACGTCGCCCGCATCGAGGTGGACTTCCGCGGCGGCCGCCTCGCCCTGGAGCGGGCGGCCGGGACTTGGCGGCTGACCGCGCCCCTGCGGGACGAAGCGGACACGGGCGCGGCCGAGGACCTTTCGCAGAGCCTGCGCGGCCTGGCCCTGGGCTCGCAGGTCTCGCGCGACCCGGCGGGCTGGGCGGACTACGAACTCGATGAGTCGAGCGCGGTCCGGGTGCGGGTCTACTCCCGCGCCAGCGCGGCTCCGGTCCTCGACGGCTGGTTCGGCAAGCCGGCCCTCGGGGACTCGGTCTATTTCCGCTCCAGCCGAGAGCCGGCCGTGTACCTGGCCGAGGGCGTGCAGTCCCACGCCCTGCGCCGCGGCGCCGACGAGCTGCGCAGCAAGGCCCTGCTGTCCATCCCCCTGGGCGAGCTCGAACGCCTGCGCTTCGCCGGCCCCGCCGGGTTCACGCTGAAGAAATCCGGCGGGAGCTGGCTGGCCGAGGGGCGCCGGCTCTCCGCGGACCAGGCCGCGGAGCTGGTCTTGGCCGCGTCCTCGCTGCGCTTCCTCGAGCTCGCGCCCGCGGACGCCCCCGCCGGCAAGGCGGGATTCGACCGGCCGGCCCTCGACCTGTCCGCGGCAGGCGGAGGCCGCGGCGAGCGCATCCTCCTGGGCCGCGAGGATTCCGGACGCCGTCACGCCAAATCCGAGAGCCGCGCCGCGGCGGGGTTCGTGTCCAAGGCCGACGCCGACAACCTGCTCAAACTCCTCCCTTGACGGTGTCACCTTGACGGTGTCAGGCCTCAACTTATTGGACTTATTGGCATGAAGCCTTGTAGACGAATGATGGGGTTCTGCCGAGAAACCGTGCAATCTCGCAAGTCCCGATGCCTTCGCTCAATGACAAGCGGACCAAGTCCCTTCTGGCGGCGCTGGCAGTCCTGTTCCTACTAGGACTCCTCAAAGCTTCCAAGCTGACGCCTGTAGACCGAGCAATCTGTCGGCCCAGAGTCTCCATGTCCTGAATGAGCGCAGCATCGCAGATGCCCGGTCCCTCGAGGATGGCATCCTCGTGAGCCAGGGGCTGAGCGGCTTTCTCGGGAGGAGAGGGGATTGCGTCTGCGCCCACAGGACACCGCTCCAAGAAGTCCAAGTAGCAGCGGCGCGCTTGGGAGGCATCCGGATGGAATAGGGAGAGCCCGAATCGCGTGTCGATCAGTCCATCGTTGCGAGCTCCAGTGTAATCGAGGTGACCGGACCAGGTCCACTCGGAAGGGTCGGAGACAACCCCCGCCCTCACTGGATTCATATGAATATAGCGGAGGAGTTCCCGGAAATAGCTGTCATCTTGACACAGGGCATCTTTGAATCTCCCTTGGAAAAGGTGCCCATGCACCCTTCTCCGGGCATTGATGCGGCAGGAATATCTCGTAAGGATGCGTTGCATGATTACGCTGAGGGAGACTTGCGCTACACGCAGGAGCAGATGCAGGTGGTTGGACATAAGGCAATGAGCGAATAACTGGAAGCGCGAGCGCGCCTTCTCCTCGGCCAATATCCCAAAGAAACGGGGGCGATCCGCCTCCTCCAAGAATATCGCCCGTCCCTCGTTCCCGCGCGTGGTGACGTGGTAGATGGCACCGGGAAAGTGGATCCGAGGTCTGCGGCCCATGATATTCATACGATTCAGGCAGAAAAAAGTTCCCAAGTGGATTCAATACCTGAGGCCGACAAAGGACAGGACGGCCGATTATTCCGATAAGTTGAGGCCTGACACCAGGTTGTGCAGGACCGACCAGACCTCGTCGACCGGGAGGTCGCGGCTCCCGGCCTCGATGACGCGGTGGCCGGGCAGGTGGACGTAGCCGTAGCGCCAGGGCTCGCTGCTCCAGGCCGCGCTGCCGATGAAGAGCTCCACGGTCGGGACTCCGAGGGCCACGGCCAGGTGCATGGGGCCCGTGTCCGCCGTGACCACGGCGCGGGCCTGGGCCAGAGCGGCGGCGAAGCGCCGCAGGGGCAGAGACGGGGCCAGAAAAGCCCCTGCCGGGAGCCCCAGCCCCTCGACCAGAGCCTTCTCCGCCGGCCCGGCGAAGATGATGCAGCGCCGGCCCGCCGCACCGATGCGCCCCGCCAGGCCCAGGAAGCTCTCCAGAGGCCAGCGCTTCTCCGCGCGCGCGCCCACGAAGAGGGCGACGCTGTCCGGGTCCAGCCCCCAGGACGACCAGAGGGCGCGGCCCTCGGCGCGCTCCTCGCCGCCGAGATGGCACTCCGGCTTGGCCGCGTCGTCGGGACCGGGGACCAGGTGCCTGAGCAGGCCGAGCTGGATCGAGGTCTCGTGTCGGGGCAGGGCCGGCGGCGGCACGGGGGCGTTGAGGAAGACCCGGGCGTCGCCGCGGTCGAAGCCGACGGTCCGAGCCGCCCCGCAGAGGGCGGTGATGAGCGCGCTGGAGAGGGAGAAGGCGTGCATGGCCGAGGCGTCGAAAGCCAGGTCGTAGCGGCGGCCGCGCAGCTCGAGGAACAGGCGGGGGGGCAAGGACGGGTCCGGCCAGAACATGGCCTTGGGCAGGACGAATTGCCCGTCGAGGTTAGGATTGCCACGCAGGATATCCCCATAAGCGTCGGAGACCAGGATGTCGGCGCGGGACGACGGGAAGGCCTCCCGGATGGCCTTGAGCAGAGGAGTCAACAGCAGGAGGTTGCCCAGGCGGCTGTCCTGCCGGACGATGAGCACCCGCCGCACGGCCGCGCAGTCGAGCGGCCCTGGGACCGGCCTGGGCGCGGGCAGGACGGCGCGCAGAAGGGAGCGCAGGGCCGCGCTGCCCGCGCGCTCGAAGCTCTTGGCCGCGTCCTTGAGAGCCCCCATCCGGTCCTAGAGGGTCGCGAGGTCTATGGAGAAGCGGTAGCGCACGTCTCCCCGGATGACCCGCTCATAGGCCTTGTTGACGTCCTTCATGGCGATGACCTCCACGTCGCAGAGGGTCTTGTGCCTGGCGCAGAAGTCGAGCATCTCCTGGGTCTCGGCGATGCCGCCGATGAGCGAACCGGCCAGGATGCGGCGGCCGACGATGAGGGGGAAGGCGCCGACCTCCAGGGGCTTGGGCGAGGCGCCCACCAGGACCAGGGCGCCCTCCACCTTGAGCAGGCCCAGCATCTCGTTGACGTCGTGCGGGGCGCAGACCGTGTCGATGATGAGGTCGAAGCGGCCCGCGAGCCGGGCCAGGGCCCCGTCCCGGGAGGTGAGGACGAACTCGTGCGCGCCCAGGCGCTTGGCATCCGGGCCCTTGGACTTGGAGCCGCTCAGGACCGTGACCTCGGCGCCCATGGCTGCGGCGAGCTTGACCGCCATGTGGCCCAGACCGCCGACTCCCCGCACGGCCACGCGGCGTCCCGGCCCCGCTTTCCAGCGCTTGAGGGGGGAATAGGTGGTGATGCCCGCGCACAAGAGCGGCGCCACGCGCTCCAGCGGCAGGCCCGGCTCGACCTTGAGGACGAAGCGCTCCGCCACCACGATGTCCGAGGAATAGCCGCCGAAAGTCGGGGTCTTGAGGTCCTGCTCCGTGCCGTTGTAGGTGAAGGAGACGTGCTTTTGGCAGTGCTGCTCGAGGCCCGCCTGGCAGCTGGGACAGGCGCGGCAGGAATCCACCATGCAGCCGACCCCGGCCAGGTCGCCGGCCTTGAATCGGCGCACCTGGGCGCCGACCCGCGTGACCTCGCCCACGATCTCGTGGCCCGGCACCATGGGGTAGGTCGAGCTGCCCCATTCGTCGCGGACCTGGTGGATGTCGGAGTGGCAGATGCCGCAGTAGAGGATGCGGATATGGACGTCGCGGGCGCCGGGCTGGCGGCGCGCGAACCGGAAGGGAGCCAGGGGGGACTTCGCGTCTTGGGCGGCGTAGCCGCGGGCTTGGCTCATGTCGGACCTCCTCCTCGGGCTCATCTTAGCAAACTGCCGGGCGCCGCGAATGGCACAAGCCGGAGCCGGCTTGCCGGTTTGCTCGGCGACATGCTAGGATTTGATTCGGGGTCCGCCGCCACTTGCCCATGAAGAAGCCCTCTCGCCGCCCCCCGGGCCGCAAGACCAAAGAGGCCGCCGGCCTATCGGCCGCGGTGGCCCACGCGCCGGTCATGCTCTTCGAGCTGGATTCCCGCGGCAGGATCACGCTCCTGGCCGGAGGGCTGGCTGAGGAGCTCCGTCTCAAGCCCGCGGCGGCGGTGGGCCGCAGCGTCCTGGAGCTGCATATGGGCATCCCGCGCGCTGCCGAACTCATCCGCGAGGCCCTGGCCGGCAGGATCTTCTGCGCGGCCATCCAGATCCGGGGCCGCACCTTGGAGATGTGCTTCTCGCCCCGCCGCGGCCCGGGCGGCCGGGTCAGGGGCGTGACGGGCTGGGCCGCGGACGTCACCGGGCGCAAGCAGGCGGAGGCGACCCTGCGGGACAGCGAGGAGCGCTTCCGCCACGCCTTCGAGCTGGCGCCCATCGGCATGGCGCTGGTGGCCGTCGACGGCCGTTGGCTGCGCGCCAACCCGGCCCTCTGCGCGATGCTGGGCTACGGCGAGGAGGAGCTGTGCCGGACCACCTTCCAGGAGCTGACCCATCCCGACGACCTTCCCAAGAACCTCGCAGAGGCGCGCCGCCTGCTGGCCGGAGAGATCCCCTTCATGCGGGCCGAGAAGCGCTATCGCCACAAGGACGGGCATTACGTCTGGGCCCATCTCAACACCTCCGTGGTGCGCTCGCCGGAAGGCGAGCCCCTCCACTACATCTCCCAGATCGAGGACGTCAGCGAGCGCAAGCGCGTGGAGGAGGCGCTGCGCGAGAAGAGCGCCTTCATGACCAGCCTGGTCCAGTCCATGCGCGAGGGCCTGTGCGTCATCGACAAGAGCGGCCGACGCGTCATGACCAACGCGGCCTTCGCCGAGATGACCGGCTACTCCGAGGCTGAGCTCCTTGGCCAGGAGCCGCCCTTCCCGATCTGGCCCCCCGAGCACCGCGCGCGGATAGAGGAGTCCTTCGCCAAGATGCTGCGCGGCGAGCTCGCGGAGACCGAGCTGATCTTCATGCGGAAGAACGGGAAAAGGTTCCCCGTGGTCCTAAGCCCCGCCTGCCGCCGCGGAGAGCGTGGCGAGATCTTGGACTTCATCGTGACCATGAAAGACATCTCGGACCGAAAACTCGCGGAGGAGTCGCTGGAGACGGCGCATCTGCTCCTCAAGAAGTCTCTGCGCTTCACCGAGGCCCTGCTCTCCGCCATCCCCACGCCCGTGTTCTACAAGGACCCGGAAGGCCGGTATCTGGGCTGCAACCGCGCCTTCTCCGACCTGATGGGCGTCGCCTCCGAGGACCTGGAGGGGAAGACCGTCTACGAGCTCTGGCCCGGCGAGGACGCGCGGATCTACCACGAGAAGGACCTGGAGCTGCTGCGCCATCCCGCCCGCCAGGTCTATGAGTTCAAGGTGAGGGACAAGGACGGACGGGACCGCCCGGTCATCTATGCCAAGGACGTGTTCCGCGATGAGAACGACCGGGTCGCGGGGATCGTCGGCGCCTTTTTGGACATCACCGAACGCAAGCAGGCGGAGGAGGCCCGCAGGCTCTCCCTGTCCCAGCTCCAGGCGACCCTGGAATCCACCGCCGACGGGACCCTGGTGGTGGACCGCGAAGGCAAGGTCACGAACTTCAACCAGCGCTTCCTGCGCATCTGGAGCATACCGTCGGAACTGGCCGCCACGCGCGACGACGACCGCCTGCTCGCCTACGTCCTCGACCAGCTGACCCAGCCGGAGGAGTTCCTAGCCAAGGTGCGCGAGCTCTACAGCCAGCCGGAGAGGGAGAGCTTCGACATCCTGGAGTTCAAGGACGGACGCGTCATCGAGCGCTATTCCCAGCCCCAACTCCTGGAGGGGAGGGTCGTGGGGCGCGTGTGGAGCTTCCGCGACGTCACGACCCGGGTGCGGGCCGAGGCCGAGAGGTCGCGCCTGCTCGAGAACGAGCGCGCCGCCCGCGCCGAGGCCGAGATCGCCAACAAGGCCAAGGACGACTTCCTGGCCATCGTCTCCCACGAACTGCGCACCCCGCTGACCGCCATCATGGGCTGGAGCTGGCTGCTGCGCTCGGGCAAGCTCGCCGAGGAGGAGCGCCAGAACGCCCTGGACATCATCCAGCGCAACATGCAGTCCCAGCGCCAGATCGTGGAGGACCTCATCGACATCTCGAGCCTCTCGCGCGGGCAGTTCAACATGACCCGCAGCGGGCTGGAGCTGGGCCCGATCCTGGAGTCGGTCTGCCGGTCCCTGGAGCAGATCGCCGGGGTCCGCGGGATCCGGTTCGCGCTCGACCTGCAGAGCCAGGTCGGCATCAAGGGGGACGCCGGCAGGCTCCAGCAGGTCTTCTGGAACCTCCTGCACAACGCCATGAAGTTCTCCCCGGACGACGAGGAGATCGGGGTGTCCCTGCGCCGGGACGAAGGCCTGGCCGTCGTGGAGGTCCGGGACAAGGGCAAGGGCATCCCGGCCCATTTCATCCCGCACCTCTTCGAGCCCTTCCGCCAGGGCGAAGACCCCCTCATCCGCGAGCACCGCGGCCTGGGGCTGGGGCTGGCCATCGTCAAGCGCCTGGTGGAGCTCCACGACGGGAGGGTCTCCGCCGAAAGCGCGGGCGAAGGCTCCGGCGCCGTCTTCACGGTCCGCCTGCCCGCGACCGCCTGGCCGCCGGAGGGAGAGGAGGGCGCCGCCTCGTCGCAGGCCCAGCCCGCCAGCCACACCCTGGCCGGGCTGGACATCCTCGTCGTGGAGGACGAGGCGGACGCGCGCCAGCTCCTGGTGCAGGTGCTCTCCCGCTGCGGCGCCCGGGTCCGGAGCGCGGCCGACGCCCAGGCGGCCATGGCGAGCCTGGACCAGGCGGCCGAGCCGGACCTGCTCCTCTTCGATATCGCCCTGCCCGGGGAGGACGGCTGCACCCTGCTGCGCCGGGTGCGCGACCGCGGCGGCAAGCTCCGCTCCGTGCCGGCGGCCGCGCTGACCGCCATGGCTCAGGAAGAAGACCGCCTCAGGGCCCTGGAAGCCGGCTTCCAGCTCTACCTGACCAAACCCGCGGAGCCGGCCCAGATCGTGGAGGCGCTGCGGGTGCTCGCGGGCCGGCACTGAGCCCGACTCGGCAGGCGGGGTGAGGGAAGCTGGGGTCCCTGGTTAGACAGTGTTAGAACCTGGCTTATGCTCAATCATGACTGTGCCGATGCGCCCCACGACAGTCTATTCATCACCTCAGAATAAACATCGCGTCGGTTGATGATAGCGAATATCCAGACTTCATGCTTGACGACCCTATACACCACCCGATAATCGCCCACACGCAGAGTCCAATAGCCGGCCAAATCCCCGCGCAATGGCTTACCGTAGGATTCCGGGTGGGAAGATAGGCGTTCTGGAATGGCTTTTGCGAGACGTTGCCGGATGTCCCGGTTGATGCTGATGATATCCCTAGCTACCAGAGGATGGTAGACAAGGAAAAACATTACTTCCAGACCTGTTCGTGGGTCAAGGCCTGCGCGCGCTTGAAGGTCTTGGCGCGCTCCCGGGCCACGCCAACCAGGAAGGCCTCTTCATATTCCTCCAACGCCTCGCGAATCAGATCGCGGACTTTGGTGGATAAAGACACGCCATCCTTCGTCGCCAGCTTCTTCAACGTCAAGAACAGTGGCTTTTCCAAAACAACGTTCACTCTTGGGTTCAGGCTGGGCATGCTAAAAGTGTATCAGAAGTGTTACACCAAGTCAAGACTAAAAATCTGGGGCAGATCGGGGGACCGAACTCGTGATCAAACGGACTATTTCCCCGTCTTATTCCGGACCTCTCCAGGGCCACACTCGGGGCCCGGCTTCGCTACCTTCGCAAGCGGCTCGGTGTTGCGATAGCCGAGTTTCGCCACAATGACCCGTCTCGACCACAACACCATCGCCAAGCTGGAACGCGACGAAACGCGGGTGTGAACAAGTTCTCTGTCAACCGCTATATCGTAAGGTTATGCGCCCGGGGACAAAGACTCCATCCGCAAGGTCAGATGTTGAGTCGACTTTTGATAAGATGACCGCATGCAAAGGAGAACTCACTGGGATAGAATCTACAGGACACGGTTGCCCGGAGAGCGTAGCTGGACGCAGAGGCGGCCCGCGAGTTCTCTGGCCCTGATCCACGCGGCGCGGCTCGCCCCGGACGCGCAGATTCTGGATGCTGGAGCCGGCGCTTCGCATCTGGCCGACCATTTGCTCAAGGCTGGAATGAGACGGCTGACCTTGGTGGACATTTCGGCCGCGGCCTTGCGCGAGGTCAAGAAGCGCCTGGAGCCGTCGGGAGCGGGCGTGCAGTTCCTTCGGGCGGATTTGACGGACTGCCGCCTGGACCAGAAGGTCGATCTCTGGCATGACCGGGCCGTCTTTCACTTCTTGACGCGCGCCGCCGACAGGAAGCGCTACCTGGGCAATTTGAGGCGTTGCCTCAGGCCGGGAGGTTTCCTGGTCTTGGCGGCATTCGCGCCGACGGGTCCGGAGCGTTGCAGCGGCCTGCCCGTGCGGCGTTACAGCACGGCGGGTCTCACCCGGGAGTTGGGGCCGGGGTTCAGGGTGCTGCGCCGCCTCAGCGAGCAGCACCGCAAGCCCTTCGGCGGAACCCAGGATTTCGTCTATATCATGGCAGTCAAGAAGGTCGGCGTTCGACTCTCGCGGCGTGCGCGTCGCATGTCTGGGGAACGTCTACAGCCCCAACTGGAGCCATTTTCCGAGCATGCCCTTTAGCAGAGGCGTCAGGCGCGCGCGGTTGAAGGCGTCGCCCGTCTTTTTGATGCATTCAGCCTGGGTCGGATAGGGATGGATGGTCGCGGAGATGGTCTTGAGGCCCAGCCTTCCGCTCATGGCCAATGCCAGCTCGCCGATCATATCCCCGGCATGCCGGGCCACGATGGTGGCTCCGAGTATCCGGTCCGTCCCTCGACGCACGTGGACCTTGATGAAGCCCTCGCTCTCGCCGTCCAGGACGGCGCGGTCAACGTCTTTGAACTCCTGTAGGAAGGTCTGGATCGGGATCCCTTTCTCCGCGGCGTCCTTCTCGTACATGCCGACGTGGGCGATCTCCGGGTCCGTGTAGGTGCACCAGGGGATGGTCAGCGCGCTGATCCGCCTGCGGCCCAGGAAGAGGGCGTTCTGGATGGCGATGCGCGCCGAGGCGTCCGCCGTGTGGGTGAACTTGGCGGCCAGGCAGATGTCTCCCGCGGCGTAAATGCGCGGGTTGCTGGTCCGGAGGAAGTCGTCGGCCTTGACCCCGGTCCGAGCGTCATAATCGACGCCGGCGCTTTCCAGGGCCGTGCCCCGAGTCGTGTGGAAATTCGCCGCGTAACCTCGTAGCTGGAATTTGATTCTAGCCTATTCCGACCTCCGATCGTTCAAGTTCTTGGCCTGGAGCAACCTCTTCCAT
>JACRDS010000067.1 GCA_016212825.1 Elusimicrobiota bacterium | reverse complement strand
GACTCTCAGCCTCGGGCGAGCCCCTCTCCGCGGACCTCCAGAAGATGCCGCACCTGCTCGTCGCCGGCGCCACCAACTCCGGCAAGTCCGTCTTCATCCACTCCCTGATCCTCTCCATCCTCTACCGGGCCCGCCCCGACGAGGTCAAGTTCCTGCTCATCGACCCCAAGCGCCTGGAGCTGACCTTCTACGAGGGCATCCCGCACCTCTTCGACCCCATCGTGCCCGCCGATAAGGTCACGGTGGTCACCAAACCGAAGGAGGCGGCCAGTTCCCTCTCCAACCTGGTCAAGATCATGGAGAGCCGCTACCAGCGCTTCCAGCTCTACGGGGTGCGCAACATCGACGGCTACAACAAGGAGGCGGACAAGCGCGGCGAGCCCCGCGAGTACTTCATCGTGGTGGTCATCGACGAGCTGGCCGACCTCATGCTCGTGGCGGGGGGGAAGGTCGAGGAGAACATCCAGCGCCTGGCCCAGATGGCCCGGGCCGTGGGCATCCATATGGTGCTGGCCACCCAGCGCCCGTCCGTGGACGTCATCACCGGAGTCATCAAGGCCAACCTGCCCTGCCGCGTGGCCATGCAGGTCATCTCCGGCGTGGATTCCAAGGTCATCCTGGACATCATGGGCGCCGAGACCCTGCAGGGCCGCGGAGACATGCTCTACCGCAGCGCCGGCTCCCAGGTGCCTGAGCGCTGCCAGGGAGCCTACGTGTCGGAAGACGAGATCAACCGGGTCGTTGCCTACCTGCGCGGCCAGGGCAAGCCCGACTATCCGGAGCTGGAGACCATGCCCAAGCCCGGCCAGGCGGACCTGGCCTCCTTCGGGGTCACGCCCCTGGAATGGTCGCAGACCCTGAAGCTGGTGCTGGAGCGCCGGCGCGTCTCGCAGGACCTGCTCAAGAGCCAGTTCGGCTCCTCCGCCCGGGCCACGAACCTGCTGAGCCTCCTCGAGGTCAAGGGCCTGATCCACAAGCCGGACGGCTCCAACCGCTGGGAGATCCACTTCGACGAGATCGAGGCCTGCCTGCGCGCCGAGTTCCCGCAGGTCCCGATCGACGGGGGCCGGGACTGAGCGCCATGAAGAGGATCGGGGTCTTCGTCCTGCTCCTGACTCTGGCCGCCCCCGCATCCGCGGCCCCTTCCGGGAAAAGGAAGCGCCCGCCTGAGAAGGCCGCCGATCCTGCTTTTGCCCTGCCCCTCTATCCGCCGACCACGGGAGAGCTTACCGTGCCCCTGGTCCTGGAGCGCTTCGAGCGCTTCGACGCCGGACTGATCACCCTCTCCGGAGAGTTCCGGCAGTCGGTCCATTCGCAGGACACGGGCCAGACCCAGAGCGTCTCCGGCTCTTTGGCCTACCGCAAGAAGGACCGCCTGCGCGTGGAGCACCTCGCGCCCGAGCCCCAGTCTTTGGTCTGCGACGGCGCGCGCGTCTGGGTCTGGCGGCCCGCCAACGGGCAGGTCATCCGCTCCAAGCTCGAGGAGTGGAAGAGGTCGCAGCCCCTCGCCCAGGGCCTCCTGGACTTCGGGAACTACGCGGCGCTGCTCAAGCGCTACGACGTGTCCCTGGCCTCGGTCTCCGCCCCCGGCGCGGACGGCCATCGCAGCCTGGCCCTGGCCCTCAGGCCCCGGGACCCGGGCCAAGGGGACTTCCTGCTCACCCTGCGCCTCTCCACCCGCGACTTCTTCCCGTTCGACTCTGAGCTGCGCGTAGGCGCCGTCACCGCACGCACCGCCTTCTCCGGGATACGCTTCAATCCGGACCTGCCCGAGACCCAGTTCCAGTTCCGGCCGCCCCCGGGCGCCGACATCCTCGACTTCCCCGCCTCCCCGCGCTGACCATGGAGAACGAACAGACTCCGGCCCCGCCGCAGACGCCGGCCGCGGCGCCCGCGCCGTCCCCGGCCCAGGAGGTGGGCGCGAGCCTCCGGGCGGCCCGGGCTTCCCGAGGCTTCTCCCTGGAGTCCGTCTGCCAGCACACCCGCATCCCGCGCAAGTACCTCGAGGCCCTCGAAGCCGGACGCTTCGACGACCTGCCCGCGCCGGTCTACCTGCGCAGCTTCCTGGGCGGCTATTGCGAGTACCTGGAGATCGACATGCGGCCGCTCTGGGACAAGCTCCATCCGGCCCCGAGCCCGGCGGAGACGGCGCCGGCCGCGCCCGCCCCGGCCGGGAAGCCCGCGGGGCACGGCGCCCCCGCGCCCAAGGCCCCCGCCCACGCCCCCGCGGCGGCCACTCCCCTGGAGGCCTCGCCCTACTTCAACGCCCTGGTCTCCGCCCTGGGAGCCGTGTCCCTGAGCCTGGCCCTGGCGGCGGCGCTGGTCTGGTGGGTCTCCCGGTCCATCGCCGCCCCCAGGGCGCACGCCGAGGAGGTCCAGACGCCGCAGGCCCTCCTGCCGCTGCGTCCCGCGACCGAGCCCAAACTGGCCGTGACCTGCCGCGACGACGCCTGGCTCAGCGTCAGGACCGACGGGGCCCTCGTCTTCGCCGGGAGGCTCCCGCGGGGGGCCAGCCATGAGTTCCAGGCCAAGAAGACCCTCCTGCTGCGCGCCGCCGTCCCCGAGAACATGGACCTCACCCTCAACGGCGCGCCCTACCGCCTGCCGCGCCCCGACGAATCCGGGGACTACCGGATAGAAGCCCCGTGAGCCTGGCCAATCAGCTGACCATGGCGCGCATCCTCATGGCCCTGGCCATGTTCTTCGCCCTGATGCACGCCCGCGCCTCCTGGCACATCGCCGCCCTCGCTCTCTATGTGGCGGCCCTGGTGACCGATTGGGTGGACGGCTACGTGGCGCGCCGGACCAACACCATCAGCGCCTTCGGCAAGGTCGCCGACCCTATCGCGGACAAGATCCTCGTGCTGGGAGCGCTCATCGCCCTCATCAAGAACCGGGAGCTCGACATCCCGCTGTGGGGAGTGTTCCTGATCCTGGCGCGGGAGCTCCTCATGGGCGGGGTGCGCACCCTGGGAGCCATGCAGGGCAAGGTCATGGCCGCGGAGCGGTGGGGCAAGTGGAAGATGGGCGTGCAGAGCGTCGCGGTCCTGCTCATGCTCGCCATCCTGGTCGCCATGGAGACCGTCCCCAGGGCACCCCTCTGGCTGGAGCGCCTGCCCTACCATCTCACGGTGCTCTGCGTCATCGTCACCTGGGCCAGCGCGTATCTCTACTACCGCCAGAGCCGGCGCATGATCGAAAGCTCATGGAGCTGAAGCCGGCGGCCGGCCGCACCTGCGGAACTTCCGATACCGTCGGGGACCGATTGTCGGTCTGTCTTGCCACCGTACTCTATTTAAGCTATATTCCCTCGACATTATCGGGCGCCCTTTCCAGGGCGAGGCTCTTTGAGCGGGCGCAGCAGAGACGCTGGACCGGAGCGGGATTTCTGGGCACGTTCGCCGGACTGGTCCTGGCCCCGTTCCTCCCGACGGCCCCCTGGGGTTTCGGCCTCTTCTGGGCCGGGGCCGCGGGCGCCGCCTGCTGGCTCTGCGGCCGGGCGGAGAAGGTCTTGGGGGTCCACGACGACCCGCGCATCGTGCTCGACGAGGTCGTCGGGTACTGGACCGCGATAGCGTTCCTGCCGCCGCGCCTGCCGGTCTGGATGGCGGCTTTCGTGCTGTTCCGGGTCTTCGACGCATGGAAGCTCCCGCCCTGGAAGTGGCTGGAGCGCCTGCCGGGAGGGCTGGGCGTGGTCGCCGACGACGTGGGCGCGGGCCTGGCGGCCAACGTCGGCGTGCGCCTGCTGCTCTGGTACGTACCGTGGTTCGGCCTGTGAAAAGCATCGTCGCGGCGTTTCTCCTCGTCGGCCTGGGCGCCTCGGGCGCCCGGGCGCAGGCTGTCGGCATCTCCACGGCGCCCGTCGCTTTCGCCGCCTCCACCTCCACGGCCGTGGGGAACCTGACGGCCTACCTGGGGACCCGGCTGAGCCGGGAGCGCGGCCCCTGGATCCTGGGCGAGGTCCTCTTCTTCTCGGCCGACCGCCTGGTCAGCGAGTACACCTGGCGCGAGGCCGTGCGCGGCCAGCGCCACGCGCTCTACACCAACGCGGACATCGAGGCCGACGTCGAGAGGCTCCTCGCGCTCAAGAAGTTCGATAAGGTAGAGGCCGGGCTCTACGACATCCCGGGAGTCCCGGTCCCGCAGGAGTTCGTGGGCGTGGCGGTCTCGACCAGCGAGGTGCGCCTGGTCTTCTTCGTGACCGAGAAGGTCGTCGCCGCCTCGACCACCAAGCCCAAGGCCGTCCTGGCCCCGGCCGCGGTCTCCGGCGTGGTGCTCACGCCCACGGCCTACCGGGGCGCGGGCCGCTACACCACCCCCGGCATGGGGCTCGACATCAACGCCGCGTATTTCATCGGCCGTCTCTACGGGAAGAACAACTATCCGAACACCCCGGCCAAGACCAACTACATCGACCGGCTGGGCGTCTGGTTCCTCACCGCGGACGGGAAGATGCAGGTCCAGTCCGAGACCAAGCTGCGGCCGGCCATGGCCGTGGGCGTGCAGGCCACGGCCCTGCTGCGCGACTCGCCCCAGCCGCAGATCAACCAGACCCCCACGCTCACGGTCAAGGCCTCCAACAAGAGCACCCAGATCCTCACCGACGCCTACCTGGTCCTGAGCAAGAAGCTCGGCCCGGCGCGCACGAGCGTGGGCTTCATGCAGGGCAACATCGGGAACCTGCCCGGCAACCTCTCGGAGTTCCTCACGCCCGAAGCGATGAAGTACTACAGCACGAACCCGGCCGCGGAGAGCCTGGACCCCGTCAAGAGCCGCACCGTGCCCTTCGTCAGCGTGCTCTTCATCCCCAAGCCGGCGTATCCCCTGGGCGTGGAGTTCATGAAGTTCAACGGGGCGCGCAAGAACCCCTGGCTGATCAACTTCAAGCTGGGCTACTTCCTCAAGCTCAACTTCGACCTGGCCCTGCTCAAGTACCAGGGGGGCTACGACGTCCTGGGCGTGCTGCAGTTCCGCTACAACCACTTCCCCCGACGCTGATCAGGCCGCCCGCCGCGCCGCCTCGCCGAACATCTCCCGCGCCCGCAACTGGTTATGGGCACGGCACAGCAGGCGCACGTTGGCCGGGTCGTCAGAGGCTCCGCCCAGGGCATACGGGCGCACATGGTCGAACTCCAACCAGGCGCGGGGCCCACAGCGCCTCCCGTCCGCGGCCCGGAAGCTGCAGCGCCCCTGGTCGCGTTCCCAGACCCGGTCCCGGACCCACTGCGGGACGCGCCGGCTCGACGCCGCGCCCCCGGCG
>JACRDS010000065.1 GCA_016212825.1 Elusimicrobiota bacterium | reverse complement strand
CGATGCCGTGGCCGCAGCCCGGGCAGTAGTGCATCTTGACGTCGACCAGGCTCTCGGGCCTTTTGTTCACCTGCAACATACGCGCTCCCCCTTGCCGGCCTTGACGGCCTCCTTGACCTTCTTGAGGATCTCCTCGCCCGTGGGCGTGACCCCGGAGGGGCGGGCGTGCAGATGCACCGGTGCGCGGAACTCGGTGGCCAGGCGCACGTCGTCGACCATTTGGCCCAGGCTCATCTCCACGACCAGGAAGCCCTTGACCCGGTCGGCCAGATCCCGCAGCTGCTTTTTCGGGAAGGGCCAGAGGGTGATGGGCCGGAAGAGCCCGACCTTGAGGCCCTCGGCCCGGGACAGCTTCACGGCCGCGGCGCAGGCGCGCGCCGCGATGCCGTAGGCGACCAGGACGATGTCCGCGTCCTCGCACTGCCGGGCCTCGAACATGACCTCCTTGGCCTCGATCTCCACGTAGCGCTTGGCGCGGGCGAGGGTCATGAGCTCGAGCTTGCCCTCGGCCAGATCGTAGGAGCCGACCAGGCGGTTCTTGCGGCCCTTGCACTCGCCCAGGGCCCAGTCCGGCTGCTTGAGGGTCTTGGGGTCGACCTCGGGGGACTTGAACTCCAGGGGCTCCATCATCTGCCCGAGGACCCCGTCCGAGAGGATCATGGCCGGTATGCGGTACTTCTCCGCCACCTCGTAGCAGTGGAGGGGGAAGTTTCCCATCTCCTCGACGGAGTTGGGGGCCATGACGAAGGTCCGGTAGTCGCCGTGGCCGCCGCCGCGCACGGACTGGAAATAGTCGCCCTGGGCGCCGGAGATGTTGCCCAGGCCCGGCCCGCCGCGCACCACGTTGGCGAAGAAGATAGGCAGGTCCGCCCCGGCCGCGTAGGAGATGCCCTCCTGCTTGAGGCTGATGCCCGGCGAGGAGGAGGAGGTCATGCTGCGCGTGCCGGTCGCGGCCGCGCCGTAGAGCATGTTGATGGCCGCCACCTCGGACTCGGCCTGGATGAAGGCGCCGCCCGCCTGGGGCAGGCGCCAGGACATGTACTCCGGGACCTCGTTCTGCGGGGTGATGGGATAGCCCGCGAAGAACCGGCAGCCGGCGCGCACGGCCCCTTCGGCCAGCGCGTCGTTGCCCTTCATGAGAAGCTTCTCGCCCATTGTCTCCTCCTTGGGGAATCCTCGGGACCTACTTCTTGGCCATCTCTTCCTTGAAGACCGTGATGGCCAGGTCGGGACAGACCTGGGCGCACAGGCCGCAGCCGGTGCAGCGCTCCGGGGCGCAGCACACGGCCGGGTAATAGCCGGTGGTGCTGAAAGTCGTGGACATCACGATGCACTTCTTGGCGCAGGCCGCGGTGCAGAGCTCGCAGCCCTTGCAGCGCGCTTCGTCCACCTTGATGTTCGGCATGCTCCCTCCTCGGCACATGACAGCGGCTCCCATATGTTACTAAAAATTCCCAGGATGCAAGCGCCTCCTATTAGCGGGATTAATGGAAGCGGCGCGGCCGGGGCCGCAAGTGATACAATCTGCGCGTCTCATGAGGATCCTGCGCCTCTCGGCCATGTCCCTGGGCGCGGCCCTGCTGGCCCTGCTTTGGGTCGAGCTCGGCCTGCGCGGCGCGGCGCTGGCCTGGCGGCTGGCCTGCCGCGCCGCCTCGCGGCCCGGTTCGTTCGCGGTCTACGTGCTGGGCGAGTCGACGGCCTACGGCGAGCCCTTCGCGCCCAGGATCAGCTTCCCCCGCATACTCGAGTTGATGTTCCGGGAGAGGCTGCGCGGCCGGCGTCTGGAAGTGGTCACCCTGGCCCGGCCGGGCAGCGACACCGAGGCCCAGTACTGGCTGCTCCTGCGCGAGCTGGCCCTGCGGCCGCGCCGCGACGGCGTCATCCTCGTCTACGCGGGCATCAACGAGAGCTATCCCGAGGAGCCGCCCTCGCGGGCCGACCGGCTCGCCGACCGCTCCCTCCTGCTCTCGCGCCTCCTGGCGCTGCGGCGCGGCCGCGGCGGCCCCGGCCTGGGCCTCGACTACGAGCACCGCCTGGCCAGGGTCCTGCGCCTGGCGCGGGGCTGCGGCGTCCCCGTCGTGCTCTCGACTTTGGCCGGGAACCTGAGGGACTTCCAGCCCGACGTGTCCCGCGGACTGCTCGGCGACCCGGCGCGGGCCGCCCGATTCGAGAGGGCGCTGCGGTGCGAGGCGCGCGGCCTCTGGCGGCAGGCCGCGGCCCTCTACGAGGGGCTGGACTTGGACGTGGGCAGAGACCCGGGGCTCATGCATCGGCGGGCCCGCTGCCTGCTGGAGCTGGGCCAGGTCGAGCCGGCGCGGGAGCTGTTCCAGCGGGCCGCGGACGAGGGCGGCACCAAGCGTCCCACCACCTGTCAGGACCAGGCCATCCGCCGCTTGGCCGCCCGCTTCGGGACCGGCCTGGCCGACACCCGCGCCGCCTTCGCGGCCGCGGCTCCCCAGGGGCTGCCCGGCTACGACCTGTTCTTCGACGCGCATCATCCGAACCTGCGCGGCTACCTGGTCCTGGCGGAGAGCTTCGCGCGCGAGCTCGGGCGGGTCCTGGGCGAGCCGGTCGCGCGCCCGGACCTGAGCGAGGCCGAGGTCCGGACCGAGACCGGCTTCTCCGGACGCGAGCTGGGCGGAATCTACGGGAGCCGCTTCCTCTGGTTCTGCGGGGAGGCCTATCACCGCGTCGACCCCAGGCACCCCCTGCGCATGGCCCGCCGCTATCTGGAACTGGCCGAGAAGGAGGGGGGGCGGCCCCTGCCGGCCTACCGGTTCCTGCTGGCCCTGGTGGCGCGGGACCGGCCGGCCCTGGAGCGCGCCCTGGCCGGCCGCGACGCTCTGCGGCGGGACCGGGGATCTTTGGGTTCCATCGGCTGCAACCGGGAGTGGACGAGCCAGCTGGTGCGGGAGGCCGGCCTGCCCGAGACCCTGCGCGCCGAGGCTCAGCGGGTCATGGACCTGGCCGCGTCCCTCTCGAGTTGCGGCCGCGACGGCCAGGAGCCTCGTGGGAGGGGCTCCAGCCGGCGGCCCCTTCTCGCGGGCCGGGGGCCGGAAGGGCAGCCGCCCAGCCCGCAGCGGCGCCGGTTCCTGGAGTCGAAGACCAAGGCGGACCGGGGGATATCCCTCGTCCTTTCAGGACGGGCGGAGGAGGGCCGCCGCGAGCTTGAGGCCGCCCTGCGCCTGTCTCCCGAGAACGCCGAGGCGGCCTTGAGCCTGTGCGCCTGGCATACCCAGCGGCAGGATTGGACGGCGGCCTTGACTTACTGCGACCAGGCTTGGCGCGCGGCCAGCGCGGAGGAGAGCGCGTATCCGCCGGCTTTCGTGGACCAGTGCCGCGACGCCCGCGAGAAGGCTCAGGCGCGCCTGAGAACACGAAACCCGCCTTTCGGCGGGTCAGGGTCCTGACATTTCTCGTCTCAGGTTCGAAATCTAGAGCTTGAATACATGATAGCATATCCCCCATCGGGAGGCAAGCTTTCTCCGGCCCCGGACCTGTAAAGCCGCAGCCTCGCGTGTCACTCATCTGCGGCCCCCTTGATCGGCGTCAGGGGGGCTATGCTTTTCCCTCCGCCGCCCGGAAACACGAAACCCCCTTCCGGGGGTTCGGTCCTGACATTGCTCGTCTCAGGTTCGCAATGTGCGCCTAGACTGAGTATAACCCCTCCCCGGGCGCCGGTCAAGGGTTCGGCGCCCGGCCTTAACATCCCTGTAACAGGGCCTTCTCAGCCGTGCTTTGCCGTCTCCGCGTAGGCCAGCCTGCCGGCCTTGATGGCGGCGGTCAACTGCTCCTTCCGGTGCTGCCCCTGCTCCTTGATCTTGGCCAGCAGTTCGCTGCCTTTGTCGCGCTTCTCCTCGAGCCAGTCGCCCAGCCCGGCCCGCGTCTCCTTGCCCGACTTGGGGGCGAAGAGCAATCCCATGACTGCTCCGGCTGCGACGCCCGTGACGGCGCCGAAGACGGCCCCTGTGATAAGGAAGCCCAGATTCCTCTCCTTCTCTTCTATGCCCATGACTAGAACCTCCCGCCATAGGTTAGGTCGGCGCGGTCAAGGAAACCTCAATCCGGGGCTTGACCCTGCCTTGACCCCGCGGGGCCATACTATGCCCGGGTGGGGCCATGCTGCGCTGGAGTCTGAGACAGTGCTGTGCGGCGGCCGCGCTGGCGCTCTGCGGTGCGGCCGGGTGCGCCACGGTCCCGGCGCAGACCGACATCGAGCGCCGCAGCCTGGCCAGGTCGGTCATCTCCCGTTGGACGGACCCCGCGCAGCTCCTGGCGCTGCGGCTCATGGAGGAGCACGGCCTGCCCGATCGCATAGAGCTTGACCGGCTGACCTGGCAGGAGCGGGGCGGCTGGAAGAGGGTGGTGGTCTCGGCTCGGACCCCCTGCCGAGAGGGGGGCGGCCCGGATGAGCTGCTGGAGCAGGCCGTGGACTACGCGGTACCCGTGGGCGCGGAGGACGGTCTCGCCGCCCTCGGGGGGCGGGTCCGGGTCTCGCGCGACGGGCTGGAGCTGTCGGCCTGCTCCGCCAGCGAGAAACTCAACCGCCTGGCGCTGAACCTGGCCGTGGACATCGCGCGCGAGGAGCGGGACCCCCGGGACGTCCCCCTGTTCTACGACCGCGCGGCCCGGCTCTCGGCCGCGGGCAAGTCGTCTCCGTACATGGAGAGGCTCCTCTTCGTCCCGGCCGCCGTTCAGCCCGCGCGCTGAGCCAGCCCGAAGTAGAGCCAGTCCGTCCGGGCCGTGCCGGCGGACTTGTTCGCGAAGGGGACCGGCTCGACGCGGACCTCCGGGAACGCCCGGCGCAGGGCCTCGGCGAAGGGGCCGCTCTCGGCGTAGGACCACACGCCCAGCATGCCTCCGGGCTCCAGGTGCCCCTTGGCCAGCGCCAGGCCCTCGGCCGTGTAGAAGGAGCGGCTGGTCCCGCCCAGGCGCTCCTCGGGTGAGTGGTCCACGTCGATGAGGATCAGGTCGTAGCGCCGCTGCGGCGGCCGGGACAGCCGCTTGAAGACATCCCCTGGGACCGCCCGGAAGCGCGCGTCGGTCTTGAGCTCCTGAGCCAGGGGCACGAGCCCGCGGTCCAGCCAGCCGATGACCTGCGGCAGGAGCTCGACGGCCTCCACGCTCGCGACGCGGTCCGAGCCGAGCGCCGCGCGGGCGGTGCAGCCCAGGCCGAGCCCGCCCACCAGGACCTTGAGGTCCCGTCCCGGATGCATCTTGAGGGCCGACTCGGCGAAGGGCCCGCTCGGAGTCCGCGTTGAGGCTGCTCATGAGGAACTCGCCGGCCAGGGTCACCTCCGTGACCGCGGTCTGCGGGTCGGAGGGGAGCCGGCGCCGCCGCAGGCAGAGGACGCCCAGGGGCGTGGGCTCGTAGTCCAGGATCTCCAGAGCGGGCGGGATCACGGCGCGGCGGTCCTCCGAGGGGCTGCCATGGAGAGATTATACTACGCGCGTCCTCTTGCCACCTCTGGTGCAAAGCACTAGAATCCCCGCATGCCCAGGAAAGAGCGCGCGATGGTCAGGATCAAGATCAACGGCCGATGGCGGGAGCTCGACCGCGACAAGGACCTCGCGCCCGCCATGACCCTGTCCTACCTGCTCAAGGAGGTCCTGGGTCTGACCGGGATCAAGGTCTCCTGCGACGAGGGGGCGTGCGGGGCCTGCACCGTCATCATGGACGGCAAGGCCGTGCTCTCCTGCATGATGCTGGCCCTGCAAGCGGACGGACATGAGATCACGACCATCGAGGGCCTGGCTAAGGACGACCCCGTGGTGGAGGCTTTCGCAGCGCAGAGCGAGCCGGGCTACGGCACGGCCCTGCAGTGCGGCTACTGCACGCCGGGCTTCGTCATGACCGCCAAGGCCCTGCTCGCCGAGAACCCGGTGCCGACGCTGGGCGAGGTCAAGGAGGCCCTGTCCGGCAACATCTGCCGCTGCGGCTGCTACGCGGCCATCGCCCAGGCCGTGCTGCGGACCTCGGAGAAGGTCCGGGCCGGAGGCTGCCGATGAGACAGCCCTTCAAGCCCAGGCAGAGCCGCAAGCACATCGGCGGCTATCGGCCGCGCATCGACGGCCTGGAGAAGGCCAGCGGCCGCGCCCTGTACGCCGACGACGTCGCCATCAAGGCGAACTTCCCGGACCTGCTCTACGCCAAGGTCCTGCGCAGCCCCCACGCCCACGCGCGCATCAAGCGCCTCGACACCGCCCGGGCCGAGGCTTTGCCCGGGGTCAAGGCCGTGCTGACCTATGCGGACCCCGAAGTGGCCGCCCTGGCGCCCACCAGCGCGGGCTGGACCGACGGCGTGGACACCGTCTCCTTCAGGCGCATGATGTGGAGGAGGTTCTGCGACCGCCGCGTGCTTTCAGATTACGTCTGCTGGGTGGGCGACGAGGCCGGCGTGGTGGTGGCGGCCGAGACCGAGGCCATAGCGGAGGAGGCCCTGCGCCGGCTCGACGTGGAATGGGAGGTGCTGCCCTTCGTGCTCGACCCGGCCGAGGCCATGATGCCGGGCGCTCCGGCCGTGCACCCGGAGATCGCCCCCAACAACGTCCTGCCCGCGGACCCGGTGGGCGGCAACGACGTGTATCTGTCGAAAGGGGACTTTGACCGGGCCCTGGCCGAGGCCGAGGTGACGGCCGAGGCGACCTGCGCCTATCACAACGCCAACCAGAGCACGCTCGAGAACTGGTGCTGCCTGGCCAAGTGGGAGGAAGACCGGCTCTTCATCTGGTCCAACTCCTACGAGGCCGACCAGACGCGCATGTTCGTGAGCCAGACTCTGGGCCTGCCCCTGCACAAGGTCCGGGTGGTGTGCAACTTCGTGGGCGGCCAGTTCGGCCGCAACGACACCGGCGACCAGCCGCTCTTCATCTTCACGGCCCTGCTGGCCAAGAAGGCGGGGCGGCCGGTCAAGTTCAAGCATACCCGGCGCGAGGCTTTCCACGACTCCCGCCAGCCCGCGGTCTACACCGCCCGGGCCGGCGCGCGCAAGGACGGCACCATCACCGCCCTGGGCTTCAAGGCCCTCGGGAATGCCGGCGCTTACGCGGACCACACCATGTTCGCGCTCAAGTTCGCCCCCGCGGAAGCGGCTGAGATGGCCTTCGCCCACATCCCCAACCTCAAGATGGAGGCCTACGGCGTCTACACCAACAAGCTGCCCGCCTGCATGATGCGCGGGGTGGGCAACTCCCAGCTCAACCTCAGCCTCGGCCATATCGTGGACGTCCTGGCCGAGAAACTGGGCATGGACCCCATCGACCTGGCCGTCAAGAACTTCGGCCACGCCTGGGAGATCCTGCCGGACCAGAGCCTCAGCGCGGTTCTGCGCGAGGGCGCCCGGCGCATCGGCTGGGAGCAGCGCCACGCTCCGGGCACGGGCCCCCTGCGCGAAGGGGTCAAGAAGCGCGGCAAGGGGTTCTCCTTCCACCCGGGCTGGCACGCGGAGTGGCAGGAGCTGCGCCGCGGCAGGATCCAGGTCGCCATGCGGCTCAACCCGGACGGAACCGTGATGCTCGACGCGCCGACGGTGGAGACCGGGCCCGGGTCCAACACCTGCAACGTGCTGGGCTGCGCCGAGGCCCTGGGGTTCTTGGGCATCACGCCCGCGGAGATCCGGTGGACCTCGGTGGTGGACACGGACAAAGGACTCAAGGACACGGTGCAGACGGACAGCGCGGTGTCGTTCTTGCAGTCGGAGGCCATGGTGGACGCCGCCGCGGAGCTCAAGAAGAAGGTCCTGGAGGCGGCCGCGGCCGTGCTCAAAGCCGGGCCGGATGACCTCGATATCGAGGCCGGCCGCATCTTCCCCAAAGCCGCCCCGGAGCAAGGCGTCCCTTTCCGGGAAGTGCTCTGGCAGGGGGACCTGGTGCCCATCGCCGTGACCATCAGCCGTCCGCCTTCAGGCGAGAAGACGGGCGTGCCTTTCCTGGCCGCCTTCGCCGAGGTCGAAGTGGACGTCTCCACCGGCAAGGTGGTCGTGGAGAAGCTCGTCATCCTCAACGACTGCGGCACCGTGATGTACGCCTCGGGCGCCGAGGCCCAGCAGCTCGGCGGCCAGGTGGCGGGCCTGGGCGAGACGCTCTTCGAGGAGATCATCTACGACCAGGCCACCGGCGTGCCGCTCAACTTCAACTGGATCGACTACCAGGTCCCCACCATGGCGGACATGCCGGACATCGAGCCCGTGCTCATGGAGGTCTGGCGCGGGGCCGGCGAGTACGGGGCCTGCGGCATCGGCGAGTCCGTGCTGACCTGCACCCCGCGGGCCGTCTTGAACGCCATATACAACGCCATCGGCGCGCGCATCGACGACATCCCGGTCAAGCCCGAGAAAGTGCTCAAGGCTCTGGCCGGGAACGGGAGGTGAGGCCATGGCCATGAGGGGCTTCGCCTACCAGAGGGCCGTCTCGGTCAAGGAGGCCTCCGCGCTCATCGCCCGGGAGCCGGGCCGGGCCGCGGCCCTGGCCGGCGGCACCGATCTCCTCGGCACCCTCAAGGACAATATCCATGCCGCTTATCCTGAGATCCTCGTGGACCTCAAGGCCGTGCCCGGGCTGCGCCGCATCAAGGCGACGAAGGGCGGTCTTGCCATCGGAGCGCTGGCCACCCTGGCCGAGTTGGCGTCGCATCCGGCAACGCGCGCCAGATACCCGCTCTTGGCCCAGGCCGCCAAAGCCGTGGCCTCGCCGCAGATCCGCAACATGGGCACCGTGGCCGGCAACATCTGCCAGGAGCCGCGCTGCTGGTACTACCGCACCCCGGGGAACCTCTTCCACTGCCTGCGCAAGGGCGGGGGCAGGTGCGGCGCCATGTTCGGCGAGAACCGCTATCACTCGGTCTTCGGGGCGGCGCGGATGGCCGCCTCCCCGTGTCAGTCGGCCTGCCCCAACCGCACCGACGTGCCGGCCGTGATGAGCGCCCTGCGCCGGGGGGACCCGGCCGCGGCCGCGCGCACGCTCCTTGAGGTCAACCCCCTGCCGGCCGTGACCGGCCGCATCTGCCCGCACTACTGCGAGAGCGACTGCGGCCGGACCGGGTATGACGAAGCGGTGTCCATCCGCGAGGTCGAGCGGTTCCTGGGCGACTACAGCCTGGAACACGCCCAGGAGCTCTACCAGGCGCCCAGGTCGGACACCCGCCAGCGGGTCGCGGTGGCCGGCTCCGGACCGGCCGGACTGGCCGCGGCCTACTTCCTGCGCAAGGCCGGCCATCGGGTGACGGTGTTCGAGCGCAACCCCGTAGCCGGCGGCATGCTCGCCTACTGCATACCCTCCTACCGCCTGCCCCGGGAGGTCCTGGACAAGGTCGTGGCCGCTCTCAAGGGCATGGGCGTGGAGTTCCAGCTCGGCGCCGAGGCGGGAGGTGCGGGCCTGAGCTTCGCGGCTCTGAGGAAGAGACACGATGCCTTGTTCCTGGGCACGGGTCTCTGGCGTCAGAAGTCCCTGGGGCTTGAGGACGAGGGACTGCTCGTCGGCGGCCTGCAGTTCCTCCTGGACTGCCGGGCCGGCAAGGCCTCGTGCGCGGGCCGCAGAGTGCTGGTCATCGGCGGCGGCAGCGTGGCCGTCGACGTGGCGGTCTCGGCCCTGCGTCTGGGCGCGGCCGGCGTGGCCATGGCCTGCCTGGAGTCCCGGGCCGACATGCCGGCCTTCCCGGAAGACATCGAACAGGCGCTCCTGGAGAAGGTGGAACTCCTCCCGTCTTGGGGCCCGTCGAAGGTCATCGCCAGCGGCGGCAGGCTCAAGGGCATGGAACTGGTCCGGTGCACCGAGGTCTTCGACCGCGAGAAGCGGTTCCGCCCGGTCTTCGATCATTCGGTCACCAGGACCTTCGCGGCCGACGACGTCATCCTGGCCATAGGCCTGCGCGCCGACCTATCCTACGCCGGCCGCTCCCTGAAGCTCGGCCGCGGCCTGATCGCGGCCCATGAAGAGACCATGGCGACCAACCTCAAGGGGGTGTTCGCGGGCGGCGACGCGGTGAGCGGCCCAGCCTCGGTGGTCTCAGCCATCGCGGCCGGCCGCAAGGCCGCCCAGGCTATCGATTCCTTCCTGGCCGGCCGCAAGGCCAAGGCGTCCCGGCAGGACCGGCGCGCCCCCGGCGCCATGCTCGATTTCAATGCGGCCGCTCTCGCCCGGAGCGGACGCGCCCAGGTCCCTCAGACCCCGCCCGAGCGGAGGCGTATCGACCGCGAGGACCGGCCGACCTTGGGCCGGGCCGCGGCCGAGGCTGAGGCCCGGCGCTGCGCCAACTGCGGCTGCGTGGCGGTCAATGCCTCGGACCTGGCGCCCGCGCTCCTGGCCCTGGGAGCCCGCATCAGGACGACCAAGCGCACTTTGCCCGCCGCCGAGTTCTTCGCCAGCCGGCCCATGCAGAGCACCGCGCTCGCAGCCGGAGAGCTGGTGACCGAGGTCTTCATCCCGGCCCCGGCGCCGGGCGCGCGGCAGGGCTTCCTCAAGTTCCGGCTGCGCAACGCGATCGACTTCCCCATCGTGAGCGTGGCCTCGGTCCTGGACCTGGAGGGGGGCAAGCTCGGCTCTGCTTCCATCGCGCTGGGCGCCGTGGCCCCGGTCCCGCTGCGGGCCCAGGAGGCCGAGGCTTTCCTGAAGGGCAGGGCTCCTGACGAGGACACCGCGGCCCGGGCCGGAGACATCGCGGTCCAGGCCTGCCATCCGTTGGCCAAGAACGGGTTCAAGGTCCAGCTCGTGCGCGCTCTGCTGAGGAAGGCGATCCTGGCGGCGGGATGCTAGGCGAGACCAGAAACACAAAACCCCCTTTCGGGGGCTTGGTCCTGCTATTTCTCGTTACAGGTTCGAAACCGGCTAAATGGTTGCGGGGGCTGGATTTG
>JACRDS010000003.1 GCA_016212825.1 Elusimicrobiota bacterium | reverse complement strand
GGCCGGCCGCCCTCCGGGCACAATTTCGACGTCCAGTTCCTGGACATGTACGACCGGGCGTTCCGCCGCGCCCGGCATGACGGCGCCGCGGTCTACGAGTCGGTCCGGCCGCGGCTGAACCCCGCGCGCTTCCCGGTCCGCAAGCCGCCGGGGCGCCGGCGCATCTTCCTCATCGGAGATTCCACGGCCTGGAGCTTCCCGGGGGGGCTCTTGGAAGGCAAGCTCCAAGAGGTCCTGCCCGGGGCGGAATTCGAGGTCGTCAACTGCGGAATGCCCGGTTCCGATGCGTATCGGAACCTGCTGATGGGCCGGGAGGTCTTGGGCTACGACCCGGATCTTGTGGTCGTCATCGCCGGCAACAACGAGATGATCGGGCCGCGCCGGCTCAATCCCTGGAAATACCGCGGGCCGCTGTCCCACAGCGCCGTGTTCCGTCTCCTCTGCGACTTGGTCAGCCCGGCCGTGACCATCCGCAGCCGGGAGGAGGCGGACCGGTATTTCTCCGACTCGCTGTCCCGGCTCGCCGCCGCCGCCGCCGCCCGGAGGGTCCCCCTGCTCCTCTGCACCGAGCCGGCGAACTACCGGGACAATCATTTCCCCGATGAGGGGATGAGCTTCGAGCCTGATTTCCTGGCCTTGATCGAGGCGCTGCGGCGCCGGGAGTCCGGGGCGGCCGCACGCCGCCTCGAGGCCTTGGCAGGCCGCCATCCAGACAGCGCATTCCTCGAACACTACCGGGGTCGGCTGGCGGAGGACCGGGGGGACCATGCCGCGGCCGCCCGTCACTACGCCCTGGCGCTGGAACGCGACCCCTTCCCCATCGTCTGCGACAGGCGCTGCAACGGGATCATCCGGAGCCTGGCGGCCCAGTACGGCCTGCCCCTGGCGGACATCGCGCAGCGGTTCCTCGACACGGCCCCGCACGGAATCCCGGGGTTCGATCTGTTCAAGGATAACTGCCATGCCTGGCCGCCGGTGTTCGGGCTTTACGCCGACGAGATCACCGAGGCGGTCCGCGGGTTCGACTGCGCACGGGGAGCCTTCGCGCTGGCCTCCTGCGGGGACTGGCGGATGGACCAGCTCTCCCGCACCACCTACGTTTCTCTGGCCGGTCCGGTCGCCGGACAGAAGGCTCAGACCGGGGCCGAGGGCAACCTGGTCTTCGCTTTGACCATGATCCTGGGCCCGGGTCCTCATTCCTTAGACCCGCTGCCGCTGGCTTACCGAGCCTTCCAGTACCTCGACCTGCTCCATGAGCAGGCGCCGGAGACCCTGCGGACCCTGGATGCCCGGCGCGCCGAGTGCCTGGCTCTGCTGGATCGCCACGAGTGGGTGGCAGGGCTGGCCGGGGACCTGCGGCAGGAGTCCGGCTGGGGCCGGGTCCTGGCCTATGCCGGCGAGACGCTGCGGCGCGCGGGCCGGCTGCAGGACGCCCTGCGGTTGTTCGACAAGGCCGTGGCTTGCGACGGGCGGGACGCCATGGCGCGTTATTTCCGGGGCTGGACCTGTCTCGGCCTGGGCCGGCGGCGCGAGGCGGCGGCCGACTTCGCCGCCGCACGCGGCCTCAATCCGTGGCTCGGGACGGTCATCCCCGGGACGAGGTAAGCTCCTATCATGAGGATATCCGGGGCCGCGGCGCTCTGCCTCCTGCTCTGCTCCTGCGCCCCGTCCTGGCGGGCGCGCGGCCCCGAGGCCCCGGTCCCTGAGACCACCCGCCAGATCGTCGTGGCGGTCGCGGACAAGGGCAGCGGCCCGCGCGGCGAGGTGCGCCTCTTCGCGCGCGGCCCGGACGGCTGGAGGCCGGAAGGCGGACCCTGGCCCGCGGCCCTGGGCCGGCACGGGGTGGCTTGGGGCCTGGGGCTGCACTCGCCGCGGCGGGGAGGGCGCGGCAAGGCGGAGGGCGATGGACGCTCTCCCGCCGGACGCTTCCGGATCGGGCCTATCTATGGGAATCTCCCGGCGCTGCCCGCGGGCTCCAAAGGCTGGCCTTACGTCCGGAAGACGGTGCGCGACGCCTGGATCGACGACCCCCGGCTGCCCGGCTACAACCACTTCATGCGCATCCCGGAGGGACAGCCCCTCCCGGACTGGTTCGAGAGCCAGAAGATGAGCCTCGAGACCCCGGTCCTGGAGTGGCTCGTCCAGATCGAGCACAACTATCCCGACGCCGTGCCGGGCAAGGGCAGCGCCCTCTTCATCCACCTGTGGCACGGAGAGGATGACTCCACTTCCGGCTGCGTGGCCCTGCCTCCGGAACGCCTGGAGGAGCTCATGCGCTGGCTCGATCCCGCGCTGCGTCCCGAGCTGGTGCTCCTCTCCCGCAAGGACTACGGCCGCCTCTGGCAGGCCTGGGGCCTGCCCCCGCCCTGACCCGCTACGGCGCGTCTTGGGGCTGCTGGATCTCCTGGGCGCGGGCGGCTTCCTTCTGTGATGACGCGTCGACCTTGGTCTTCACGTCCTTGAGCAGATTGGGGTAGTTCGAGGCGTCCACGTTGGCCTCGGCGGCCGCTTTCTGGACCTCCTGGGCCGGCTGGTGGGAGGGCCCCCGCATCTGTAGGATGACCAACAGTCCGATAATCAGCGCGGCGAGCAGAAGCCCAAGCATCCCCATGCAATCCTCCTTCCTAAATTCGGGGACAATACCTAACTCGGGAATTAAGTATTGTGTCCCCAATCTCCTGTCAGCGCCAGCCGCAGGCCCGGCCCTTGTTCTCCTTTTTCAGGTAGTCCAGGAGCGGGCTGAAATAGTCCATCATGGGCTTGCTGGAGAGCTCCGAGCCCACGGTCTCGCGCATCAATTTACGCCAGTCCTCGGTCGCGCCCTTGGCGAGCAGGGCTTTGAGGAAGTCTCCGGCCTCCCGGCTGCCGTAGTAGTTGCAGCGGCGCGGCTCCTGGCGCAGGATGCTGCGGCAGATGTGGTCGTGCAACTGGTACTTGAACACCGTGCCGATGGCGTAGGTGTAGTAGTAGGCCGGGTTGTCGTTGATGTGGGTCTTGGTGCAGGCGTCGCAGAGTTCCTCGCCGCGCGGCTCGGGCGGGGCGACGCCCTGGTACTGCCGGGCGTAGCGCCACCAACGCGCGTTCCACTGCTCGGGAGGCATGTCGCCCGCATAGAGGTCGCGCTCCCAATGGGTCATGGTGCCGGCCGCGAAGGGCAGGAAGACGATGGAGTCCATGGCTTCGGCGAGCAGCCAGCGCCGCTCGTCGATCTTGGCGTCGGCGGGCAGGACGCCGACCTGGCGCAGGTAGGGCTCCTGGCGGGCCGCGATGGCCACCATGTCCCCGAAGCCCTCGTGGAAGGCGCGCATGGCCCCGTCGCGCAGGAGGATGGGGACCTCGGGCCGGGCGTAGGCCAGGAAGTAGAAGATGTGCCCCAGTTCGTGATGGGCCGTGCTCCACCAGTCCGCATTGGGCTCGATGGACTGCAAAGAGCGCACGTTGTGGTCGATGTCGATGTGCCAGGCCGAGGCGTGGGTGTTCTTCTTGCGCTCGCTCTGGGGCACGGGATAGAGGTCGGAGTTCTTCCAGAAGTTCCCGGGCAGCGGGTCGAAGCCCATTGAGGTGAAGAAGCCCTCGGCCTGCTTGACGATCCACTCCGGTTGGCGGTCCTTGAAGTAAGGGTCGAGGTTCACGCCCTCCACGAGCCCCGGCCACTCCTGCGCCCAGCGGTTGGGCAGCCAATGCGCCGGGATGGGGCCCTTGGGCACGGGCTGGTGGAAGCGCTTGGCCAGCTCATGCTTGGCGTAGCAATGGATCTGTTCGTAGAGGGGCCGGATGTCCTGCAGCACGCTTTCGAGCATGGCCATCATCTCAGGGGCGGTCATGTCGTACCAGGCCACCTGCAGGTCGAAGTAGGAGGGGTAGTCGAAGTGCCGGGCCACCTCGTTGCGCAGGCCGCGCAGGGCCACCAAGCCGGGCTTGAGCGCCGGCCCGCTCTCCTTGGAGGCCAGCCAGTAGTCCAGGTGCGTCGCGACGTCCGTGGATGATGATGCCAGTATCTCGGCTATCTCGTTGGCCGTGGTGGGCTTGGCGCAGGCCTTGCCGTCCGGGGCGCGCTCGGCGCAGAAGGGGAAGGAGTCCAGGGTGCTCGACTGCCTGCTCTCAGCCTCCACGCGCCTGGCCACGGTCTCCGGGATGTCGTTGGGGTTCTCCGCGGCCAGCCACCAGATGCGCTGCAGTTGGCGCAGCGTGCGTTCGTCGAGTTCCGTCTTGCGCTTGAGGAGCCCCCGGGTCTTCTCGATGACGTAGGGGCTGCCGGTCACGCCGGCTTGGGCCGCGTTGGCCCCGGTGCGCCTGCCCTCGTGCTCCGGGGTGACGTCCGTGGAGGCCTTCCAGGAGGCTTCCTGGGCTGCGGTGTAGGCGCCCTGGTAGAGATGGGAGTAGTCGTCGATGAACTGCGCGGCCTGCTCCTGCAGGGTAGCGGCGCGTGCGGCGGAGGGGAGGCAGAGCGCGAGGGCCAGGAAGAGGGATGGTCGCATGGGCGTATTGTGGCAATTTCTGGGCCCATTGGCCTATATGGACATGCCTTTTGGTCCCTTGGCCGCGGCGCGCCGCCTGAGGGCGACATGGGCGACTGGAACCGTCTGGTCCGGTTCGTGTCCTGGGCCGAGGACCTGTTCCCGGCCAAGAAATACATGCTCATCGTCTGGAACCACGGCGCGGGCTGGCGGGGCATCTCCTTCGACGAGTCCAGCCAGAACAGCATCTCGGTCCCCGCGCTGGGGCCCTGGCCGAATAGGGCGGTCGGTCCCCCTGTCGATGCCCCTCCAGAGTTGGTATAGTGTATTATCGAGAATAAGCGCGGTCCTCGGATGCAGAACATCGTCATCTTCGGCAAGGGCGGCATAGGGAAATCCACCATCGCCGCCAACTTGAGCACGGTCTATGCCCTGCAGAAGCGCAAGGTCCTCCACGTCGGCTGCGACCCCAAGCACGACTCCACGGTCGGGCTGGTGGACGGCAGCCTCATTGAGACCTTCATGGAGAAGCATGCCCGCATCTTCGGCGTGCGCGACCATGGGGAACTCAAGGCCTCGGACCTCCTGGTCAAGGGGCGCCTGGGCATCGACTGCGCCGAGGCCGGGGGACCAGAGCCGGGAGTGGGCTGCGCGGGCCGGGGCATCTCCCTGATGCTCGAGGCCTTCCAGGACCTCGGTCTGCTCAAAGGGGGCTATGACGTCTCCGTCTTCGACGTCTTGGGCGACGTGGTCTGCGGCGGCTTCGCCGCGCCCCTGCGCAAGGGCTTCGCGGAGAAGATCGTCATCGTGGTCTCCGAGGAGCTCATGGCCCTCTACGCCGCCAACAACATCGCCAAATCCGTGCGCACCTATTCCTCCAACGGCGTCTACCTCGCGGGCCTGGTGGCCAACCTCAAGGACGGCAAGGTGGACCGCAGGCGGCTGGAGAAATTCGCCAAGCTCATCGGCACGCGCATCCTGGAGTTCGTGCCGCGCGACCAGGCGGTGCGCGAGGCCGAGTTCGCCCGGCATAAGACCGTGGTCGAGCGCTCTCCCAGGTCCGCCTTCGCCAAGAGCCTCAAGTCCCTGGCCGCCAAGATACTGTCCGTGCGTCGGGAGGACTGCCCGGTCCCCACGCCCATGGACGATCGGCGCTTCTATGGAGGCTGGTAGGCCGGAGATGGGCGAGGTCGACACCGGGCAGGGCGCGGCCGAGAAGCGCCACTGGGTGCGCCTGACCCGCGGCTGCAACCAGCGCTGCCTCTTCTGCCACGACCGTGGCGCGCAGGACGGCGCCGTCGCGGAGTGGGCCGCGCTGCGGCGCGATCTGGCCCGGGGCCGGCGGCGGGGCCTGCGCCGCGTGGTCCTCAGCGGCGGCGAGCCCACCCTGCATCCCGACTATCTCAGGATCGTCGCCCTGGCCCGGGGACTCGGCTACACGCACATCCAGACCATCACCAACGGCCGCCGCTTCTGCTACCCGGACTTCCTCCGGGCCGCGGTGCGCGCGGGCTTGAGCGAGGTGACCTTCTCCCTGCACGGGCACACCGCTGCCCTCCACGACCGCCTCACCCGCGTCCCCGGCTCCTTCGTGCAGGCCCTGGCCGCCCTGCGCGCGGCCCTGGCCGTGCCTGGCCTCATCGTGAGCGTGGACGTGGTCATCAACCGCCTCAACCTGCCCGTGCTGCGGGAACTGCTGGAGTTCTACATCAAGGTGGGAGTGCGCGAGTTCGACCTGCTGGCCCTGGTGCCTTTCGGGGACGCCTGGGACAACCGCGCGGACCTCTTCTGCGACTTCTCCCGGCCCTGCGACCTGGCGCACCTGCATCGGGCCCTGCGCCTGGCGCGCCGGCCGGACCTGCACATCTTCACCAACCGCCTGCGGCCGGATTATCTGGAGGGCTTCGAGTCCCTCATCCAGTCCCCGGACAAGATCCTCGACGAGGTGCGCGGCCGCCGGCACCTCCTTGCCCGCTACATGGGCAGCGGCCGGGTTCCCGGCTGCGCCGGCGAGGCCTGCCCGCAGTGCTTCATGCGCGATTTCTGCAAGGACGTGGCCCTGCTGCGCCGCCGCGGACGCCTGGCCGCGAAGGTCGGCCCACTGTGCCTGGGCGAGAAGGGCTCGGGAGAGGTCTTCCGGCGGGGGCCCAAGGCCGATGTCCCCGCCTTCGCCGATTTCTTCGTCCGGGCGCGGTTCTTCGCCAAGGGCTCTGCCTGCCGGCTCTGCGCCTGGGAGAAGCGCTGCGACGGGATGAGCGTGCGCGAGCTGCGCGAGAAGAGGTTCTCCGTGCTCAAGCCGGTGCGAGGGAAACGTGGCTGAGCTGGCCTACCTCCAGGTCTCCCGGGTCTGCAACCAGAAGTGCGTCTTCTGCTCCAACCCGGCCAACGGCCGGGTCATCTCCTGGAAGGAGGCCGCGGCCTGGGTCGACTCCTTCGCCAAAGACGGCGCGGCGGGCGTGATCCTCACCGGCGGCGAGCCCACGATGTTCCCGCAGCTGCCGCGTCTGGTGGCCTACGCCGTGGAACGCCACCTCACCCCCCGGCTCATCACCAACGGGCAGAAGACCGCCGACCCCGCCTACATGCGCGCCCTGGCGCGCGCCGGGCTGCCGCACATGCACATCTCCATCCATTCCTGCCGGCCCGAACTGCAGGCCCGCCTCTCCGGCAACCCCGACTCCCTGGGGAACATCCGGCGCTCCCTGCGCAACGCCACGGCCCTGGGCGTGCGCGTGGACATCAACACGGTCATCAACAAGGCCAACGCCGGGCACCTCAGCAAGACGGTGCGCTGGGTCGTGGAGCAGGCCCCCGCGGTGCGGCACTTCGTCTGGAACAACCTCGACCCGCTCATGAACAAGGACGCCGCCAAGGAGGACCTCACGCCGCGCCTGCGCGACTTCGAAGTCGAGCTGCACCGGGCCATGGTCTGGCTGGCCTTCACCGGGCGGACCTTCCGCGTGGAGCGCGTGCCCCTGTGCTTCATGTCCGAGTTCCCCCACCGGTCCACGGAGACGCGCAAGCTGGTCAAGGACGAGGCGCGCAGCATCTATTTCCTGGACGAGAAGGGCCTCCGGGTCCAGGACAAGAGCGCCTGGACCTACGAGAAGGGGCCGCGCTGCCGGGACTGCCGCCTGGAGGCCATCTGCGCGGGACTCTACCAGCTGGGCGTCTACTACTCGGCAGACGAACTCTGCCCGGTCTTCACCGACCCCGCCTGGGTGGCCCGCCGGGTCCGGGAGGACTCGTGATCGCGGACTTCTACTACTACCTGTTCGTGGGGCTGGGGCTGGTGGTCTCCTACGAGGACTGGTCCCAGCGGCGGGTGCGCAACCGCTGGATCGTCCTCGGCATGCTCACCGGCGCGGCGGGCCTGACCTATCTCCTCTGGAACTCCGTCCTGGGGCACCAGGGGGCCCGCCTGGGGCGCTTCGGCGAGCACTACATGCCCTGGCGCTACTATCTCAAGATCGCGGTCCACATGGGGCTGAGCCTCACCGCGGCCTTCACCATGTGGCGCTTCGCCATCTGGCCCGCGGGCGACGCCAAGCTCTACACCCTCTTCGCCTTCCTGGTCGCGCTCATCGATCCCAACCTGCCCGGCTATCCCCTCCTGCTGTTCATGCTCCTGCTGGTCAACATCTTCGTCCCCGCCGGACTGCTTTTCGCCGCGGAGACCGTGGGGCGCCTGCTCCTGCGCGCGGGGGAGCTCTGGGGCGAGGACTGGGGGGTGCGGCTCAAAGCCCAGGCCGACGTCCTGGCCGTCCGCCTGCGCGAGGCCTGGCCCCGGCGCTACCAGTACCTGGCCATGGCGGTGAACCTCTTCGCTCTCTTCTACCTTTCCGGGACCGTCCAGCGCTACTCGAACCGCCTGTCCTGGGGGGCGTTCGGCAACGTCATCCTCTTCCTCGTCATGTTCGTGGCCTGGGGGAAGATCTCCATGGTGCTGCAGGACCGCCGGGCGGGCTACGCCTCCGTGGCCGTCATCGCGGCCACCATGGCCGGGGGCGCCTGGTGGCGCGGCTGGGACGTCCTGGCCATCGCGGTCTCGGCCTTCAAGATGGCCCTCAATTTCGGGGTTCTCATATCATTCGCGCGCCTTGTCTTCCACTGGCATATCGAGAAGGAGAGCCTGCGCCAGCTGCGCGCGGAGAACCTGGCGTCCGGCGTGGTGCTCTCGGACGATACCTGGCAGAAACTGGCGGCCGAGCCGGAGCTCGCCGACAAGCTGGGCGGGCGCTTCTCGGATGGCCTCACCGAGGAGGAGGCCGCGGCGGTGCGGGCCTGGCTCGACGCCCGGGGCGCCGGCATGGAATGCACCTTCTATCACACGATCCCCTTCGCGGTCTGGATATTCCTGGGATCGCTCTACACCGTGGCGCAGCGCAACAACCTGGTCACGGTCATGATCCCCTATCTCGGCAGGTGGTGGGAGTTGTTCCAGAGCGTGGCGGCGGGATGACCATGACCGAGCGCATCGATTTGAAGGTCGGCTTCGCCTGCAACAACCTCTGCCGCTTCTGCGTGCAGGGAGACAAGCGCGAGCGGATACCGGCCAAGCCGGTTCGGGAACTGCTCCGGGCCCTGGCGGAGGGCAGGCGCGGCGGCGCGGCCGGGGTCGTTTTCACCGGGGGCGAGCCGTCCCTGCACCAGGGCCTGCTCGGCCTGGTGCGCCGGGCCAGGGCCCTGGGCTACCAGGACATCCAGGTCCAGACCAACGGACGGACCCTCTGCTACGAGCGGCTGGTGAAGGACTTCATCAAGGCCGGGGTCACGGAGTTCAGCCCGGCCCTGCACGGCTCCCGGCCGGAGATCCACGACTTCCTGACCGGAGCCCCGGGCAGTTTCATGCAGACCGTGGCCGGGATGCGCAACGTCAAGAAGCTGAAGTCCCGCCTCATCACCAACACGGTCGTCACCAAGGTCAACTACCGCGACCTGCCGGACCTGGCCCGGCTCTTCGTCTCCCTGAAGGTGGACCAGTTCCAGTTCGCCTTCATGCACATGACCGGGCGCGCCGGCCAGAACAAGTCCTGGCTTACCGCGCGCAAGGCTATCATCGAGCCCTGGGTCAAGAAGGCCCTCGACGTGGGCCGCAAGGCCGGCCGGAGGGTCATGACTGAGGCCATCCCCTACTGCTTCATGTCCGGCTACGAGGACTGCGTGGCCGAGCGCATCATCCCCCGGACCAAGATCTTCGACGCGGACCTCGTCATCGAGGACTACACGAAGGTCCGCCGGACGGAGGGCAAGTCCAAGGGGCCGCGCTGCCCGGAGTGCGCGCACTTCGAGGCCTGCGAGGGCCCCTGGCGGGAATATCCCGGGCTCTTCGGCTGGGACGAGTTCATCCCGGTCAAGAAGGACAGGAGGAGCTGAATGCAGCGCATCGCCATCTTCGGCAAAGGCGGCATCGGCAAGTCCACGCTGGCCGCCAACCTGGCCGCGGTCTACGCCCAGTCGGGCAAGAAGGTCCTGCTGGTGGGCTGCGACCCCAAGCACGACACCACCGTGGCCTTGACCGAGGGCCGGCCCATCAAGACCGTGGTCGAGCAGTCCGCCTTCATGGACGCCTTCGCCCGCGACCTCTCCGGGCTGCTGGTCAAGGGCCGCCTGGGCGTGGACTGCGTGGAGGCCGGCGGACCCGAGCCCGGCATCGGCTGCGCGGGCCGGGGCATCTCGCGCACGATCGAGCTCCTCAACGGGGCGGGCGTCCTGCGCGAGGGCCGCCACGACGTGGCCATCTTCGACGTGCTGGGCGACGTGGTCTGCGGCGGCTTCGCCGCGCCCCTGCGCCAGGGCTTCGCGGACAAGGTGGTCATCGTGGCCTCCGAGGAGCTGATGTCCCTCTACGCGGCCAACAACATCGCCCGGGCCGTGCGCAACTACAGTGCCAACGGCATCGCCCTCTGCGGCCTGGTCGGCAACCTGCGCGACCCCGGGGCGGACCGCGCCGCCGTGCAGCGCTTCGCCGCCGGCATCGGCACACAGGTGCTGGCCTTCCTGCCCCGGGAGACGGCGGTCCGGGAGGCGGAATACCGCCGCGTCGCCGTGGTGGAGCATGCCCCGCGCTGCGCCTTCTCCAAGAGCGTCCTGGCCCTGGCCAAGACGCTGTGGAGCTATGACCGGGCCAAGGCCAAGGTGCCGACCCCGTATCCGGACGAGCTCTTCCACGAGCTGTCGCACAAGGGCTTTGCCTCCTCCGTCCCGGAGCCTAAGCCGGAAGCCGTCCCCGCCCTGCCTCAACAGCGGCAGCCGGGTCCCGGCCCCGAGCCGGGTCCCGGGCCCGACCCGGGGCCTCAGGGTCCTTCGGAGAAGGACCTGGCCGCCTGGCACGGCTCGCTCTGGGAGAACGACCCGGGCCCCAACTCCCAGGTCTGGGGCGCCGCGGACCAGTGGCGCAATTTCTTCTGCGACTTCGAGACCCGGCGCAACGTGCGCATGTGTCTGGAGGGGAGCACCCCCGTGGTCAACGTCTGGCACCAGGACCTGGAGTGCTCCTTCGCCACGCCCAACTACAACGACCCGTCTTTGCCGGCCTTCTTCAAATTCCCCTGGCCGCCCTATGTGGAAGGAGGGGAGGAGGAAAGGCCCCCGCAGCGGGAGAAGAAAGGGCGGCGCCGGAATCAGGACCGGGGAGACGAGGGCGAGGGGCGCTGGAACGTGATGACCAACCTGCGCGACCTCGACGTCATCCACGGCGGCGGGCGCAAGCTCGACGAGGCCCTGGCCGCGGCCGTGGCCCAGGCCGAGGGCCGCGCCCGGGCGGTGGTGGTCCATTCCACCTGCATCCCGACCGTCATCGGCGACGACGCCGAGGCCGTGGTGGCGCGCTGGCAGAAGCGCACCAAGGTCCCCATCGTATACATGAACCACACCTCCGGCTCCTGCGAGGACTTCGACGTCTGCCTGGCGCTCTTCCGCAACCTGCAGAAGGACCCCTCCTTCGCCAAGGTGCGGCGCCGCCCGGGCACCGTGAACCTGGTGGGCTTCCCCAACGGGCCGGCCCTCCAGGAGCTCGTCGCCCTCCTGCGCGAGGCGGGCGTGGAGGTCCATGCCCGGGTCATGCCGCACCTCGACATCGACGCGGCGCGCGGCTATCTCGCGGCCGAGGCCCAGGTGCTCTACCCCAACGGCGCCTACGCCAAGACCTATAAGGAGTTCTTCGAGCACCTGCCGATCAAGACGCTGAAGCTCGATGCCCCCTATGGCTGGGAGGGGACGCTGGGCTGGGCGCAGGCAGTGGCGCGGGGACTGGGACGCAAGGGCCGGGTAGCGCCGGCCCTGGCCCGGGCCTCCAAAGACCTGGCCAAGGAATGGGAGTCGGCGCGCCGCGAGGTCCGCGGCCGCGGCGTGGCTTTCGTTGTGGACGGATTCCACATGCGGCGGCTCACCGATCCTTCTCAGACCTGGGGAGTGCCGCTGCTGCGCGTCCTGCGCGAGATGGGCCTGGGCGTGGAGATCCTCTGCTGCGGCGAGGCGAAGAGGAAGGGAGTTCCGGGTCTGCGCTTCTTCCGGACTCAGGAAGAGCTGGACCGGCTGCTGCGCGACGGGCGCTTCGAGGCCGTCTACTCGGAGTACACTTATGACAACCGGCTGGCCCGGGCGGGCAAGGCCCAGTTCTCCTTGGACTGCTTCGAGATGGGGCTGGCCGGCGCCGTGCGCAGCTTGCGCAAGCTCGGCGGCATCTGCCGCTGGCCGTTCGCTCGGCGCTACGCGCGCTTCATGGGGGAGGACTGATGTCCGAAGGCCACGGCAGACCGATGAACTTCCCGACCCTCCTGGGGGTCTATCTGGCGGTCAATGCCATCCCGGACGCCTACATCCTGGGCGACGGGCCGGACTGCCTGATCTATAAGTCCCACTTCATCCACGGCCGCCACGACCTGGCCTCCACGCTCCTGCGCATCAGCGGACGCCACCGCGTGGCCTTCAGCAACGTCTGCTCGCGCGGCGTGGTCAAGGAGCACGACGAGATCATCCGGCGCCAACTCCGGACCATCGACGGGCTCAAGGAGTCCGGCCTGGTCTTCGTCACGGCCCTGCCCATGTGCTCCATCACGGGCGTGGATTACGGCCGCATCATCCGTTCCCTGGCGGGCCGGCTCCAGAAGCCGGCCATCGACCTTCCGCCGGATTCCCTCATCGGCGACTGGCTCGACGGCTACGGCCAGGTCCTCAGCGCCTTGGTCCGCGGTCTGGGCTTCGACGGCAAGGCCAAGGCCAGGAAGGGGCCTCCGAAGAAGGCCGTCATCGTCGGCTATTTCATGGACCGCAACGAGGCGGACCACCTGGGCAACCTGGCCGAGCTGCGCCGGATGCTCTCGGCCTTGGGCCTGGAGACGGTCTCGGTGTGGCTGGGCGGCGAGCCGGCCGCGGCCCTGAAGCGCGCGGCCGAGGCGGACCTCGTCGTCTCGCTGCCCTACGGCCGGGCGGCGGCCCGTGCGTTGGCCAGGGCCGCCGGCGCCAAGCTGGTCGAGACCGAGCTGCCCTTCGGCCTGCCCAAGACCGAGCGCTTCCTGCGCGACGTGGGCAAGGCCGCGGGCCGGGCGAAGCAGGCCGAGGCATTCATCGCCTCCGAGCTCTCCCGGGTGGTCCCCCGCCTGAAGTGGATCGCCCCGCAGTACTTCCTCAACCGCCGCGTCGCCTTCATGGGAGACCCCTACCTCTTCGAGGGTTTCCTGGACATCGCGGAGGACCTGGGCCTGAAGATGGAGGGGGCCATCGTGAGGTCCAAGGGCATCCCGGCCGCCGGGCATGAAGAGCGGCCGTTCTCGGTGCTGTGCGCCCCGCGCTCCTCATCGCCGGAGGTGCGCCGCATCGTGCAGGCTCCCCTGGACCTCTTCGTGACCTGCTGGTGCGAGCAGGATTTCCACGGCCTGCGCTTCCCGACTCTGGAGTTCGGGTTCCCCAGCTACCGCAGCCACGCGCTCTATGAGCGGCCCTTCCTGGGCGCCAACGGCATGCTGGCCTTCGTGGAGCGCATGGCGGACAAGCTCTGCGCGCCGCGGCCGGAGCGGCGCGGCTGAGACATTTCGGGCTTGTTAACGGCCTGTCTTTCAGGGGGGTTTCTTGCTATAATATAGCTAAGGGTAGACGATACCCTCGCCACAGACGTATGTGAGCAAAGCAGTCAAATAAGAGGAATACAAACATAATGGCTACGGGAAAAGTGAAGTGGTTCAACGACCAGAAGGGCTTCGGCTTCATCACGCCGGATGACGGCTCCAAAGATCTTTTCGTCCATCACACGGCCATCACCGGTGAAGGGTTCAAGACTTTGGCCGAGAACCAGGCCGTCGAGTTCGACGTGCAGCAGTCCGACAAGGGACCGCGCGCCGCGAACGTCAAGAAGCTCTAAGCTTCCGACGACCACAGACCGCCCGGGCGCCTTGCGCCTGGGCGGTCCCTTTTTGGTAGACTGAAGAACAGCAGGGAGGTCCTTTAATGAGAGCTTTATCGATGATGCTGTCGTTGTCCTTGCCCGCCACGGCCCAGACTGCGTACGGCTGCGGCCAGTCCGCGGGCGGCTGCGGGTCCTGCGCCGACGGGCTCCTGGCCGGGGCCGCTTACGCGGTGGTCGCGGTGCTGGGGTACTGGGTCCTTCTGCAGGCTGCCAAGGAGTCCGGCCTCTGGGTCAAGAGGATAGGCAATGCCCTGGCCGGCGTGCTCATGATCGCGGGGGTCCTGGGCCTGCTCTGCGCCCTCACCTGCCACTCCAAGTCGTCTGCGAACCGCAGTTGCGCCGGCCCGGGGCCGGGGATGATGCCTCCTCCCCACGGGATGGGCATGGGAATGAATCCGGGGATGATGCCTCCCGGGCATCCGCCGATCGGCGACATGGGCCAGCCGGACGCCGGCGCCAGGAAAGGCGGCAAGGCCAAGTAGTCCGGGCTAGTCGAAGAGCCTGAACTCTGGTTCCTGCCTGGGGCGTTCGATCGTCTCGGGCAGGAGCCGGGAGAAGGCCAGGCAGTACCAGGCCAGGCCCAGCAGGGCCAGGCCGTAGGCGAGCTCGAAGCCCCCGTAGCGCAGCCACTGCGCCTGGGTGACGAACTCCCACTTGCGGGGGGAGAAGAGGTTGGACTCGGGCTCGCCGAGGAACAGGTCGTAGAGGGCCTTGGCCGTCACCACGGCTCCCCAGGCCCCGAAGATCCAGGCCGCCAGGCGGGCCAGGCCCCGTATCTTGATCCGCTCTTTCGGGCTCAACGATCCTAACGCTTGGAGTACTGGAACCGTTTGCGGGCCTTGGGCTGGCCGGACTTCTTGCGCTCGACCATGCGGGGGTCGCGGGTCAAAAAGCCGTTGGCGCGCATCGCCTTCTTGTTCTTCTCGTCGAGCTTGACCAGGGCCCGGGCGATGGCGTGGCGGGCCGCGTCGGCCTGTCCGGTGAGTCCGCCGCCCACGATCTTGACGGCGTAGTCGTACTTCTTGGCTTCCTCGGCGGCCACGCCGATGGGCGCCAGGACGTCGCGCAGGCGGCGCTCCTGGCCGCGGAAGTAGGCCTCCGCGGGGGTGGCGTTGACGGTCACCTTGCCGGCGCCGTCGGGGATGAGGCGGACCTGCGCCACGGAGGTCTTCCGCCGGCCGGTCGCCCAGATCTGGTCGTGTTTTGGGGTCATTTGGGGTTCCTTCTCTTTCAACTCGCCTTCGCCGCGGCCTTGGGCTGCTCGCCGGGGAAGATCTTGAGGCGCGCCAGTTGGCGGCTGCGCAGCCTGTTGTTGCGGATCATGCGCTTGACCGCGAGGTAGACGACCTTGCGGGGGTCCTTCTCCATCTGCCGGCGCACGGGCATGGTCTTGGCGCCGCCCGCGTAGCCGGAATGGCTGAAGTAGAACTTCTGGTCCATCTTGTTGCCGCTCAGGCGCACCTGGGAAGCGTTGGTGACGACGACGCAGTCGCCGCAGTCCACGAAGGCGGTGTAGGTCGGCTTGTGCTTGCCGCGCAGCAAGGTGGCCACGCGCGTCGCCATGCGGCCGAGGATCTGGTCCTTGGCGTCGATGTAGTGCCAGCGCCGCTCATTGGGCGCGGACCTGGGACTCTGAATATAGCTCTTCTGAGGCATTCTGAGATGTTACCAAAATAGGAGAGGGCGCACAACGGGGCGGACCGTCAAGCCACGATCCCCTTCTCGCGCAGGTAATGCCGTATCTTGGACCGCGCCCGGGCCGTTTTCACGAACATCAGCCAGTCTTTCTTGGGCATGGAGCCCCGCTTGGTGATGATCTTGCAGATGTCGCCCGATTTCAGCTGATAGTCCAGGCGCACCATCTTGTTGTTCACCTGCGCGCCCACGCAGGAATAGCCGATGTCCGTGTGCACTGCGAAGGCGAAGTCCAACGGCGTGGCGCCTGCGGGCAAGGGCTTGACCTCCCCGGCCGGGGTGAACACGAAGACCTGGTTGAGCTCCAGGTCGGTCTTCAGGGAATCCAGGAACTCCCGCGGGCTCTTGAGGTCCTGGAGCCACTCGATCCACTGGCGCAGCCAATTGAGCTTCTCCTCCAGGTGCAGGTCCTTGGCGTGCTCTCCCGTCTTGTAGCGCCAGTGCGCCGCGATGCCGTACTCCGCGGTGCGGTGCATCTCCTCGGTGCGCAGCTGTATCTCCACCAGCTCCCCGCCCGGCCCCATCACGGTCGTGTGCAGGCTTTGGTAGAGGTTCATCTTCGGGATGGAGATGTAGTCCGTGAAGCTGCCGGAGACCGGCTTGAATTCCGTGTGCACGATGCCCAGCAGGGCGTAGCAGTTGGAGATGCTGTCCGTGATGATGCGCACGCCCAGGGAGTCCTGGATCTCCTCGAAAGGCTTGTCCTGCCTCTGCATCTTGCCGTAGATGGAGTTGAGGCTCTTGGTGCGGGAGAGGATGCGGTGGGGGATATCGGACTTGGCCAGGGCCTTCTCCACCGCCTCCTTGAACTTCCGCAAGGTCGACTCACGGGCCGCCAGCAGGGCGCTGACCTTGGCTTCCAGGTCCGCGTATTCCTTGGGCCAGAGGTGCTTGAAGGCCAGGTCTTCCAGCTCGCCCTTGAGCTGGAACATCCCCAGCCGGTGCGCCAGGGGCGCGTAGAGGGCCATGGTCTCGTGGGCGATGCGCTGCTGCCGTTCCGGACTCAGATAGCCCAGGGTCTGCATGTTGTGCAGGCGGTCGGCCAGCTTGATGACGATGACCCGGATGTCCTGCGCCGTGGCCAGCAGCATCTTGCGCCAGTTCTCCGCCTGCACGTCGTCGCGCGAGGAGTACTCCAGGTGCTCGAGCTTGGTCACCCCCACGACCAAGCGCGTGATCTCATCTCCGAACTCCGCGCGCATGATCGCCTCGGTGACCGGGGTGTCTTCCAGCGTGTCGTGCAGCAGGCCCGCGCAGATGGTGGGCAGGTCCATCTTCCACTCCACCAAAGAGGTGGCCACGGACTGGCAGTGCACGAAGTACTGCTCGCCCGAGGCGCGCGCCTGGGCGCCGTGGGCCTTGGCCGAGAAATCGTAGGCCTTGCCCAGGATGGCCGTGTCCACGTGCGCCGCGTAGGCCGAGAACTGCGCGACGAGGGCCTCCTTGCCTAGGGGCGACACGAAGCCTCCGCGGGCGCGTTGTCCAGGAGCTCGAAGATCCGCTCTCCCGAGGCCAGCGCCCTCTGCAGGTCCGCGTTGGTGCGGGCCAGGTTCTTGACCGGCGCGTAGGCCGAGAGGAAGGCGGCCAGGAAGGCGAAGAAGGCCCCGGGCGTCATCTGGCCCGAGATGACCTCGCGGCCGCCCACGTAGAGCAGGGCCGCCACGGCCAAAGAGCCGCAGAGCTCCATGAGCGGCGCGGCTAGGGCCGCGGCGCGCAGGGCGCGCATGGCCAAGCCGAAGAAGACCGCGTTCTCCGTCCGGAACTCCTCCAGCGCGCCGGCGGCGGGGGCCTGCCGGTCCAGGAGGCCGCGCAGGCCGCCCTCGAACCGGTCCGTGAGGCGCTCCATCATAGCCTGGCTCTGCAGGCTGTAGCGGCGCACCTTGCGGCTGATGACGATGAAGGCGACCGCCGTGGCCGGCGTGCCGGCCAGGGCCACCAGGGCGAAGCGCCAGTCCAGGTAGAAGAGCGAGCCGGTCAGCACGACCAAGGTCATGGAGTCGCGGATGAGGTAGAGCGGCACGGAGACCAGTTCGGTCTGCACCACGGCCAGGTCGTTGGTGACCCGCGTGAGGACCTCGGCGGCCCCGGAGCGCGGCGGGGAATCGAGCAGCCGCCGGAAGAGGTCCTCGCGGATGCTCTGCGTCACGCTCTGTCCGATCCAGCTCATGAGGTAGTTCTGCGCGTAGGAGACCGCGGTCTTGCCCGCCATCAGCAGCGGTACCGCGGCCGCGGCCAGCCAGAGCATGCGCAGGTTCCGGGCGATGAGGATGTGGTCCACGATGGGCTTGAGCAACAGGACCGCCCCGCCGTTGAACGCGGCCACCGCGCACATGGCGGCCACGGCCCAGGCGAAGCGCCGCCGGTGCGGCCGCAGGTAGGCCCAGAAACGCGCCGGCGTGCTCATGCGGCCAGGATCTCCTTGGCGGCCCGGCGGGCCGCGCCCGGCTCGCCCAGGGCCCGGCGCAGGGACAGCAGGTCCCCGCGCAGGCGCTCGTAGCGCCCCGGGTCCTCGAGGAGCGCCTTAGCCGCGGCGCAGACTCCGCCCGGCGTGGCCTCGTGCTGGATGAGTTCAGGCACCAGGCGGCGGCCGGCCAGGAGGTTGGCCATGGCGATGTGCTCCACCTGGATCAGCGCCCGGGCCACCAGGTAGGTGGGCCAGGACATCTTGTAGACCACCACCATGGGGACCCCCAGGAGGGCGTTCTCGAGGGTGGCCGTTCCCGACGAGCAGAGGGCCAGGTCCAGGCCGGCGCGGCGGGCGTAGCCCTCCTCGCGCACCAGCTCCGCCCGGCCGGTCGCGGCCGCGTAGGCCGAGTCCGGCAGGTGGGGGGAGGCGAAGAGCAGGGCGCGGGTCCCCGGATGGTCGGACTGCAGCCGGCGCAGGACCTCCAGGAAGACCGGAAGATGACGGCTGACCTCGGAGGACCGGCTGCCCGGAAGCAGGCCGATGGTGAACGGCGGCGCCAGCGGCGGCCGGGCGGCAGGCTCCGGGATGAGGTCCAGGAGCGGGTGGCCCACGAAGGAGCAGGGCACGCCCGCCTCGCGGTAGAGCTTCTCCTCGAAGGGGAAGATGACCAGCATGCGGCGCACCAGTCGACTCAGGGTTCTTATTCGCCCGGCTCGACTGGCCCAGACCTGCGGGCTGATGCAGTAGTAGGCTGTCCCGCGCGCGTCCCGGGCCAGGCCCAGGACGCGGCGGTTGAAACCGTAGTAGTCCACACAGACCACGGCCGCGGGCCGGCGGGAGGACAGCCAGCTCTTGAGGCGCAGGCCCAGCCCGAGCAGGAAGCCGGCCTTGGCAACCGGCTCCCAGAAGCCCGTGATGGCGTGCGAGGCCAGGTCCTCCAGGAACTCGTCGGCCTCCCGCCGCAGCAGCGGCCCCCCCACGGCGGCCACGCGGGCGCCTCCGGCCCGGAGCTCCCGGGCCAGGCGCGAGCCGTGCAGGTCGCCGGAGGGATCGCCGGCCACGACGAGGATGAGAGGCTGGTCCACGAGGGCTTCAGTCGCCGCGCAGGATGTCCTTGCCCACGGTCTTGGCGATGCGGCCCAGGTCCTCGGCCCAGGAGGGGATCAAGGACCGGGTCTGGGTGTAGTCGGAGACCTCGTAGCGCTGCAGCTCCTCGGATATCTGCAGAGCCAGCTTGAGGGCCTCGATGCCGTGCTCGCCGCTGGGCCAGGGCTTGCGGTTGTGGCGGATGCAGTCCAGGAAATGCAGGTGCTCGTTGCGCAGGGGCTCGGTCTTCGGGAATTTGGGCCGCACCACCTCCACGTCCTTGAGGCTCTTGATGACCGGGGCCTTCTTCTTGGCGATCTTGAGCGCCGTGTTGCCGTAGTCCAGGGAGATGTAGGAGTCCTTCTGGAAGACCCGCAGCTTGCGGCTCTTGTCCAGGGAGATGCGGCTGGCGGTCAGGTCCGCGATGCAGCCGGACTTGAAGCGCACCCGGACGTTGGCGATGTCCTCCTTCTGGCTCAGGAGATGCGCCCCCACCGCCTCCAAAGACTCCACCGGGGAGCCCACCAGGGTGAGCAGGATGTCGAGGTCGTGGATCATGAGGTCGAGGACCACGCCGATGTGGCTCATGCGGGGGTCGTAGGGGCCCAGGCGCTCGACCGTGATGAAGCGCGGGCTGCGGATGTGCTTGATGGCCTCCAGCACGGCGGGGTTGAAGCGCTCCACGTGCCCGACCATGAGCACGACGTTCTGCTCCTCGGCGGCGGCGAGCAGCTCCTTGGCCTCCTCCACCGAGGCGGCGATGGGCTTCTCGATGAGGACGTGCTTGCCCGCCCGGATGGCGGCCAGGCCCACCTCGTGGTGCAGGGGGGTGGGAACGCCCACGATGAGCGCGTCGGCCTTGTCGATGACGTCGCGGTAGTCCCGCACCGCCACCGTGTTGCACTGCCAGGCGGCCAACTGCGCCCGCCAGAGGTTGGTGTCGCAGACCCCGACCAGCTCGAAGTCCGGGGTCTTGGTCAGGACCTTGGCGTGCAGGGTTCCGATCTTCCCGGCGCCCAGGACTCCGATCTTGATGCGGGGGGGCTGGCTCATGATGGCTCCGGTCCCGCGGCCGGCACGCCCAGGATGACGAGCTTCTGTTCGTCGGCCCGCCGCAGGAACTCCTCTTTGTCGAAGATGATGCTGGTCCCGGCCTCCACGGCCAGGGCGCTGACCCCGGCCTCGGCGCAGACCTTGAGCGTGTCGAGCCCCAGGACCGGGATGTCGAAGCGCAGGTCCTGCCGGGGCTTGGCCACCTTGACCACCGTGAGCACGGCCTTTTGGCCGTGCGAACGGGACAGGTCGCGCGCCCTCAGGATGGCCGCGTCCGTGCCTTCCATGGCCTCCACCGCGACCACGGCTCCCTGCCCCACCACCACGGTCTGGCCGATGTCGCAGCCGGCCACGGCCTTGGCCGCGCCCCAGCCCAGGCGGATGTCGCGCAGCTCGTCGGCGGAGGGGCGCCGGCGGGTCAGGGGGCCCTCCGTCACCAGAAGGTGGGAGAGGAAGGTGGCCGAGGAGAGCAGCTCGATGCCGTCCTTGCCGAACTCGTCGGCCACGGCGCGCAGGATGGTGTCCGTGCGCTTGTCCTTGAGCGAGGACAGGACCCTCACCGCGCGCAGGTCCGGCAGCACGCCGCCGAAGAGGGATGCGTGCTGGACCTTGCCCACCATCACGGCCCGGCGCACGCCCGCGGCCTTGAAGGCCGCGATGGGCTTGGAGATCTGGCCCAGCGTGAAATACTGGACCTTCCCGACGAGCCCTTCTAGGGCCGGGTCCGTGACGCCTTTGATGCCCAGGGCCACGACCGGGACGCTCATCCTCCGCGCTTCCTCCGCGAAGAGCAGGGGGAAGCGTCCGGAGCCGGCCAGCAGGCCGATGGGTTCGCTCAGACCTCGGCCTCCTCTTCCTCGGCCTTCCCGGACAAAGGCCGCGTGACGCCGCGCTTGGTCTTGGCGATGAAGTCCAGCATCTCGGCGACCTCGGGAGTGGGGCCGGCGGCGCGCAGCTTGGCCGCGGCCTCATCCAGGCGCAGGCCCGAGAGGAAGAGCGTCGCGTAGGCGTCCTTCAGCGCCCGGATCGCGGGAGGCTTCAGGCCCGAGCGGCGCAGGCCGACCAGGTTGAGGCCGCGCAGGTGCGCCCGGTCGCCCTGGGCCACGCAGAAGGGCGGGACGTCCTTGCCGATCATGGAGCCCGCGCTGACCATGACCATGCGCCCGATGCGCGTGAACTGGTGCACCCCGATCATGGTCGAGAGGATGGCGTTGTCCGCGACCTCCACGTGCCCGGCCAGGCCCGTGGCGTTGGCCATGATGACGTTGTTGCCGACCCGGCAGTCGTGGGCCACGTGCGAGAGGGCCATGAACAGGCAGCCCGAGCCGATGCGCGTCTCGTGGGTGGCTGTGGTGCCGCGGTTGAGGGTCGCGCCTTCGCGCACCGTGTTGCGGTCGCCCATGACCAGGCGCGTGGGCTCGCCCTTGTAGTGCAGGTCTTGCGGCGGGCCGCCCACGAAGCAGGAGGCCGCCAAGCGGTTCTCCCGGCCCAGGGTGGCGTATTCCACGACGCAGTGCGGGCCGATGAAGCAGCCCGGGCCGATGACGGTGTCCGGGCCGATGACGGCGAAGGGGCCGATCTCGACGCTGGGGTCGATCTTGGCGGCGGGGTGGACGACGGCCGTCGGGTGGATGCCCATCATTTCTCCTTGTCGACCACGGCGAAGGTGAGGACGGCCTCGGCGGCGAGCTTGCCGTCCACGTAGGCGTCGCCGCGGAACTTGCCGATGCGGCCCACGCGCTGGGCCTCCAGGTGCATCCGCAGCACGCTGCCCGGGAGCACCGGCAGGCGGAACTTGGCCTCGTCGATGCCCATGAAGTAGGCCAGCTTGCCCGCGAAATCCGGACGGGAGAGCACCATGGCGGCCGCGGTCTGGGCCATGGATTCCATGATGAGCACGCCGGGCATGACCGGATGCCCCGGGAAATGCCCGACGAAGAAGGGTTCGTCGGCGGTGACGCACTTGGTCCCGATGACGCGCTTCTCCCCCTCCAGGATCTCGACCTTGTCGACGAGCAGGAAGGGGTAGCGGTGGGGGATGGCCTTCATGATGGCCCGGGTGTCCATCGTCCTGACGACGGGCGGCAGGTCCTTCGGTTCGGTCTTCTCGTCGTGCATTCAGGCCTCCACGGAGACGGATTTGCGCCGCCGGGACGCCGCGGCCGCGGCGAGGCGCTTGGCGAACTCCACGTTGTGGGCGTGCCCCGGGCACTGGGCCTCGACCCGCATCCGGAACAGGGGGCGGCCGACCAGGGTGAGGTCCCCGACCAGGTCCAGCATCTTGTGGCGCACGAACTCGTCGGGGAAGCGCAGCCCTTCGGAGTTGGTGTGGAACCGGTCCTTGCCGATGACGATGGCGTTGTCCAGGGACCCGCCCTGGGCCAGGCCCTGGGAGCGCAGGAAGGCCACCTCGTGCTCGAAGCAGAAGGTGCGCGCGGGAGCCAGCTCGCGCAGGAAGGACTCCCCGTCGACGCGGACGGTCTGGGTCATCTTCGGCATGAGGGGATGGTCGTGGACGAGCGTGGCCGTTATGGAGAACCCGTCGGAAGGGACGGCGCTGTAGCGGGCCGCGCCGTCGGCGTAGACCACCTCGCCCGGGATGATCTGTGCGCGCTTGGGGGCGGGGAGTTCGGCCAGGCCGGCCTGGAGCAGGGCCGAGGCGAAGGGGAGGGCGGAGCCGTCGAGGATGGGGGGCTCGTTGGCCGAGACCAGGATGTCGGCGTTGTCCAGTCCCACGCCCGTGCAGGCGGCCAGGACGTGTTCGACCGTGTGCACCTTGGCCTCGCCCAGACCGAGGTTGGTGCCCCGCACCGTGGTGACCACGAACTCCAGGCGCGCCGGGATCATCGGGGTCCCCGGGAGGTCGGTGCGGAAGAAGCGCAGCCCGGAGTTCGCCGGGGCCGGCCTGAAGACGACCTGCGAGCGGTTGCCGGTGTGCAGGCCGACGCCCTTGAGCGTCACCTCGTCCTTGAGGGTCGTTTGTCTGGGGTGCTGTTCCATTTCACGCCTCCGATTTCCGGCCCGGTTCTTCCGAGCCGAGTCCAAGTTTGCGGCGGATGTCCCGGATGGCCGCATGCATCTCGGGGAGCTTCGCGTAGACGGCCTGGAGTTTGAAAGCCTCGCGGTGGGGCCGGGCGGGGGAGCCGAAGAGGATCTGCCGCGGCTCCACGTCCGCCATGATGCCGCTCTGGGCCCCGACCTGGGCCCCGTCGCCGATGCGCAGGTGGCCGGCGATGCCGACCTGCCCGCCCAGAACGACGAAGTCGCCCACCGTGGTGGAACCCGCGATGCCCACCTGGGCCACGAGGAGACAGCCCCGGCCGATGCGGCAGTTGTGCCCGATCTGCACGAGGTTGTCGATCTTGGTCCCGGCGCCGATGACGGTGGAATCGCGCGGCAGCTTGCCGCGGTCGACGGTGCTGCTGGCGCCGATCTCCACGTCGTCTCCGAGCACCACGTTGCCCAGCTGGGGGACCTTGTGGTGGGTCCCGGTCCGGCGGTCCGTGTCGAAGCCGTAGCCGTCGGCTCCGATGACCACCCCGGGATGGAGGATGCAGCGCTCGCCGACGACGCAACCCTCGCGCACCGTGACCTGCGGATAGAGCCTCGTGGCCCGCCCGATGCGGGCGCCCGCGCCGACGTAGCACTGGGGCCCGATGACGGCCCCGTCTGCGATCTCGGCGCCCCGCTCCACGACGCTGAAGGGCCCCACGGAGGTCCCGGCGCCCAGGCGCGCCTCGGGATGGATCACAGCCTGGGGATGGACGCCTGCGGCGGGCCGGGGCTGGCGGGCGGCAAGGGCCTCCAGCACCAGCCGGACCGCGCGCTGGGGGTTCTCCACGTAGATCCGGGCCGGGGCCGGGCAGGCGGCCCCGCGGGCTGCGGCGGGCAGGATCACGCAGCCGGCCTTGGTGGCGGCGGCGGCGGCCAGGTATTTCTGGTGGGCAAGGTCGAGGTAGGAGAGGTCCTGCGGACCGGCATCCGAGAGCCCGGCGATGCCGGAGAGGCGCAGCCCGGCGTCACCCTCGGCCTGCCCGCCCACGAGGCGGGTGATCTCCGCGACGGTCTGGTCGATGCTCACCTAGCCTCCCTTGAGATGCTTGAGGACCTTCTCGGTCAGGTCCACCGCGTTGTGCCCGTAGAGGATGCCGGTCTTGTCCACCACCACGCTGACGCCTTCGCGGCGGGCGATCTCCTGCACGGCGCGGTAGATCTTGCCCAGCAGGATCTCGGAGCGGCGGCTCTCCAACTCCAGGAGGCTCTTTTCGGCGGCGTCCTGCTCGTCCCGGGCCTGGGCTTCCTTGCGCGCGAGCTCGTCGGCCTTCTGCGCGATCCTCTCGTCGAACGCGGTCAGTGCCGCGGCCAAGGCGTCCGGAGCGGGGGGCGCCGGAGCCTCCGCGACCGGCGCGGGGGGAGGGGCCGGGGGGGCGGTTGGGGGCGCGACCTCGATGGGACCGGTGGTGGCGCCGGGCAGGTTGATGACCAGGGGCTGGGCGGCCTGCGGCGCGGCGCCGAAGCCCGGCAGGGCGGCGGCGGTCGTCGTGGAGGCGGCCGGCTGGAGCACCGCTTCGTACGCCGCGGTCGCCGCCGGCGTCACCGGCTTGGCCTCGGCCGCCTGGGTGGAGACCGTGACGGCCGGCGCCGGCCGGGCTGGCGGGACGCTGGCGGCCGGGGTGGACATGGCCAGGGCCGCGCGCTCGACCTTGAGCTCTCCGATCTCCTTGCGCAGGCGCAGGATGTCGGCCTTGCGCAGGTTGATCTGGTCCTCGGCCTGGCGCACGGCCAGGGCGAAGTTCTCGCGGGCCTGGATGGTCTCCGGGAAGAGCTTGAAGAGGCGCTGGGTGTCCACGTAGCCGATGTTGCCGCGCTCGGCGCGGTTCTCCTCCAGGGAGAGCTCGATGGCGGCGGCCGGGACGGCGACGGCCAGGGCCAGGATGACGGCGACGGCCAGG
>JACRDS010000064.1 GCA_016212825.1 Elusimicrobiota bacterium | reverse complement strand
CCAGCCGCCGTTGACCATGGCCTCGGCGCCGTCGCGCACCGTGAGGAAGGTGCCGGTGAGGTTGACGTCGATGACCGCCTGCCACTTGTCCAGAGTCATCTTGCGGGAGACCTTGCCCGTGGCCTTGTCGATGTTGAGCATGGTCCCGTCACGGATGATGCCGGCGCAGGCCACCACGATGTTGACCTGGCCGAAGGCGTCGATGGCGGCCTTGTAGAAGCGCGCGGTGTCGGCCTCGCTGGTCACGTTGGCGTTGATCCCGATGGCCGAAGCGCCGGCCGTCTTGAGGCCGCCGACCACGCGGTCGATGTCCTTCTGCGACATGTCCACCACGACCACCTTGGCCCCGTTCTTGGCCAGGTACCGGGAGACCGCCTCGCCGATGCCGTTGGCGCCGCCGGTCACGACTGCTACGCTGTCCTTGATCTGCATGTTCTGTTCCTCTCTTAGATATAGCCGAGTTTCTTGGCTTCTTCCGTGAGCCGGCCCCGGAAGTCCGGGTGCGCCACGGCGATGAGATTGCGCGCCCGTTCGCGGACAGTGCGGCCGCGCATGTGCGCGATGCCCTGCTCCGTGACCACGTGGTCGCAGTCGGCGCGGTGCAAAGTGACTGCCGCGCCCTGCGGCAGCATGGGCACGATGCAGCTTACGGTGCCGCCCTTGGCCGTGGCGGCGCAGGCGATGATCGACTTGCCCAGCCCGTCGTAGGCCTCCTTGGCGCCCACGGCCGTGTCGGTCTGCCCGCCCGTTCCCGAGTACTGCACCGGGCCGATGGACTCGCTGGCCACCTGGCCGGTGAGGTCCACCATGAGGGCCGTGTTGATGGAGACCATGCGGGTGTTCTGGCGGATGACCGCGGGGTCGTTGACCCAGGAGCCGCGGCGCAGCTCGATGGACGGGTTGTCGTGCATCCAGTCGTAGAGCTTGCGCGAGCCCATGGCGAAGGTGGCGATGAACTTGTCGCGTGCTAGCCCCTTGCGCCGGTTGGTGATGACCCCGGCCTCGGCCAGCTCCATCATGGAGTCGACCAGCATCTCCGTGTGCACGCCCAGGTCCTTCTTACCCTTGAGAGCCAAGGCCGCGGCGTTGGGGATGCCGCCGATGCCCAGCTGCAAGGTCGAGCCGTCTTCCACCAGCTCCGCGATGTGCCCGCCGATGGCCAGTTCCACGGGACCGGGCTGGGGGCTGGGCAGGGAGGGCACTTCCTGGTCGTTCTCCACGAAGAAGTCCACTTCGGAGACGTGGACTGTGGTGTCGCCGAAGGTGCGCGGCAGTCGGGGGTTGACCTCGAGGATGACGGTCTGGGCCGCCTCCGCCATGTCCTTCTCGTAGGTCACGCCCAAGGACAGGGAGATGAAGCCGTGCCGGTCCGGCGGGGTGCAGGTGCCGAAGAAGATATCGGGCCGGCGCGCCTGGATGCGGTCGAGCGCGGCGCGGTGGAGCATGTTGGGAACGTAGGTGACCGTGCCCGCGCCCGCGGCTTGGGCCGCCCGCGCGCCCGGGGCGTGGAACCAGGAGGCCAGTTCGAAGCGGCCCTTCATCTCCGGCTTGACGAAGAAGTCGTAGGGCTTGAGCGTGAGCACGGAGAAGACCCGCACGTCCTGGACCCGGTCCGCGATCTCATGGAAATGGGACATGCAGAGCTGGGGTTCCGAGGCGCATTGGGCGACGACAACGTCATTGCCCGACTTGATCTGGTCAACGGCTTCGGCAACGTGGACCAGCTTGCCGAGATATGGGTCGGGCTTATGTCTTGGGTTCGACGCCTGCGGCGTCGAACCGCGGGGAACGGCAAGGGCGGTGGCCATACTCAGTACCTCATGGCCAGGGAGGCCATGGACATGCCGCCGCCCGAGGCGCAGAGCAGGAAGGTGTCGCCGCGGCGCAGCTTGCCCTGGCTGACGGCGTCGTGGATGACCATGGGGATGCAGGCTGAGCCGGTATAGCCCCACTTCTCCATGACGCAGTGCGTGCGCTGCATGCCGAAGCCCCACTCGGTCATGAGCTCCTCGATGGTGGTCTTGCGGATCTGGGTGAACATGTAGAGGTTGACGTCCTGCTTCTGCAGCCCGGCCTTGGCCAAGGTCTTCTCGATGAGCGGCGGCCAGTTCTCCTTGTTGAGGGTGGCTGGGAACTTCTTGAGCAGGCGCACCTGGTGCCGGCCGGAGGCCACGGAGTCGGCGCTGGCCACCTCGGCCGAGCCGCCCGCGTAGATGCCCATGTAGTCCCAGTAGGTCCCGTCCGCGGCCAAGGAGGACGACAGGTAGTGCTTCTGGCCTTCCCGGCGCAGGATGACGGCCCCGGCGCCGTCGCCGAAGAGGGGATAGGCGGCGCCGTCGTTGGGGTCGAGGAACTTGCTCATGGCGTAGGTACCGATGACCATGACCGTCTTGTACTGCGCGTCGGTCTGGGTGAACTTGACCGCGGTGTCCATGGCGGTGACGAACCCGGCGCAGGCGCAGTTGACGTCGAAGGCCGCGCTGTTGCGCAGGCCCAGCTGGTGCTGGACGAAGGCCGCAGTGGCGGGGGAGAGGAAGGCGGGGGTGTCGGTGGCCACCACCAGGAGGTCGACCTCCTCGGGCTGGATGCCGGCGGCTTCCAGGGCCTGGCGGCCGGCCTTGACCGCGTGGTCGCCCGAGGACTCCGTGGGCGCCGAGTGGTAGCGCGCGCCGTGGCCGATGCGGGCCAGTATGTCGGGGAGCTTCTCGCGGCCGAAGCGGTTGAAGAGCTCCTCGTTGCTCACGAGCTTCTCGGGGATGTGCATCCCGGTTCCGATGATCTTGGGCATATATTCCTCCTATATCCTCTCTATCAGTCGTTGGGCGGCATCACGCCGCGGCGGTAGACCCGGCCGAAGAACTTGATGGCCTCGTCCTCGCTCATGCCGTAGTGCCCCTTCACCTTGAAGAGCCTCTCCATGATGAAGAAATTGAAGTAGCCGAAGGTCACCATCATCATGGCGGCCACGGGGTCAACGTCCTTGGCCACCTTGGCGCCCGCGGCCAGCTGGACGCGCGAGTAGCGCTCGCGCATGGCCAGGAATATGCGGCCGATGTGCTTGGCGTCGAACTCGACCATGTCCACGTAGATCAGGCGCATGTAGTCGCCGAAGCGCTCCACGGTCTCCTTGCTGGCCTGCCCAAGCGCCTCGATGTTGTCCGGGAAGCGCGCGCTCGTGAAGACCTTGGCCAGGGGCTGGTCCGGGGAGAAGTACTCGGCCTCGTACTCGGCCAGCAAGGTGGCGAAGAGCTTCTCCTTGGTGGGGAAGTGATTGTAGATGTTGCCCAGCGAGACCCCGGCCTTGACGGCGATCTCGCGGGTGGAGGTGCCGTGGTAGCCCTGTTTGCGGAACAGGGAGGCCGCGGCCTTCAGTATCCGGGTCCGGTTCTCGGCGGTCGGTTTCATGATCCCTCTAAATGAACGTTCGTTCGTTCATATAGTTTAGCATGGCCCCCCGCTCCTGTCAACATGTATTTTCTAGCGGGCCAGGGAGAGGAAGGCCCGGTGGGCGTGCGGCATCAGGGGCTGGGCCTGCGGGATGAGCGCCCGGTCCGCGTCCACGTGCGTGGCGTCGTCGATGAGGATGAGCCGGTGCTTGCCGCTGGGGGCGGCCAGGTCCCGGTAGGGCAGGGCGTGCCCCTCCGGGGTGATGAGGAAGTCCTTGGCGCCGGAGAGGGAGACCAGCGGGCGCGAGAGCCGGCCCGTGTTGGAGATCTCCGCGATGGCGGAGAGGACGCTGGCCGGCCTCTTGGAGAGGTCGTAGTCTTCCAGGGGGCCGGCGTAATCAGAGTCGAGGTCCGCAATGAAAACGGCCAAGGACGAGGTCCAGTAGAGGCCGCGGTACACGGCCAGGGCCTGCTCCCAGGCTGGCTCGACCTTCAGGCCATCGCGCAGCATCCTGGGCAAAGAGAGCAGGAGGTTCCGCTCCCGGCTCCAGAGCACCCCGGAGACGTCCACCCCGCCGTGGACCAGGTCCGGGGATTCTTCGATGAGCCGGCGGACCAGGTAGCCGCCGTTGGACACGCCCACGGCGAGGATCCTCTCCGGGGCCCGGCCGTAATGCTTGGCGGTCTCCTCCGCGGCGAAGGCGGCCAGCTCCTGGAACCGGCGCAGCCAATGGCGGATGCTGGTGGAGCCGTCCATGGGAACGAAGAAGGTGTCTCCATCCAGAGTCGCGTGCACGCCTTTGTCCATGCAGGCGAATGCGTAGCCTTCGTCCAAAAGGAAGTCCGACCAGTAGAGGTCGTAACCGTGCTCGTCCGTGAAGCCCGGGGACGCGGAGAGCACGAGTCCGCCGTGCCAATGCTTGGGCAGGCGCAGCAGGAACCGGGCACACCCTTCCGGCGGCAGCCTGCCGCTGAGCAGCGTCCCGGGCAGGGGGCCGGGCAGGGGCGTCCAGAACTCGCGCGGCGGCGCGACCATGAGCGCGTCCAGCGGCAGGCCGCCCGAACTCCGGGCGGAATAGGTGGACAGGTCGGAGAACTCGTGGCGTTCCACCTTGGGCTGCGGGGGGCCTCCGGCGCGCAGTCCGAGGGCGCGGAAGGGGTTCATCGGGGTCGCGGCCTAGTGGTAGAGGTCGCGGTCGAGTTGGGCCGGCTCGCGCAGCGGGTAGTAGTGGTCGCTGTCCACCACCTTGAGGTGGAACATCCCGCTCTGGTCGCGGAACTCGCGGCCGGCCTTGGGCGCCTTGTCCGGGACCTTGAAGCCGAAGAGCTCGAAGGCCAGTTTGGCGCTGACCCAGGGGATGAGCTGGTCCTGGGCCGCGTGAATGATTTCCATGCGGATGCCGTAGTCGCGGATGCGCTGGACGTCCTCCTTCGTGAAATCGAGCAAGGACGTGGCGTTGGCCCGGCGCAGGAAGGCTTCCTGCCAGCCCGGCGTGGCCGCGTTCTGTTCGACGATCCGGAGGATGTTCCTCCGGACGTGGTCGATGGCCTGAGCCCAGGGGGTGGAGAGCTGCTTGCGCAGCTCGTCCACCGCGCCCCGGGAGGCCAGGCCCAGGAGCATGTCGCGCTGCATCTGGAGGGCGAAGATCTGCGGGACCAGGATGGGCGCCAGGAAGGGGTTCATCTTGAGCGAGGACTCCAGGACCCGCGCATAGGCGTCCATGAGATCGAGCTGCTGGACGATGGCCCGGATCATCTTGGCCATCTGCGCATACTGCTCGCCGGCCGCGGTCTCGCTGTTGCCGTAATGCGTGGTGGTGTTGATGAGGGTGACCCGTTCGCCCTGGAGCAGGCGCATGGCCTGCTGCACCTCGAGGTCCTGGTGGAGCTGGACCATGCGCTGGAAGACCAGGACCCCGTAAGAGTGCAAGGTGAGGCTCACGGAGCGCGAGCCGGAGCGCTCGGAGGCGAGCACGATCATGCGCGCCATGTCCCGGGCGTCGGCGTCGTAGACTTCTTTAGTGGGCTGGAACTCGGTGGGCTGGTGGCCGCGCAGCCAGGCGAAGTACTGGTCGGATTCTGCCTGGGACTGGGTCTCGAAGAGGGAGTCGTAGCTCTCGGCCAGGGCCAGGCCGCCGATGAAGACCATGGGCGGCTGGGACTTGGCGCCTTCCCGGTACTTATAGGAGATAGGGCTGTCGTCCGCGGCGCTCTTGAAGCTGGCCAGGCTCCAGCCGTCCTCCGAGATCCGGCCGTAGCGCACGCGCGGCGCCGGGGCCGGGCCTTCGTCGTCGGCCGCCACGGGCAAAGAGGCGCGCTGGCCGCCGCCGTCGAAGAGGCGCGCGGACTCGGCCTGGACCGCGGCCGGCGCGGCGTGCGGGGCGGTCATGGCCTGCACGGAAAGGGCTGCGGCCGGGGCGAGCGCGGGGATGACCGGGATCGGGGCTGCGGCCATGGACTGGCCGACCAAAGGAGCCGGCGCCGCCAAGGCTGGAGCCAGGACCGGCGCCAAGGTCGGGACCGCGCCGAGCCTGAACTCCGTGTTCAGGCTGGGGCCGGTCTGGACCAGCGGGCCGACCTGGACCGCGGGCGCGGCTGCGCCGCGGGATAGGGCCAAAGTCATGGCCGCGGAGGCCTGGGATGTCATGACCAGGCAGAGGAGCGCGGCCGCAGTCGACATGACCAGATGATAGGATAGGAGGCGTTCGGGTGTATGGGCCTATCAGGGATGGCGGGGCCCGGATTGTTTCCTAGGGGTCTCTGGGCCCAAGGTCCTATCTCTCGTCGGAGAATCCGGCTGGCAATAAATGAGCGTTCGTTCATTATGCGGTGCCTGGTTTTCTCGTATTTCTCATATTGCTATGATTGGGCCATGGCGGAGACGGTCTATGAGATGCAGTGGGACTGCGAGTACTGCGGCCGCAAGAAGCTGCTGGGCTTGAGCCACCGCTTCTGTCCGGCCTGCGGCGCGCCGCAGAACCCGGCCAAGAGATATTTCCCGGCCGAGGCGGACAAAATCCTGGCCAAGGACCACGAGTACTCGGGCGCGGACAAGACCTGCCCGCACTGCAAGAACCCGGTCAGCGCGAAGATGAAGTTCTGCGCTCAGTGCGGCGGGCCCATGGAAGGCGCGGGGCAGGTCAAGCTGGTCGGAGAGGCGCCGGCTCCGGCCGCGCCGGAGCCGGCCAAGGGCGGCCGCCTCTGGTGGAAGCTCGTTCTAGGCTGCTTCCTGGCTGGCGCGGCTCTTTTCATCTTCCTCCATTCCTACACCCGGGCCGTGCCGTTGAGAGTGGCGGGCCATTCCTGGTCCCGGGAGATCGAGGTCGAGCGTTTTCAAGCCGTCTCCGACAGTTCCTGGTGCGACGACAAGCCCTTTGACGCCTACAGCGTCTCGCGGCGCCGCGAGGTCCGCTCTCACCGCCAGGTGGCTGACGGCGAGACCTGCAAGACGGTCAAGAAGGATCGCGGCGACGGCACCTTCAGCGAGTCCCAGGAGTGCCATACCAAGTACCGTTCCGAGCCGGTCTACGACTCTAAGTGCTCCTACCTGGTGGACCGCTGGCGCCGGGCCCGCGCCGAGAAGAAGGAGGGGGCTGCGCTGGAGCCGGAGCCGGCCTGGCCTGAGCCGTCCATCCGTTCAGGCTCCTGCCTGGGCTGCGAGCGCCTCGGGGCCCGGCAGGAGACCTATACGGTCCGCTTCACGGCCGCGGGCAAGGACTATTCCTGCGATTTCAGCCAGGACAAGTGGAAAGGCTTCCCGGTGGGCTCGAAATGGTCAGGAGCCGTGCGTCTGATCGGCGGCCTGGTCTGCGACAGCCTGAAATAATTCGGAATAATTCGGGACACAATACTATTTCGGACAAATAGGTATTGTGTCCCGGATTTCTACCTGGGGTCCGGTCCCCGTAGGGGACCGGACCTATTTTCGGGAAACGGCTTCGATGGCCTCGATGATGGGAGAGTAGCCGGTGCAGCGGCAGAGGTTGCCCGCGATGGCTTCCTGGATTTCCTCGCGGTGAGGATGCGGGTTGTTCTGCAGCAGTTCCGTGGCCGAGAGCACCATCCCCGGCGCGCAGAAGCCGCATTGGAAAGAGGAGCGCTCCACGAAGGCCTTCTGCAGCTTGGTCGGCCCATCCTTTGAGATCCCCTCCAGGGTCACGACCTCGCTGCCGTCGGCCTCTACGGCCAGGACCAGGCAGGAGCGCACGGTGCGGCCGTTGAGCAGCACCGTGCAGGTGCCGCAGTCGCCCCGGTCGCAGCCCACCTTCGGGCTCTTGACGCCGAGCTTGTCGCGCAGGACATCCACGAGCACGTCGTTGGGCTCCACGTCCACGCTGCGCGCGATGCCGTTGAGCTTGAGGGAGATCGTGGCCTTGGTCATATCAGGCTCGCTCCGTAGGCCGGCCCCTTGCCGGCCAGCCGCGCCGCCGCGGTCTTCAGGCCGCGCTCCAGCATCACAGCCGCCATGTGCAGGCGGTATTCCTTGCTCGCGCGGATGTCCGTGATGGGGGAGATCTCCTGCGCCACCAGGGCCTTGGCCTTGGCGATGAGCGCGTCGGAGAGCTTCTTGCCGTTGAGCAAAGACTCGATCCTCTCCGCGCGCTTGGCGACCGGGCCCACGGCGCAGAAGGCCAGCTTCCAGGTGCCGCCGGCCTCGGCCAGGACGGCCAGCCCTACCTGGGCCAGGTCCTCGCCCTGGTAGCGGCCCAGCTTGACGTAGCAGCCGGCGGTCTTCTTCGCGGGCAGGGGCAGCTCGACCGCGGCGACCAGCTCTTCGGGCAGCAGGGCCGTGCGCTTGGGGCCCGTGAACCACTCCGACATGGGGATCTCGCGCTCCTCGGCCGGGCCGCGCGTGCGCACGCAGGCGTCGTAGACGAGCAGGGCCGGGGCGCCGTCGAGCGAGGGCACCGCGGCGCAGAGGTTGCCGGCCAGGGTGGCGCGGTTGCGCACCCCGCAGGAGGCCACCGTGCGGGAGGCCTCCCAGAGCACGGGGAAGCGCTCCTTCACCAGTTCGGATTCGATGAGCTCGGTGAAGGTGACGCGGGCCCCGATGGCCAGCGAACCGCCCTTCACATCGAGATGCCAGAGCTCGGGGATGCCCTTGATGTCGATGACCGCCTCCGGCGCCTTGAGCCCTTCCTTGAGCCAGAGGATGAGGTCGGTGCCGCCGGCCAGGGGCATGGCCCGGCCTTGGTAGCGGGCCAGGAGGGCGGAGGCCTCGGCCAGGTCCTTGGGCTTGTGATAGGCGAACTCGGTGGTGATGGGCATGCGGCCTCCTTACGGCGCCCAGGCCACGATGCGGCACATGGCGCTCTCCAGCTCGATACCGCGCAGGGGGAAGCAGCCGATGTAGGCGCGCTTGTTGGAGAGCTTGTCGATGTCGCCGCCCAGGTTCTCGGCGTGCACGATCTTCTTCGGGAAGAGCACCAGGTGCATGACCTGGTAGTAGGTCTTGAGCGGGAACATCTCGTCCCAGGTCTTGCCGTAGTCCTGGCGCAGCTTCTCGTCGGCCTCCGCGAAGGACTTGGGATGCCAGCTGCGGATGATGGTGTTCATGGGATGGTCGGCGCTGCCGCAATCCACGCCGATCCACTTGAACTTCATCTCCAGGCACCACTTGTGGAAGCTCGGCCCCGGCCCCGGATGCTTGACGAAGTAGCGCACCTCGTCGGACTGGGGCTGGTCCCAGGCATAGCGGTGATAGCCGGTGTTGATGATGAGGATGTCGCCCTTCTTGATGTCCACCTTGCTCCTGAGCAGGTCGGGCTCGTAGAGGCCGTAGTCCTCCATCTCCTTGGAGATGTCCGCCACCGCGCCCGGCCCCACCCACTCGTGCATGGGGACCTGGCCTATAGAGCGGCCGCTGGCGTGGAAGTGGATCTCGCCGTCCATGTGCGTGCCCACGTGGTTGGAGGTGGTGATGACCTGGCCGTTGGCGCCTTGGCCCATGTGCGCGCCCGCGATGCGCTTGAAGTACTGCACCGAGAGGGGGATGTAGCTCGGCCACGGCGGGGTGTGCACGCTCAGGCGCTGGGTGAGGTCGTACATCTTGACCTTGCCCATCAGGCCGATGAAGTCGTTGGTCTTCATGAGTTCTCCTCCTGGAGCGTCTTGGCCAGGCCGACGAGGGCTTGCTGGAACGGCTCCGGCGGCGCGGAGAGTATGCCGGCCCCGACCTGCCCGATGCCCGGCTCGCGGTGCGCCACGCCCGTGTCGATGACCGGGAAGATGCCCTTGGCCAGGACCTTGACCATGTCGATGCCCGTGGGGGTGCCGCGGAAGTCCAGGGCCGGGACCTGGTAGACGGTATTCTCCGCCTCGCAGATCTCGTACATCCGGCGCGTGTGGTCGAGAGCGTCCGAGGCGCTGCCTCCGATGAACTGCACGATGGCCGGGGCCGCGGCGATGGCGAAGCCGCCCAGGCCGGCGGTCTCGGTGATGGCCGAGTCGCCGATGTCCGGGTTGGCGTCCTTCTTGCTGAAGCCCGCGAAGTCCAGGGCGTCGGGCACCGGGGCGGGCCCGGTGAACCACTCGCCGCCGGTGCCGGAGAGCTGGATGCCGAAGTCCGTGCCGTTGCGCGCCATGACGGTCAGAAGCGAACTGTTCGGGACGCCGCGCGCGGCGTCGAGCGAGACCTTGCTCGCGGCCATGGAGAGGTTGAGGAAGAAGTGGTCGTTGCCGTTGATGAACTCCAGGACCTGCGCGGCGGTCTCTGGGTCCGGCGCGGTGCGGGCGACGGCCGGGGCCAGGGCGCGGTAGAACAGCGAGGTGGCGGCGCGGTTGCGGTTATGCACTTCGTCGCCCATGTGCAGGGCCTGGGCGATGATGTTCTTGAGGTCCACTCTCCCGACCTTCGCCACGGCCTTCTTGAGCGCCGGGTAGAGGACCGTCTCCATCCACTTGAGCTTCTGGACGACCTCGGGGGCGTAGGCGCCGTAGCGCAGGACCTTGCCCAGGCCCTCGTTCATGGTCGCGAAGCCCAGGTTGCCGTTCTCCTCGTTCTTGAGCACGAACACGGGCATGGAGGCCGAGATGATCCCCGCCATGGGTCCGACCGCGGAATGCTCGTGGCAGGGGGAGAACTTCGTGGCGCCGGAAGCGGCGAGCTTGGCGGCTTCCGCGGGATTCTTGGCCAGGCCTTCATAGACCAGAGCTCCCATGACCGCGCCGCGCATGGGGCCGCACATGCGCTCCCAGGCGACGGGAGGGCCGGCGTGCAGGATGAGGTCCTTCTTCATCCCGGGGATGACGTCGAGCGCCTTCTCCAGGCCGATGAGGAAGGGCTTGGCGGCGAGCACTTTCGCGGCGGCCTTGGCGTTGGCCTTCTTGATGTCGCCGGCGCGGGCCTGCACCGTCTTGAGCGCCGCGGCGTCCACCGCGACCGGCGGCCGCCAGTCCACCTGCACCGAGGGCGCGCCGCCGTGGTCGAGCCCGGACCTGAAGGATTCTAGGCCGATGTTGACGACCTTGAGCTTTTCTTGGAAGAGGTCCTTGATGGGCATGATTCTCCTGGATTATAACACTTTGGCGCTGCTCTGCGCATAGTTAAAGGATAGTAAAAAATACTGACACAGTATGACTTTTCTTGACATAAGGCTTATTGCGCTGACCGGGTCCAGACACTATAATCATAGCGTCCGCTCCGGGGGACGGCTGCGATGAGAGCTTTCTGGATAGCCAACCTCGACGTGGCCTATTTCTTCTACGGCCTGGCTTTCGTCGTGGCCGGCCTGCTCATCGCGGTCCAGCGCCGCGACCTCGGCGACCACAGGGTCTCCAGGGTGGTGGCCCTGCTGGCGGCCTTCGCCGGCCTCCACGGCCTGCATGAATGGTCGGACCTCTGGGAGCTCAGCCGGGGCTACGACCCCCTCGTCCATCCCGTCGGGGTGGTCCTGCTCACGGCTTCGTTCGTCTTCCTCTACGAGTTCGGCCGCAGCGCCTGCGCCATGTCCCGGCCCGCCAGCAGGCTTGCCAGCCGTTGGTCGACCGCCGCCTTGACGGCTGCCTGCCTGGCCTTGATGGCGGCCGGCGGCCGCGAGCCGGAGGTCTGGCCCCGCTATTTGCTGGCCCTGCCCGGAGGCCTGCTGGCCGCGGCCGGACTGGGCCTGCACATCGGCGAGAACCCCGCCCTACAGTCGCCCATGGCGCGGCGCTGCCTCAAGGCCGACGCCGTCGCCCTCGGCGCCTACGCCCTGCTGGCCGGGCTGGTCGTGCCCCGGGCGGATTTCTTCCCGGCTTCGGTCCTCAACGAGGAGACCTTCCTGCGCCTCTGCGGTCTGCCGGTGCCGGTGCTGCGCTCTCTGTGCGCCGTGGCCGTGGCCGCGGCCACCTGGCGGCTGCTGTTCTTCTTCAGCCGGGAGGCCAATGAGCGGCTGCGCCGCGAGCAGGCCCCGCGCGAGCAGGCCGAGTCCAAGCTCCTGCAGGCCCAGAAGCTGGAGGCCGTGGGCCTGCTGGCCGGGGGCATGGCCCACGACTTCAACAACGTGCTGACCACCATCGTGGGCTACAACTACTTCCTGCTGGAGGGCTTGTCCCCCGAGAGCCCCCTGCGGCCGCTGAGCCTGGAGATACGCAAGGCCGCGGACCTGGCCGCGTCCTTGACCCGCCAGATTCTGGCGGTGACCCGCAAGCAGGTGGTCCAGCCCAAGGTCATGGAGGCCAACTCGGTCATCCACGAGATGGCCAAGATGTTCCGGCGGCTGCTGGGGGAGAACATCAAGCTGGAGGTGCACGCGCATCCCTCGGCGTGGCCGGTCAAGATGGACTGCGGCCAGCTCGAGCAGGTCCTCATGAACCTGGTGGTCAACGCCCGCGACGCCATGCCCCACGGCGGCCGGCTGACCCTCGCCACCAGGAACGTCGCGGTGGACGGCCGCAGGCAGGCGCATCTTCCCGCCGGCATCCCGGAGGGGCACTATCTGTGCCTGGAGGTCCACGATACGGGGTCCGGGATGACGCCCGAGGTCCAGGCGAAGGTCTTCGAGCCCTTCTTTACTACCAAGGAGGTCGGCCGGGGCACGGGGCTGGGGCTCTCCACGGTGCAGGGCATCGTCAAGGAGTACCGCGGGCACATCGCCGTGGCGAGCGAACCCGGCAAGGGCTCGGTCTTCCGGGTCTTCCTGCCGCGCGCCGAGGGCGGGGCCGAGGCTCTGGTGCCGGGAGAGGTGCGCAAGACCGGCGTAGAGGGGCACGAGACCATCCTGGTGGTGGAGGACAACGCGGCCCTGCGCGCTTTGGTCAAGAGGATCCTGCGCGAGAAGGGCTACCGGGTCTTCTCCGCCCCCACCGGCGAGGAGGCCCTGAGCCTGGGCCGCCGGCTCAAGGAGCGCATCGACCTGCTGCTCTGCGATCTCATCCTGCCGGACTCCCACGGCCTGGCCGTGGCCAAGGAACTCTGCGCGGCGCGGCCCGGGCTGAAGGTGGCCTACATGTCGGGCTATCCCGGCGGGGTGCTGGCCAGCGACCTGGCCTTCAACGGGACCGTGCTCATCGAGAAGCCCTTCTCTCCCGAGGCATTGCTCGACGCGCTGCGGCGCCAGCTCGATGCCAAGAGAGCCGAGGCGCAGGCCAAGGCCCCGCCCCTGCCCGGCCTGGGCTCAGGTCAGACCTAGACCACCGGCCGGGCTTCTTTCTCGAGCTCCTTGGCGATGCGCGCCGCGAGCCTGGCCGCGGCCGCGTTGGTCGGCAGGACCAGGGCGCCCGCTTCCCGGAGCGCCGCTTCCATCTTGCTGCGCACCTGGGGGTCTTTCTCCGTTCCGGTCACCGAGCAGATGAAGTTCAGGTGTCGTCCTGCATCGGAAGCGGTCCGGCGCGCCGCGGCGATGGCCCCAGCCAGCTCGCCGGCCGGGTCCAGGTTGGCGCCGTAGCCCAGCACCACGTCCAGGAGGATCACGGCCGTCTCCGGGTCCTCGGCCTCGTCCTGGATGCGGCGGTTGCGCAGGGAGAAATCGATCATGGGATGCGGCCGCCCGACGGTGAAGGCGTCCTCGCCCAGGTCCACCACCGCGTGGCCCTGAGACTTCCAGGCGTCCGCGAGCTCCGTGGAGGGGGAGACCGGCGCGTTGGAGAAGACCTCGCGCAGCAGGCCGCGGAATATCACCTGGGTCTCGCCGCAGAAGGTCCCGCCGCTGAAGAGCCCCCGGATGAACCTCTGGCCCTTGGCGGACTTCCCGGCCTCCTGGAGGGCGAGGTCCCGCAGTTCGTCGTCGCGGCGCTTGAGCCGGTCCCGGACCGAATCCGGCGACTTGCCTTTCGCCAGCGCCGCGGCCAGCAGGGCCGCTTCCTCCAAAGTCGCGGCCGCGGTCATGCCGTAGCCCGCGACCGTCTTGGGCTCGGCGCCCAGGAACATGGCCACCACGGGCTTGCGGACCGCCTTCACGGCCGCGCCCAGCTTCTGGAGCACGCTCTCGTGCGGCGGCTTGGAGACGAGCACGATCACCGTGGTCGCTTCATCCTCGGCCAGCGCCTTCAAGCCCTCCAGGAACATGATGCCGCCCACCTCCTTCTTGACGTCGCGGCCCCCCGTGCCGATGGCCTGGGATATCCCGGCGCCTTCGTTGGAGATGATGGAGGAGACCTCCTGCAGCCCGGTGCCCGCCGCGGCCACGATGCCGATCTCGCCCCGGGAGACCGCGTTGGCGAAGCCCAGGGGCACGCCGTTGATGATGGCCGTGCCGCAGTCCGGCCCCATGACCAGCAGGCCCTTGCCGCGCGCCGATTCCTTGAGCTCGACCTCCGCCTCCACCGGCACGTTGTCCGAGAAGAGCATCACGTGCAGGCCCTTATCCAGGGCCTCGCGGGCCACCTGCGCAGCGTAGCGGCCGGCCACCGAGATGAGGGCCAGGTCGGCGCCGGGCAGGATCTGCAGGGCGGTCTCCAGGCTCTTGGGCGCGTACGAGGAGTCCTTGGCCTTGCGCTGGCGCACGCTCTTGAGCAAGGCTTCGGCCTCGGCCAGGGCGGCTTTGGCGGAGGCCTCGTCCGCGGTCTTGACGCTGATGAGCAGGTCCGTGTCCCCGGCCTTCGAGATCTCTGGGCAGAGCAAGCCGGAGGCCTTGAGGATGGCCAGGTTCTCTGCCGTGCCCATGACCACGGCCGCGTCCTGCACTCCCGGCTTGGCGGAGAGCTCGCGCGCCGCGACCATCAGAGTCACGGAGTCGAAATAGGCGCCCGTCTTGACCGTCCCTTTCACGACCATAGCGAAGCCTCCTTTTCCAGGGCCAGCAGTACGCCCACGCAGGTGTCGGCGCCCGAGGTCTCGCCTACCGCGAGCACGGCGTCGAGGCCTTCTTCCAGGCTCGACTGGCCGGTCAGAAGGGCGCGCAGGCGCTCGAAGAAGCGGCCTTCCCGGGCGCTGTCCAGGAAGGCCGCGGAGAGCGGGTTGGCCCCGCGCGCCCCGGCCGCAAGGACGTCCGTCCGGCCGGGACCTGCGGAACTTCCGATACCGCAGGCCGCGGCGTAGACCCTCGCGATGTCCCGGGAGAAGTCCCCGCCGCAGAGGCGCCGGCGCTCGTGGAGCCCCCATAGGAATCCGGCCAGCAGGTCGTCGCCGCTGGGCGTCAGGCCGAAGCCTGCCCCGGCCGCGGCGCGGGCGCCGGTTTCCAGGTCCCCGGCGCGCAGGTCCTCGGCCGCATCCTGCAGCTGAGCGGCCAGGACGCGCTCGAAGCCCGAGTCCAGGGCTTGGCGGCGGGACTCGTCGAGCAGGAATGCCAGGCTCTTGGGATGGGCCTTGCGCAGGAGCAGCTCGCGCAGCAAAGGCAGACGAGGCTCGGCGCCGGAGCGGGGGGGCAGGGCGGAATCGAAGAGGGGGGACTTGGGGAAGGCGGCGCCGTCCAGGACGAAGCCGTCGGCGCGGACCTCCAAGCTTTTGAGCCGGGAGAGGTCGAGGCCTTGGAGGACGATGTTGACGGGGCCGCCGCCCACCTCCGGCGCGACGAGGCTGGCTAGGCGTCCCTCCTGGAGGAAGTTCACGGCCCGGTCGAAGCGCGAGTGGAGGGCGTAGCGGCCCGGCCGGATGCGGTCGCCGAAGCTCAGGACCTTGGGCATGGCGCTGTCTTTGCCGATGCCAGAGTATATTAAATCGCTCCTCCTCGGAGCGGACGAGACGGTCGGGAAAACTCTCGCTTGTGCCAGCCCCTTCTGTCCTTTCGTTTCATCAGGAGTTATCCACGAACTCGGTCCGGACCGAGTTCGGACTCGCTCCGGAGCGGGTCGGCAGAGGACTTCATAAACGGAAGAACGGAAGCAGCCAGCTCACCCGAGAGCTAGGCTGTCCGTTTTGTCATCTCCGAGCTGAAGAGACGGTCAGGACAACTCTCGGGTGAGCCAACCACTTCCGTCTTTCCGTTTTATAAAGGATGCCTCTTGCCCGGAGACCGGCACCGGCCCTCAAATTGGTAGAATGGTTCCCCTATGGCCAAGAAAGACAAGGCCGTCGTCGGCATCGACCTGGGCGGGACCAAGATGCTCGTGGGCGTGGTCCAGGGGCGCAAGGTCCTGGCCTCGGTCAAGGCCAAGACCGACCCCGCGGGCGGGGAGCGCGAGTTCTTCGCCACTATCGCCGCCACCGTGGCCAAGGCCCTGGACGAGGCCGGCCTCAAGCCCGGCCGGCTGGCCGCGGTCGGAGCCGGCTGCCCGGGCGTGCTCGACATCAAGACCGACCGCATCGTCTCCTCGGCCAACATTCCCTTCATCAAGGACTATCCCCTGGCGCGCAAGCTGGAGAAGCTCCTCAAGGTCCCGGCCGCGGTGGAGAACGACGCGAACATGGGGCTTTTCGGCGAGCAGCGCTTCGGCGCGGCCCGCGGCTGCGGGCATGTGGCCGGCTTCTTCCTGGGCACGGGCATCGGGGGAGCCCTGATCCTCAACGGCGAGCTCTACCGGGGCTCCTCCGGGGCCGCCGGCGAACTCGGCCATATCTTCGTAGACGCCATGGGCCCGGCCTGCGGCTGCGGCAACCGGGGCTGCCTGGAGGCCCTGGCCGGCCGGCTGGCCCTGGCCGGCGAGGCCGCCTCCTTGGCCGCGCGCGGCGGGGCGCCGCATCTCCTCAAGGAGGCCGGGGCCGACGTGCGCAAGCTCAAGAGCGGGGCCCTGTCCCGGGCCGTGGAGGCCGGGGACCGCCAGCTGCGCGACCTGGTCAAGCGCAAGGCCGCCTTGGTGGGGCTGGCCATGGCCAACGTGGTCAACACGCTCGATCCCGAGTGCATCGTGCTGGGCGGCGGCCTGGTGGAGGCCATGGGGGAGATCATCGTGCCCGCGGCGGAGGAGTCCATGCGCCGCCATGCCATGCCTGACATCGCCAAGCACGTGGCCGTGGCCCCGGCCAAGCTCGGCGACCTGGCCATCGTCATGGGCGCGGCCCAGTGGGCCCGGGAGCGTCTCGATGCCTGAGACCGCCCCCGCCAAGGAGACCGCCGCCGTCATCGACATCGGCTCGGGCGCGGTGCGCATGGTGGTGGCCGAGTTCGGCCCCGGGGCCCCCATCCGGCGGCTGGAGAACCTCTCCCAGCCGGTCCGCCTGGGCAAGGACGTTTTCACCACGGGCCGCATCTCGGCCCCGGTCATGCGCGAGACCATCGACATCCTGCGCAACTTCAAGAGCGTGGCCGACGCCTACGGGGTCAAGCGGCTCCACGCCATCGCCACCTCCGCGGTGCGCGAGGCCGCCAACCGCGACAACTTCGTGGACCGGGCCTTCCTGACCGCGGGCATCGACGTGGAGGTCGTGGAGGGCAGCGAGGAGAACCGCCTGGACCTGCTCGCGGTGGAGAGCGCCCTGGAGGACAAGCTCCAGATCCCCAAGAAGAACTGCCTCATCATGGAGGTGGGCTGCGGCGCCACCGAGGTCATCGTCCTGACCAAAGGCAAGGTGGAGCTCACCCGGACTTTGCCCATCGGCTCGCTGCGCCTGCCCGAGCGCCTGGCCGCCGGCCGCAGCGAGTCCGGGGTCATGCAGCGGGTGGTCAAGCGCTCGGTGCACGCCATGGGCGAGGACATCCGGCGGGAATTCGACCTGGGCGAGGTGGACACCGTCATCGCGCTGGGCTCGGACATGCGCCTGGCCGCCCGGCAGATCTTAGGGCCCACCGACGCCGACCATACCGTGCTCCTGGTCAAGGATTTCCTGGAGTTCTCCCGGTCGCTGGCCAAGGTCCCGCCCGAGGAGCTGGCCGCCAAGTACGCCATCGCCTTCGCCGACGCCGAGACCCTCTACCCTTCCCTGCTCATCTCCACCTGCTTCCTGGCCGAGACCAAGGTCGAGAGCCTGGTCGTGCCCATGGTGAGCATCCGCGACGGACTCCTGCTGGAGATGGCGCAGCTGGCCTCGGGCGGCCGGCGTACGGACGTTTCGCGGCAGGTGAGCAACTCCGCGCGCAGCCTGGGCCGCAAGTACCGCTACGACGAGCCGCACGCCCTCAACGTGGCGGCGCTGGCCGTCAAGCTCTTCGACCTGCTCCAGGAGGAGCACGGGCTGGGACCCCGGGAGCGCATGCTCCTGGAGGCCTCCGCGGTCCTGCACGACATCGGCATCTACATCTCGCCCACCAGCCACCACAAGCATTCCTGGTACCTGGTCAACGCCTCGGAGATCTTCGGCCTGCGCAAGTCGGACCGGGACATCGTCTCCAACGTGGTGCGCTACCACCGCCGCTCCCTGCCCAAGCCCACGCACACGGCCTACATGTCTTTGCCCCGGCCCGACCGGACCGTGACGTCCAAGCTCGCCGCCATCCTGCGCGTGGCCGACGCCCTGGACAACCCGCACCAGCAGAAGGTGCAGGACTTCGCCCTGGAGAAGGCCGCGGACAGCTACACCCTCTGGGTGGGTCCCGAAGCCGGGGACGTCGCCCTGGAGCGTCAGGCCGTGCAGGGCAAGGGAGACATGTTCGCCGAGGTCTTCGGCGCTGCGGTCTCCCTCAAGCAGAGGTCCGCTTGAGCCAAGTCCCGGCGGAGACCTTCTTCGACCGCGAGCTCTCCCTGCTCGAGTTCCAGGCCCGGGTCCTGGCCGAGGGCATGGAACCCGCCAACCCCCTGCTCGAGCGCCTCAAGTTCGTGGGCATCGTGAGCTCCAACATGGACGAGTTCTTCATGAACCGCTTCCCCAGGCTGGAGCCGGAGTCCGCCGCGGCCGGGGCCGTGGGCCGCAAGGCCCGCGAGCTCATGACCGCCCAGTGGCGCTATTTCTCCGCGACCCTGGCGCCCGAGCTCGAGGCCGCGGACATCCGGCGCGTGCTCCCGGGCACCCAGGACGCGCGGCAGGCCGCCCATCTGGAGGGCTATTTCCAGCGGGAGCTGCTGCCCATCCTGACCCCCATCGCCCTGGCGCCGGAGCGCGAGGTCCCCGCGCTCACCAACCTGGGACTCTATCTCGTAGCGGCCCTGGCCGGCTCCGGCGGCAAGGGCGCCTTGAAGTACGCCCTGGTGGAGATCCCCGCCAGCCTGCCGCGCTTCACGGCCCTGCCCGCAGACACAGGCTACCGCTACATGCTCGTCGAGGATGTCCTGCGCCTGCACGCGGGGGCCCTGTTCCAAGGCTACACTGTGGCGGCCACCGGGCTCATGCGGCCCACCCGGGCCGCGGTCCTGCCTCTGGACGAGGAACGCGACGAGGACTTCATGAAGATGATGTCCGAGGCGCTCAAGGCCCGGCGCAGCAACCCCGTGGTCCGCCTGGAGGCCGCCGCGCCCGCGGCCATGACCGCTTTCCTGCGCGAGCGGCTGGACCTGGCCTCCGCCGAGGTCTACCAGTGGGACGACTGGATCGACCTCAAGGGCGTCTCCCAGTTCGCCTTGCAGGCCGGCTTCCCTGCGCTCAAGCGTCCCGCCTGGGAGCCCTGCCCGGCGCCCGATTTCGAGAAGGCCGACGACGTCTTCAAGCTCCTGAGGGAGAAGGACGTGCTGGTGCACCACCCCTACGAGAGCTTCGACTGCGTGGCCCGGTTCCTCCGCGAGGCGGCGGCCGACCCGGACGTGCTGGCCGTCAAGCAGACCCTCTACCGCGCGGGACGCCGCTCCGCCATCATCAACGCCCTGGAGGCCGCGGCCGAGGCGGGCAAGCGCGTCACCGTGCTCGTCGAGCTCAAGGCCCGCTTCGACGAGGAGAACAACATCGAGTGGGCCAAGCGCCTGGAGGCCGCGGGCGCCAGCGTGATCTACGGGGTGGCGGGCCTCAAGACCCACGCCAAGGCCTGCCTGGTGGTGCGCCGCGAGCCGGACGGCATCCGGCGCTATGTGCACCTGGGCACGGGCAACTACAACGAGCGCACAGCCCGCCTCTACAGCGACCTGGGCCTGTTCACCTCGCGCGAGGAATTCGCCGCCGACATCTCGGCCTTCTTCAACATGATCACGGGCTATTCCCAGCCCGCGGACTGGGCCAGGATCGAGGTGGCCCCCTACGGCCTGCGCCGGCGCCTGCTGCGCCTCATCGCGCGCGAGGCCATGACCTCGACCAAGTCCCGGCCCGGCGTCATAACGGCCAAGATGAACTCCCTGGTGGACCCGGAGCTCATCGAGGCCCTCTACGCGGCCTCCAAGGCCGGCGTGCAGGTGCGGCTCAACGTGCGCGGCATCTGCCGCCTGCGCCCGGGGGTCAAGGACCTCAGCGAGAATATCGAGGTGGTCAGCGTGGTGGATATGTTCCTGGAGCACGCGCGGGTCTTCCACTTCGGCAATCGCGGCGAGGACGAGGTGTATCTATCCAGCGCGGACTGGATGCCGCGCAACCTCGACCGCCGCGTGGAGCTCATGTTCCCGGTGGAGGACAAGGAGCACAAGAAGGAGCTCGTCGAGCTCCTCAAGCTCTACTTTCGGGACAACGAGAAGGCCTGGCGCCTCGATCCCGATGGCTCCTATGAGAAGGTTCCGGGGGAAGGGAAGAAGCGCTTCCGCGTGCAGGAGCATCTCTGCGCCAAGGCGGCGGAAAGGGACAGGCTCCTATCCAAGTCCGCGCCTGCGCAGCTCAAGCCCCGCACCGCGCCCAAGACAGCCTAGCGCCGGGCGATCAGCAGGGCGGAATCGAAGGCCGTATCCTTGCGCCTGATGCCGCGCAGCCGCGCGCCCTTGAGCCAGGAGCCGATCTCCCGCTCCGTGTAGGCGTCCCCGGCGGGAGTCCCGACGAGCATGTTGAGCGCGAAGAGGGCCGCGAACTGCGGCCCGGTGCGGTCCTCGTCCACCAGGAACTCCTGTATGACGACGAGGCCGCCCGGGTTGAGCGACCGCGCGCACTTGCGCAAGAGGCGGCGGTTCCGCGCGGGGGAGTTGCTGTGCAGGATATGGGAGAGGAAGACCAGGTCATAGCCGTCGGGCAGCGGGTTCCGGTCATAGTCCCCGACGCGCGCCTCCACGCGGTCCTGAAGGCCGGCCGCGCGGATGTAGCCGCGGGCCAGGGGCACGACCTGGGGCAGGTCGAAGACCGTGGCGCGCAGGGCCGGATGGGCCCGGGCGAAGGCGATGGAATAGGCGCCGGAGCCGCCGCCGACGTCGAGCAGGCGCCGGACGCCGGCGAGGGGCAGGGCGCGGGCGAAGGAGGGTCCCTGCAAAGAGCTGCGCTCATGCATGGCCGCGATGAAGGGCACGAAGAACTCCTTCCCGCGCCGGGGCATGTCGTCCTTGAGCACGCTGCGGCCCGCGCGCACGGCCTGGGTCAGGGTGGACCAGCTCTCCCACAGCGATGCCATGTGGCCGAGGCTGCCTATATAAGCCGGTCGGCCCGCGACCAGGTACCGCGCGGCCGAAGGCGAGTTGGAGAAGATCCGGCCGCTCTTGCGCGCCAGACCAACGGAGACCAAAGCGTCCAGGAGGCGGTCCATGGCGCGCGGATCGGCTCGGGCCGTCCGCGCCACCTGCGCGGCGGTGCGCGCGCCGCGGCCCAGGGCCGTGAACACGCCGAGTTCCCAGGCGGTGAGCAGGACCCGGCTCTCCATGAAGAGGCGCGCCGCGGCCAGGATGTCGCGCCGGCATCCGCTGATGCGCGGCAGGGGTTTGCTGAAGCTCATGGCGCCGCCTAGGCCGCCGGCGTCGGCAGGTCCACGATGAAGAGGCTGCCCCCGCCCGGGCGGTCCTCCACCCGGATGGTGCCTTTGAGCGCGGCCGCGGCCACGCGGCAGAAGGCCAGGCCGATGCCCGTGCCCTGGGCCTCGGCCGCGGTCACGTACTTGTCGAAGATCCGGCTCTTGCCAGAGTCCGGGATGCCCGGTCCGCGGTCGGCCACGGTGAAGCGCTGGCGGCCGTCCTTGACCGAGGCCTCCACGCTGAGGGCGCTGCCGCGCGGGGAGAACTTGATGGCGTTGGAGACCAGGTTGACCAGGATGCGGAAGAGCAGGCCGGCGTCGGTGCGCACCATGGTCGCCTCCGGCGAGACCTTGGTCTCGATGCCCACGCCGCGCACGCGGCAGTGCACCTGGAAGAGGACCTTGAGCTTGGCGGCCAGGGCCTCCACGTTGACGGGCGTGATCTCGGGCTGCAGGCAGGCGGCCTCGGCCCGGCCCATGTCCAGCAGGTCGTTGAGCATGAGGAGCATGAACTCCGCGGCCGTGCCCGCGGAGACCAGCAGGTTCTGGTAGGCCGGCTCGGTGATGAGTCCGTGCTGGACCGCGAGCTGCAGGGTGCCCTTGATGGAGGCCAGGGGCGCCTTGAGGTCGTGCACGATCATGTCCGTGAGGTCCTGGCGGGCCCGGTGGCGCAGCTCCAGCTCGTAGTTGCGCCGGGTGAGATCGTCGCGGGAGCGCTTGGTCTTGAGGTGCACCTGGACCCGGGCCAGGAGCTCCTCCACGGCGAAGGGCTTGGGGATGTAGTCCATGGCGCCCAGACGGAAGCACTCCAGCCGGGTCTGCAGGTCGCGCGATGCGGTCAGGAAGAGGAAGGGCACGTCGCTCTCCGGCCCCAGGCCCAGGTCCTTGACCAGCTCCATGCCGTTGCCGTCGGGCAGACCGATGTCCACGATGACCATGTCGGGCTTGGCGCTCTTGAAGGCGCGCTTGGCGTCGGCCGCGGTACCCACCACCTCGGGCTCGTAGCCGGCGCTCTCCAGCACGGTCTGGGCGAAGCCCTGGATGTTGACGTCGTCTTCGACGATCAGGATGTGGTGGGCCATGGGGTCTCCCTACGGATAGATGCGGTAGAGCATGCGCGGGAAGGCGATGGTCTCGCGGATGTGTTCGATGCCGCAGATCCAGGCCGTGGTGCGCTCCACGCCCAGGCCGAAGCCGCCGTGGGGCACCGAGCCGTAGCGGCGCAGGTCGAGGTACCACTCGAAGGCGGACTGCGGGAGCTTGTGCTGGGCGATCTGGGCTTCCAGGTAGGCCAGATCGTCGGCGCGCTGGCCGCCGCCGATGATCTCGCCGTAGCCCTCGGGCGCGATGCAGTCCACGCACAGGGCTTTGGTGGCGTCGGCCGGGTCGGGCTTCATATAGAAGGCTTTCACAGCGGCGGGGAAGCGGTGGACCAGGATAGGCCGGTCGTACTCCTCGGCCACCGCGACCTCCTGGGGCGCGCCGAAGTCGTCGCCGTACTCGAAGGGGATGTTCTTGCGCTTGAGGATGGCCGCCGCCTCGTCGTAGCTCACGCGCGGGAAGGGGGGGACGACCTTCTCGAGCTTGCTGGTGTCGCGCTCGAGTTCCTTGAGGTCGGCCGCGCAGTGGGTCAGGCAGTGCTTGACGATGTGGGAGACGAAGCGCTCGGCCAGGCTCATGATGCCGTCGAGCTCGAGGTAGGCGACTTCGGGCTCCACCATCCAGAACTCGGTGAGGTGCCGCCGGGTCTTGGAGCGCTCGGCCCGGAAGGTGGGGCCGAAGCAGTAGACCTTGCCCAAAGCCATGGCCGCGGCCTCCATGTAGAGCTGGCCGGACTGGGTGAGGTAGGCCTTGCCCTCGTCGAAGTAGTCCAGCTCGAAGAGGTTGGTGGTGCCCTCGCAGGCGCTGGGCGTGAAGATGGGGGCGTCGACCTGGATGAAGCCGTCGTTGTCGAAGAAATCGTTGATGGCGCGCTTGACCTGGTGGCGCACCCGGGCGATGGCGGCCTGCTTGCGCGAGCGCAGCCAGAGGTGTCGGTTGGTGAGCAGGAAGTCGGGGCCGTGCTCCTTGGGGCCGATGGGGAACTCGGGGGAGAGGTGGACGATCTGGAGGTCCTTGACCCCGAGCTCGGCTCCGCCCGGGGCGCGCTCGTCGCCGCGCACCGCGCCGCGTATGATGAGGGAGGTCTCCTGGGTGGCGGACTTGGCTTTCTCGAAGACCTCGGGGGCCAGGTCGCCCTGGAAGGCCACGCACTGGCAGATGCCGGAGCCGTCGCGCAGTTGCAGGAAGACCAGCTTGCCCTTGGCTCGCGCGTTGTAGAGCCAGCCCTGCAGGGTGACCTCTTTGCCGATGTGTCCCTTGAGGTCCTTGATGCGCACGGTCGGGGGGAAGCCTTCGGGCAGGGCGGTCTTGGCCGTCTCTTGGGATGCGGTGTCCATGGGGAGATTATACGAATTCGGGGACACCATACTTAATT
>JACRDS010000063.1 GCA_016212825.1 Elusimicrobiota bacterium | reverse complement strand
TCGCCGCCGCAGACGCAGGAACGACCGCCGGGGGCTGACGCCCCCCAGGCCAGGGTCCCGGTCCGGAGCGCGGCCGGCCGGGCTCCGGATGCCGGGCCCGCCGCGGCCGCGGGCCAGACTGCGGCCGCCTCTCCAGCCGGCGCAGGCCAAGCCGCCCAGGCGGCCGCCGCGCCAGGCGGCATAGCCTCCGGGTCAGGCAGCGTCTCAGGAGCCTCGGCGGCGAACTCGGGCGCCACGGCCGCCGGCTCGGAAAGCCCGGCGGTCGCCGGCTATGCCGCCGCCGCCGCCGCGGGCGCCGCCGCCGCGGGCGCCGCCTCGGGCGCGGCCGCGACCTCCATCGCGGCCAGCGCCAAGTGCGCCGAGACCTCCAGCTACTACGGCCCGATCATCCAGCAGGCCAGCCGGGAGATGCTGGCCCTCAACGGGCAGGCCATCTCCTGCGGGCCGACCATCAAGTGCGGGTTCGCCTCCCACTCCTACTGCACCGAACCGGACTCGGTGCCGCTCTGGTGGAAGGGCTACTATGAGAGCCGCTGCGCCTGCGCCCGGGTGCACTGCAAGGTCAACGAGAAGTGCGAGGAGATCAACAGCCTCAACTGCCAGCAGTTGCACGCCTGCCCCATCACCGCCGCCAAGCCCTGCCAGAAGAGCCCCTGCGACTACTGACGGCCTTCGAGGAGCTTCTGCCCGCGCAGGGACCGCGCGATCTCCCGCGAGATGTCCTGGTAGGCGGCCTGGGAAGGGTGGACGCTGTCCTCGGGCTGCAGGCGCATGGGGTACTTCCGGCGCCGCATCTCGGCGAAGAGCGCTGAGAGGTCCAGCCAGCGGGCCCCGGCCTCGGCGAGGACCTCCGTGATGGTCCGATATTCCTCCCGCCGGCGGGGGCTCAGGCTCTCGGGAGCGTCCAGATAGGGGAAGACGACGAAGAGCACGGGCAGCGAGTGCTCCCCGGCCGTGCGCAGGATCTCCCCGACATAGCGGCGCCCCGCCTCCCGCTGGGCCTCCTCGGGGCCGGCGCCCCTCGCCTCGAGCCAGGCCTCGGCGCGCATCAGCGCGAAGCGGTAGACGGCGCTGCGGCGCAGCAGCCCGGAATGCGGGACGAACCCCCGGCGGCGCAGGGCTTCCAGGGGGAAGTGATAGCCCATGAAGCCGTTCTTGTCCAGGTAGTAGGTGTTGGTGTCGAGACCGAAGTCGTTCATGGTGATGAAGTTGACCAGAAGATCCGGCCGGAAGCCCAGCCCGCGGTGGCGCAGGTAGAGGCTGTAGCGCCTGACGTCGTAGCTGCCGGTCCCGGCGTTCCAGACCTCGAACCGGCGCCGGGAGCCGGCGGACTGCGGCCAGGAGTTGAGCTCGGCCTCCAGGCTCTCGCCGACCCAGGGGGGCTCGGCGACGGAGTCTCCGAGCAGGAGCACGCGGGATACGCCAGGCCCCTTCTCCAGGGGATGGGTCTTCCCCATCATCCCGTAGCGGTTGGTGCGCCCAGGCACGTCCGGCTCGTGCTCGTAGCCGAGCAGGTCCGAAGGCCTGTAGAAGCCCCTGCGCTTGGGTCGGCTCATGATGCGCATGTAGGGAGCCCGGTCCTCGCCGATCCGGAAGGACTCGAGGCGCGCGCCCGCGGCGGGGAAGCAGCGCAGCAGCAGCTCCGCCGCCAGGAGCCCGGTCAGGGTCCCGCCCGCCACGAGCAGCGCCGCCGCGGCGCGCTCTTTCCGGGTCGAGGGGGCCATGGGGGGACAGCCGGGCGCGGCCCTATCTCAGGAGCGGCCGCCCATCAGCTTCTTGCGCAGGATGTTGCGCAGGTTCTTGGCGAAGTCCGCCGCGTCCTTGAGCCACCAGCCCCGGCCGGGCGGGAAGAGGTCCAGGACCAGCTGGGCCTCGGAACCCAGGCCGATGCCGTGGATCTCAACATCCTTGGCTTCCGCGATCATCTTGCGGTAGGCGTCCCGGTCGAAGTTGTAGTCCGGGTCCCCGTCGTTGACCATGATGATCATCTTGTCGCCGCGGCCCAGGCGCACCCGCTGGATGGACTCCTTGAGCGCCTCGTAGGCCTGGGTGGAGCCGGAGCCGTCGCGGATGGAGGCGAGTATGCCGGCCTTCATGTCCGGGGTGAGCTTCTTGTTGAAGGGCTTGAGCACCGCGGGGCTGCTGTCGTATTTGACGATCTCGAAGACCACGCCGGGGATCTTCTCCAAGGACTCCATCATCATGACCGCGCCTTCCATGGCGCGCTCCTTCTTGTCCCCGCTCATGCTGCCGCTGGTGTCAATCAAGAGCGAGATGCGGTAGAGCACCTTGTTGGGGGAGAACTCCTCCATGAACACGTCCTTGTCCCCCTTGGGGATGCGGGGCAGGGCGTCGGGGTCGAGGTCGCCGTCGTCGCGGTTGTGGATGGTGCGCTGGCGCAGCTTCTGCTTCAAGGCGTGCAGGAACTGCTGGCGCATGACCGGGATGAGGCGCTGGACGCGCTTGAGATAGTCCTGGTAGTGGGCCCGGTCCCGGGTGTTGAGCTCTTTCTTCTCCTCGTCGGCCTTGTTGAGGCGCTCCTTCTGCTTGGCCTTCTGCTTGGCGTCGTCGGCCTTGCTCTGGCTGTCGGACTGCCCCTGGCCCTGGCCTTCCGAGGCCTCGCCGGGCTTGCCTGGCTGCTTGCCCTGCTGGCCTTTCTGCCCCTTCTGGCCTTCCTTGCCTTCCTGGGCGTCCTTGCGCGCCTTCTCCTGCTTCTTGCGCAGCTCCTCCATCTCCTTCTTGGCCTTCTCCTGAGCCTCCTTTGACATCTTCTCAGGGTTGTCCATGACCTTGGGGGCGTGCTTGTCGCGGTACTCCTTGGACTTCTCCTCCAGCTTCTCGCGGACGCTCTTCTCCTTCTTGGCGCGCTCCTCCGCGGCCTTCTGCTTCTCTTCCGCCGACTGGCCGCTCTGGTCAGACCCCTGGCGGTCCTCCTGCTCGCCCTGCTGCCCGCTCTTCTGCTTCTTCCGGCTCTGCCGGCCCTGCTGGCCCGACTGCTGCTGGTCGTTGGGATCCTGGTCCTCGGACTCCTGCTCCTCGCTGTCCTGGTCCTGGTCGCCCTGCTGTCCCTTCTGCCCTTTCTGGCCTTTCTGCCCCTTCTGACCCTTCTGCTTCTGCTGCTGCTTGTCCTGGGTCTCGTCCGCCACCTGCTCCTCGATGAGCTCCTTGTAGATGGGCCAGATCTGGTCGCGGACGATGGCGAAGGACTTGCCCGCGTCCTCGGCGCTGGTGGCCCGGCGGATGGAGGTCCCGGCGCGCTCCAGGGCGTCGAGCACGCGCGGGTCGGTGATGCGCGGGTCGGGCTCGCCCTTCCACCACTGGTAGATGAGGCCGTAGTTGAACTGCAGGTGCAGCGGGATCTCCTTCCAGGCCTCGCGCTCAAGGTCCAGGTGGCGCACCGCGTAGTCCTTCTCGTAGGCCGCGTCGAGCCAGGCCTTGGCGCCCGGGTGCCGGGCCAGGCCCATGTTGTTGACGCGCGGGTCCTCCACCGCCCACCACAGGGCCTGGAAGGCCATGTTCTCGATGAACTCGGGGTTGTCGAAGATGAGCTCGGGCCGGCTGAACACGAAGTGCCAGGTCTCGTGCGCGGTGCGGCCCAAAGCCACGTCCCGGTCCGCCGGTCCCATGTCCTCGGGCAGGTAGTGGATCTCCTCCATCCCGGTCACGGCGCGCCAGCGCCGCTCCGTGTTGGAGCCGGATTCGCCGTGCTTCTCCAGGAAATAGAAGGGCACCAGGCGCAGCGGGGGGAACTGGGCCAGCATCCGCGCCACGTTCTGGAGGGCGTTGGCCCAGCCTTCCATCTCCGGGGTCACGGGCGGGACCTCGCGGGTCCTCGGGGAGGTGAAGGTCATGGCCGGCAGGTGCGGGAACCTGCGGCCGAAGCCCATGTGTCCGTGCATCAGGCCGAAGTGCTCGTCGAAGCCGAAGTCCGACTGGTTCTCCCAACGCCAGTCGTGATCGCCGCTCGAAGGGGCCGGCGCCGGCGCGGGGTTGTTGTCCAGCTCGCCCAGGGGCCTGGCGCCGCAGCAGTTGGAGAGCCACTCGCCGTCGTGCTTCTCGAAGACGGCGTGGTCCTTGCACTTGGAGCACAGGCCGGTGCGCTCCTTGGGCTCCGCGGCGCGCCAGGTGAATATGTCCTTGAGGCTGCGCCGGGCGGCCTGGCTGGCCGCGTATTCCAGCGGCGTGCCGGAGAGGCCGTGCTCCTGGAGGACCTTCTCTATGGCCGCGCTGATGGCCGGGTCCTCCACGATGGAGGCCGGGTTGTAGGTCTTGGTGAAGATGTCCGTGACGCTGTCTCCGGCGTACTTCTGCGCGTGCTCTACGATGTGCATGAGCGTGCGCGGGGCGATGGGCAGGGGCAGCAGCTCGGGGTAGAGCTTGCGCAGGTCGTTGGCCACGGCCACGAGTTTGGCGACGAGTTCCTGGGGGACCTTGCCGTAGAAGATGCGCAGCAGGGCGGCCTCCTCCTCGGCCGGCAGGTATTTGACCTCCAAGGTCATGCCGAAGCGCGAGGAGAGCTCGCCGGAGGGCGGCTCTCCTTTATAGGGGGG
>JACRDS010000008.1 GCA_016212825.1 Elusimicrobiota bacterium | reverse complement strand
TTCAATCTGGGCGGCACCCACGAAGCCGAGGTGCTGGAGTGGACGGAGAAGCGCCTGCGCGTGCGCGTGCCCGCGGGCCGCGGGCCCGGCCAGTACCGCGTGGGAGTGTACTGCAACTGGGGGTCGACCGGCTTCTCCAGCGGCTTCAAGGACTTCGACATCCTGCCGGGCCCGCCGCCGGCGGAGACGGCCGCACCTCAGCGTTCTCCCTGCACTCGGCTGCCGCCTGGGCTGACGACCCGGCAGCGCGCCGAGGCCTTGACCGGCGCGGTGCAGAGCCATTGGATGGCCGACCGCATCGAGGAAGGCGAGAGCTGCGCCCGGGAGGCCATCGCGGCCCACAAGGCGGCGGGCCCCGGTGAGGGGCTGGCTCACGCCTATCTGCACCATTACTACTTCGCTTACCGCCTGGGGCGTTCTGACGAGGCTTACGAGGACTTGCTCGCCTCGGCCCGACTCTACCGGCAGGCCATCGCAGCACTCCCCGAGGACCAGCGCCGCTCCGCGCAATGGGGCTATACGAGCACCTTGGTCTGGCTGGTCCAGATGCTCATCCACCGCGGAGAGCTCGACGAGGCCGAGCGCCTGGCCAAGGAGAAGTACGCGCTCCATGTACTCCTGGGCGGCGACCTCGCGGTGGCGGAGCAGACCATGGGCGAGGTCGCCCTGGCCAAAGGGCGCTATGAGGACGCCATCCAACGCTTCGAGGCGGCCGCGGCCCGCTATCGGGAGTCCGGGAACCAAGCCGGCGTGCGGCGCTACACGGACATGGCCAAGACCGCGCGCGAGCGCTCCGAGATCAGGGGCCGCCTGGGGCCCGTGGAAGCCGAGACCGCGGACTCCGGTACCCGACTCCGGCTGGCGAGAGCGCGGCCCGCGCCGAGCGACCCGCGGGGCGCTTTGGCTTTACTCAGGTTCGCACTGACCGTCTACGCCTCGGAGAACGAAGGCCGCTCCCCGCAGACCCTCCGGCAGCTGGAGGAGTCGGGCTACATCGCAGCACTGCCCCGCCCCCTCCTGGCCGAGCATCCGGACCCGCCCTCGGAGACCGCCTACCCGGGGCAGGCCCCGGGCGGGAAGCCGCCCCGCCGGCTCAAGGACAGCGGCGGCTGGGGCTACGACCGGGCCAGCGGGACCGTGTTCATCGACTGCACGCACCAGGGGCCGAAAGGACGGTTTGCGGACTGGTAAAATAGGGGGACACCTTACTTAATTGAATTGAGTAAGGTGTCCCCCTAATTCGCGGCTTACTCTTCGGTCTGCTCGCCCAGGAAGATCCCGATGCCCATCTGGGAAATCTGGTCCTGGCGCTCCTCGATGCCGTCGATGTGGCCGTCCTCGTCCTTGAGGACGCTCTCGAGCAGCTCGCGGGTGGCGTTGTCCTTGACCGCCACGGCCTGGGCGATGGCCGCGTTGTAGGCCTTGACGGCGCCCAGCTCCAGGGTGTGGTCGCCGGCGAACATCTTGGGCACGTCGGCGCCGATGAGCATCTTGCGCAGCTCGCTGACGATGGGGCGCCCCTCCAGGAAGAGGATGCGGGCGATGAGCTTCTCCGCGTGCTTCATCTCGTCGATGGAGCGCTTGCGGAAATGGCCGTGGAGCTTGTCGTAGCCCCAGTTCTCGCACATCTCGGCATGGACCATGTACTGGCTGATGGCCGTCAGCTCGTCGGCCAAGAGAGAATTGAGCGTGTCGATGAGTTTCGCGTCACCCTTCATAGAGTCCTCCTTCCGGGCTCCGGCCCGGTGGCGGGAGCCATTCTAGCGAATAATGATAGCGGTGGGAAGTCAAACCTGGGTCAAAGCGGCTCCGGGCTCAAAGGCGACCCCAGGTTTGGTAAGATGGCTCAATGATGGCACTGCGCGCGGAGAGCGGCGGCAAGAGCCGCTTCGACTGGGGCCTCATCGCGACCGTCTTCGGGCTGGTCCTGGTGGGCAGCCTGGCCGTGTTCTCGGCGGCCAGCCCCCTGCACCACTACGGACAGGTCATCCAGAGGCACCTCCTGGCCCTGGCCATGGGCACGGCCATGTTCCTCTTCACCATGAACTTCAACTACCAGGTCTTCCAGGAACAAGCCAAGGCCGTCTACGCCCTGGCCCTGGCCCTCCTGGTCTGCGTCCTGTTCTTCGGTTCTATCCACAAGGGGCACCGAGCCTGGCTCGACCTGGGAATCTTCTCGTTCCAGCCCTCAGAGCTGGCCCGCACGGCCACGATCCTGGTGCTGGCCGCGTTCCTGACCCGGCGCCTGCGCCGCGCCGCGGAGCTGGAGACCGTGCTCTACAGCTTCGCCATCATCGCCCCCTTCCTGGGGCTCATCATCAAGCAGGGCGATTTCGCGACCTTCCTCTCCTTCTTCCCCATATTGCTGGGCATGCTCTTCTGCGCCGGGGCCAGCCTGCGCCACCTTTGCGCCATCACGGGCTACGCAGCCGTGGCCATAGGCTTCCCCCTGCTCATCACCTGGTGCCAGGTCCACTACGCCGCCCCCCTCCCCGGCTCCTGGCCCGAGGTCGTCATGCGCGCCACGCGCCTGGGCTGGCACGCGGCCGCGATCATGGCGGCCTCCGCCGTCCTGGGCCTGCTGGCCTGGCGCCTGGCCGCCATGATGCGCCTGCAGATGAGGGGCGTCACCTTCGTTATGATCCCCCTCATCTTCAGCGCGGGGCTGCTCTCGGGCATCGCGCTCAACGCCAAGCTCAAGGGCTACCAGCGCAACCGCTTCGTGGCCTACGTCGCCCCCCAGGAGGACATCCAGGGCGCTGCCTACCACGTGCATCAGTCACAGATCGCCATCGGCTCCGGGGGGCTTTGGGGCAAGGGACTCTTTTCGGGGACCCAGTCCCAACTGGGCTTCCTGCCCGAGCGTCACACCGACTTCATCTATTCGGTGGTGGGCGAGGAGATGGGCTTCCTGGGGACCATGACCATCCTGCTGCTCTACCTGGCGATGCTCTGGCGCATCGTCGTGGCCGGCCGGGCGGCCCGGGACAGCTACGGCTACTTGGTCTGCTGCGGGTTCGTCTCCATGTATACCTTCGCCCTGGCCCTCAATATGGGGATGTGCCTGGGCGTCATCCCGGTGGCCGGCATCCCGCTGCCGCTGGTCTCCTACGGCGGGTCGAGCCTGGCCGTGACCCTGTGCTCGCTGGGCATCGTGGCCAACATCTACGCCCGGCGCTACGCCTTGCTCTGACCGGCCCCCGCCTGGGGCTGCCCCAGATAGGACGCGAAGAGGCTCTCCACCCCCACCAAGGACTGGGCCGCGATGAGGGTGGCGGTCATGGCGGCGAAGCAGTCGAGCTTCACGACGGCGTTGAGGGAGGCGTCCTCCAGCTTGATGGTCTTGAGCCTCTCGACGAAGTGCTTGTTCACGACACTGATCGCTTCGTAGCTGCGCACCAGCCCCGAGAGGTCCCAGTCCGGCTCCAGGCCGCGCTGGCGGCGCAGGTACTGGGCCAACAGGTACATGGAGATGGCGCGATAGGTGGTCTCCTCGGTGGTGGAGAAGGGCAGGTGCGTGTAGACCATGGGCCGGAGCTTGTCCAGGTGCGGACAGCCGCTGGTGACCATCATCAGGCCGATGAGGCTGCTGATGCCGTTCTGCAGGGGCGCGCGGCGGCGGTACTCCCTGCTCTCGGTCAGTATCGAGATGTCCGCCTCCTCGAAGGAGATGCGGCGCGCGAACTCCGCGATGACCGGGCCGAGGTTGCGGGCCACCGGGCAATAGGGGTGGCGCTCGACCGAGAGCGGGCAGTTCGGGCACTGCTTGTTGCCCAGGCGGGCCCACTCCGGAGGCTCGCCCGCGGGCGGGACGAGGCTGAGGGTTCTGGGATCGAGGCTGAGGTCGAAGCGGCATTCCTGCCCGTCCTTGAGGCCGAACCGGTATCCGATCTTCATCTGGCTCCCCTCCGTCTATTTCTTCTTGAACAGTCCCTTCAAGAGGTCCACGGCGGGCTGGGCGAGCTTCTGGACCGGAGCGGCCAGAGCCTTGCCTAGGCGCAGGCTGGGCTTGGGCTCGTCGAAGGTCCCCCCCACGTCCACTCCGATAGGGGCCACGCCGGCCAGGGCGATGGAAACCTGGAGATTGAGCTTCTGGGCGGGCAGGTCGATGGTCCCGCCGGCCGACACGTTGGCCGCGGCGCTGTTCATATGGAAATCCTTGATGGTCATGAGGCCTTGCGCGAAGACGTAGTCGCCCTTGATCTCGGAGAAGGCGAGCTTGTCGAAGGACGGCAGCACGCGCAGGGCGGAGCCCAACTGCCCGATCTGCCTGAGCACGGCCAGCGGGATGAGCAGGGCCTTCATGAGCTTGGAGCGCCCGCCGCCCCCCTCCTCGGACTCGAAGGTTCCGCCGCCCACGCTGAGCTTGGCCAGACCGGAGAGTCCGCGCAGGTCCGGGGTGATGCCCTTGAGGTCCCAGGCCATATCCAGTTTCTCGGCTTTGAAGGTGCGGTAGAGGATCTTTCCCACCGCGACCGTGCCGCTGGTCTTCATGGGTGGGGCGGTCCCCTCCGGCGAGGGGACGGCTGTCGCCGCGGCCTTCGCCTTCGGGGACGGCGCGCCCTTGCGCGCCGCCGCGGGCTGGTGTCCGGCGGCGAGATCCTTGACCTCCAGGAGCTTGGCCGCGTCGAGCTCGCTCAGCGACGCCTCCAGCCGGGCGTCCGGGGCCTTGTTGAAGTCCCGGACCATGGCCTTGATGGAGAGCGTGCCGCTGCCAAGCTTCCCCTTCAGATCCTGGGCCTTGAGCGTGTCGCCGTCGAGCTGCACCGGACCGGCAAGCGTCAGGGCGAGGCCGGAGAGGTCCGCGGAGAGCTTCTTGATGTCGAGCGACAGCTTCCCGGCGGACATCCAGGAAAGGTCCACCTGGCCGTCGAAATCGAGCTTGGCCTTGAGGCTGCCCGGCGCGACCTGCTCGGCCTGCAGTCCCGCGGCCACGCCGAAAGGCTTGGCCAGGCTCAGGTCCTTGATGACGCCCTGGAGCTCTGCGACGCGCCACCGCGCTCCCGAGACCTTGTCCTGATAGGTGATGCGTCCTTCCTTAAGAACGACTTCCGAGGCCTGCAGGGTGAAGGGCAGAGAGATCCTGGTCGAGGCGGCCGCGGGCTTGTCCTCGGGCGCCTTGCCCGCCGCGAGCAAGTCCGAGAAGTTGAAGACGCCGGGCTTGAGCTGGACCACGGCCAGGCTCGGACCTGCCACGGTGATCTCGTCGATGACCACCTTCTTGCGCAGCAGCGGCAGCAGGCGGATGCGGAAGCGGAAGGTCTCCACGCCCGCGAAGGTCCCGGCCTTGAAATCCGGCTTCTCCGAGACCTCCAGCCCCTCCACCACCAATCCCTTGATAGCCCCGAGGTCCACGGACTTGAGCCGCACCTCGCGGTGCAGAGTCTTGCCGGCCTGCTCCACGATCAGTTGGCGGACCTTCTCCGGCGGCAGCCAGACCTTGAGCGCGATGGTCAGCGCCGCAGCGCCGGCCGCGGCCGCCACGGCGGCGCCCAGAAGGAGCTTGTAGAAGGTGGGCATGGGATGGCTCATGCAGGCATTCTATCAAATGCCCCTCTCGGGCGCTCCCGGGCCGGCGCCAGGGCGATGCGCAGGGAGACGGCCAGGCAGGCCACGGCGAGGACTCCCCAGAGCACGGTCCAGACCAGGGGCGGCAGGGGGATGATCTCACGGGAGAACATGGTCGCGTCGGTCTCGCCGGCCACCCTGGTCAGGTCCCGGATGTCGAAGATCGCGCAGAGGCAACTGGCGCTACCGATGCAGGTCAGGAGCCAATCGTTGACCTCTTCGGGCAGCCAGCGACCGGCCGAGGCCAGGACGAGCCCTAGAGCCAGGCCGCTGCCGAATCCGAACCAGGAGCGCACATAGAGCAGGGTGATGGCGATGAGCCCCCAGCCCAGGACCGAAGCGACGTACTTGTCCAAGCGGGTCCGGCAGGCGAGGATGAGGATGACGCTGCCCCAGAACATGGAGCCCAGGTACCCAGCCGGCAGCACGGCCCAGCGCCAGCCGCCCCGCGTGAAGCACAGCCCGCTGCCGTCGGCTTCCACCGTGATCCGGTCGATGCTCCCTCCCGTCAGGACGGCGGCCAAGCCGTGGCTGCCCTCGTGCAGGAAGGTCACCAGGATGCGGATGGGGTAGACAACGGGAGTCCTCCAAAGGAGCCATAGAGCGGCCAACACCACGGCCAGTCCCGCCAGGCGCTTCCAGGGCATAGGCAGACCCTACCATATGGTGCCATACGGTGTCAGGCTTTCACGAACTTCACGGTAGTGAGGAAACGCATGAACTTCGTGAAAGCCTGACACCATTCCCCCATTCCCCGAGGGAGTCGCCTGGACATCGCAGACTATAACAAAGCTATAATAGCGCCGCCATGTGCCTGACTGACGGTTCCTGACACAGCCCGACAGAAACGCAGTTGCATGTCAGGGTGATCGCCCTTATCCTTTTAGTGCCCCAGCGGGTGCGCGCCATGCTCTCCTCAGCGGACTTCAGCGATCTCATCAAGCTCCAGGCCCCGGTCTCCGGCATCGTCAGCCTCTACCTGCCCGTGGACCAGCGCCGCACGCACGTGCGCTCCTTCTCCAATCTCCTGCGCATGTGCCCCCTTGAGGACCCGCGCTTCAGCGAGGTCTCGGAGGACCTCAAGAGGCTCGACAGCTTCGTGGGCCTGGGCTTCGAACCCGAGGGCTGGCGGGGCCTGGCCGTGTTCAGCTGCAAGCGTCTGGGCTTGTGGCAGGTCTGCCCCCTGCCGGAGACGGTCAAGTCCGTGCTGCGCATCGCGGACAAGCCCTACCTCGCGCCGCTGCTGTCCGTCGCGGACCAACACCAGCGCTTCGGCGTGGTCCTCGCCGGCGAAAGCCGCACCCGCTTCCTCGAGGTCTTCATGGGCCAGGTCAAGGAGCACGAGGCCTTGGACCTGGAACTGCGCGGCCTGGGCGCGGCGCAGGGCCGCGCCCTGGCCGAGGCCGTCGACGGCCTGGCGCGCGCGCGGAGTCTCAGCCGCATCGTCCTGGGAGGCCCGTCCGCGCAGACCGACCGCCTGGCCGCCCACCTGCGCACGGAGCTGCAGCAACTCATCATCATGGATGAGAGCCTCGGCCCGGACGTCCCCGCGGCCGCGGTCCTGGAGCGCATCAGCTCCTGCGAGAGCGAGGCCCGCAAGGTGCGCGAGAGCGTGCTGGCGCACCGCCTCCTGGACCTGGCCGGCTCCGGAAGGGCCGCGGTCCTGGGGCTGGAGCGCACCTTGCAGGCCCTGCGGCAGAGGCAGGTGCGCCTGCTCCTGGTGCGCGACGGCTTCGCCAAGATGGGGCACCTCTGCCCGCGCTGCGCCGACCTCTCCGTCTCCTTCCCGCGCTGCCCGGCCTGCCACGGGACGACCGAGACCGTATTCAACGTCGTGGAGGAGATGGTCGAGCGCGCCTTCGAAGCCCACTGCGAGGTGGTGCGCCTGCTCTTCCCCTCGCCTTTGGACAATCTCGGGCACATCGGCGCCGAGCTCTCCGAGGCGGCCGCGGAGCCGACGGCCCCGTCCGCGGACCAGTCCTTGCCCGAGACCGCGCGCCGGGAGGTCCCCAGGCCGGGCCCGGAGGAGCCGTGAGCCGCAGACTCTGGCGCCAGCGCATCACCTTGCTCGCCATCCCCTCGGCCGCGGGCAGTTCCCCCTGGAAGGCCTGCCTGAGCCTGCGCTCCTTGGTGCTGGCCGCGGCCGCCTGGACCGCCCTGTCCCTCCTGGTCCTGGCCCTGGCCCTGCGCCTGGCCGGCTACGGCATGCTCAAGGCCGACAACCTCTCCCTGCGCTCGCGGCTCGAGGCCCTCAGCGCCGAGATGTCGCGCTCCCGCGCCGAGCTTGAGGCGGCCCGGGAGGCGGACCAGGAGATCCGCGTCCTACTGCGCCAATCCCTGCCGGCTGCGCATCCCCTCCCCCGGTCGGACCGCGCGCCCCTGCCCCAACTGGCCGCGGCCGGCCCCGCCGGGTCGGGCGGCGGAGGCCCCGCCGACCGCCGCTCCCTGCTGCAGAGCTATCTCCAGGCCTCTCCCGCGGCCGGCGCGGACCCTCTGCGCCGGGACATCCGGGAGATCGGACGGATGAGCCGCGAGCGCCTCGCCAGCTGCCAGGAGATCGCCGCGCACCTGGCCTGGCGCCGCCGCCTGTTCAAGGCCATGCCCGCCGGCTGGCCGGCTCCGGGGCGCCTGACCTCCCGCTACGGCCGCCGGCTCTCGCCGCTGCGCGGGGACGACGAGTCCGGCGACCGGGAGTTCCATCCCGGCGTGGACATCGCCGGGGGCAAGGGCAGCCCCATCCGCGCCACGGCCGAGGGGACGGTCGTGCGCGCGCGCTGGAGCGGAGGCTACGGCCGCCTGGTCCTGCTGCGCCATGACCTGGGCTACGCCACTCTCTACGGCCACGCCTCGCGCCTGCTGGTGAAGGAAGGCGAGAAAGTCGGGCGCGCCCAGGTCATCGCGGCCATGGGCAGCACGGGCCGCTCCACGGGCAGCCACGTGCACTACGAGGTCTGGTTCAACGGGAGGACGGTCGACCCGAAGCGGTTCCTCGCGGCCCCCGTCCCTTAGCCGCGGCCGGAAGGACCTCGAAGGCGTAGCCCCCCTCGTCCTCCGCGAGGATGCGGTAGCGCCGGTCGCCGCCGATCAGAGCGCGCAGGGCGTCGAACTTCCGGCCGCAGACCCCGAAACGGGTCCCGAAGCGCTCCCGGAAGGCGCGGTAGGTCTCGTCCGGGCTCAGGATCCCGTTGGAGACCCGCCCCCAGACACCCCAGAGCTTCGGGTCCCGGTAGTACATGAACATGGGGTCCATCATCACCAGGTAGCGGTGCTGGTCGTTGAAGAAGAGCAGCTCCGGCGGCTCGTCCCAGTCGCAGGTGTAGATGAGCTCCCCGGCCGGCGCCCGGGCGCGCAGCTCGCGAGCCAGGCCCGCGAAGACGGGCGGCCGCAGCCGGGCGTACTGGCCGCGCACGACCATCACCCACGACCCGGTCGCCAGCGCGACGCAAGCCAGCCAAGCGACGGCCAGGGGCGCGACGCGAGGATGGGGCTTCGCGAAGGGGTCCGGCGCGCTCCACCCGGCGAGGATGTCGCTGCCCGCGAAGGCGCAGAACAGGGTCGCCACCGGGACGGCGTATTCGACGAAACGCTTGGATATCAGGGCCATGCCCGCGACGAGGAGCATGATCGGGAACAGGACCAAGGTGCGCCGGGAGAGGGGCGGCCGGCGGTGCATGAACACGAAGAGGGTTCCGGCCAGATGGAAGAGGAGCGGGAAGTGGGCAGCAAGCAGCTGGCGCGTGTCCAGCGGGAAGATCTCCCCTCCCAGCGAGAGGTCGATGTTCTGGCTCACCGCGGCCCAGACCACCAGGATGTTCTGGACGTAGAAGAACAGGAGGTTCTTGGGGAAGTAGGGATGCAGCAGCATGCCCAGGGCGTAGGCCCCCAGGCCGGCGAGCAGTATGCGATGCTCGCTGCGGTCCTCCGCGGCCTTGAGATAGGCCCACCGGATGGCGGCGAAGACCACGGGCAGGAACGCGGCGACGTAGGCGAAGGGGTAGAGGAAGCAGAGCAGGGCGAAAGCCCTGGTCCGGCCGTTGATGAGGAAGTGCAAGCTCCACATCAGGATCGTGACCGACAGGACCTGGGGCCGCACATCCAGCAGGCGCCACCAGAAGAAGCCCCCTCCCGCCAGGAGCAGCCAGAACCAGTAGACCCGGTGAGGCACCCGGTTGAGGGTCAGGATCATGAAGAAGCTGGAGAAGGCGAGCCCGGAGAAGAGGACTCCCGCCGTCTTGGCGCCGGAGGTCAGGTCCCCGAAGGTGAAGGGGATCAGCAACAGATGATAGAGGGGACTGCCATCGCTGTAGCCGTCCCGCCACATGCTGAGATGCGCCCAGGGGAAGCCCTCCCGGAAAAACCCGTGCTGGCGCAGCAGGGCCGCGGCCTTGATGTGGAAATAGACGTCCGGCTCCGGAAGGTAGGGCGACTGGAACTGGAAGAACGCGCACATGGCGCAGCAGGCCAGGAAGACTCCCAGCCACTCCAGCCAGAGACGCCGGCTCAAGGGAGCAGCAGCGCGGCCACGGCGTGGCAGGCGATGGCCTCGCCCTTGCCGATCTCGCCCAGCCCTTCGTGGCTCTTGGCCTTGACGCTGACCCTCTCCTCGTCGAGCCCGAAGGCCCTGGCCACGGAGGCGCGGAAGGCCTTGTAATGGGGCTTCATCTTGGGCTCCTCGGCCACGATGGTCACATCGAGGTTGGAGACGCTGCCGCCGGCCGCCTGAAGACGCTTGAGGACCTCGGTCACGATGTCCTTGCTGGCCATGTCCTTCCACTTCGGCTCATCGGGAGGAAACAGCATACCGATCTCCCCGCCTGCGAAAGCGCCCAGAACCGCGTCGGCCGCCGCGTGCAGGACCACGTCGGCGTCGGAATGGCCCAGGAGTCCCTTCTTCCCGGGGAGCTTCACCCCGGCCAGCCACAGCTCGCGGCCCTCCACGAGCCGGTGGATGTCGAAGCCGAAGCCTACGGCGATGCGGCGACGGCCTCCCTGTCGAGCTTCCAGCAGCGCTTCGGCCATGACCAGGTCCTCCGGTGTGGTGATCTTGAAGTTCTCGTAGCTGGACGGCACCACCCGCACCTTCTGCCCGCACTTCTCCACCAGCTGGCTCTCGTCGGTGGCGGCACGCGCGTCGGGGAAGCGGTTCAGGGCGTCCTCCAGCAGCTCGCGGCGGTAGCACTGCGGGGTCTGCGCGGCCCAGTAGGCGCTGCGCGCCGGGGTGTCCGAGATCCACATCTGTTTGTTGGTCACCTTCTTCAAGGTGTCCTTGACCTGCACCGCGGGCACGGCCGCGCCCGAGTCGGCGGCCTCTTCCAACACGGCCCGGATGATCTCCGGGGTCACCAGAGAGCGGGCGCCGTCATGCACGGCCACGACCTCCGCGTCCTCCGAGACCGACTGGAACCCGTTGCGCACGGAGGCCATGCGCGTCGGGCCGCTCTCCACGAGCTTCACCCGCGGACCGGCCAGGCGCTGGCCGTGCTCGCGGATGTTCTCGGCGGACGTCACCAGGATGACGCGCTCGACCTCGGGCACGGCCAGGAAGGCCTGCAGGGACCATTCCACCACGGTCTTGCCGGCCAGGGGCAGGAACTGCTTGGGGCGGCCCATGCGCGACCCGGAGCCGCCCGCGACGATGACCGCCTCGACCCGCACCGGGAGGCCCTTACTTCTCGCCCTTGGCCTTGCCGAAGACCATGCGGCCGGAGGGGTTCTGCAGGATGGAGGTCACCGCGACGTCGACACGCTTGCCGATGAAGCGCCGGCCGTCCTCCACGACGACCATGGTCCCGTCGTCGAGGTAGCCGATGCCTTGGTCACGTTCCTTGCCCTCCTTCATCACGAAGATGGGCATGGACTCGCCGGGCAGGACCACGGGCTTCAGCGCCGTGCCCAGGTCGTTGACGTTGAGGCAGACCACCCCCTCCAGGGAGGCGATCTTATTGAGGTTGAAGTCCGTGGTCACCACCTTGGCGCCCATGTCCTTGGCCAGACGCACCACCTTGCCGTCCACGTCCGGGATCTCCGGGACGTCCTTGTCGAGTATGCGCACCGGCATCTCCGGGTTCTCCTGCAGGCGGGCCAGGATGTCGAGGCCGCGGCGGCCGCGGGCGCGCTTGAGGGCGTCCGGAGAGTCCGCCAAGTGATGCAGCTCGGCCAGGACGAAGCGGGGGACGATGAGCGAGCCGGAGAGGAAGCGCGTCTCGCAAACGTCCACCACGCGCCCGTCGATGATGGCGCTGGTGTCGAGGACCTTCATATCCGCGCCACGGCGCTTGCCCAGCTTGCGCAGGTCCTTGTCCAGATCGTCGAGCTCGGGCATCTTGCGGATGGCGATGATCATGCCCAGGGCCCCGAAGGCGAAGTAGCGCAGCACGGCATACTGGTCCCAGATGTGGTAGAGCCTGTCGTTGCCCATCTGGAACACCGTGTAGTCCACGATCTTGGCCACGATGATGCCGCAGGAGGCTCCCAGGATGCCGGAGATCACGGTCATGAGGCTGATCTCGGCGACCAGGAACTCCAGGATCACGATGGCCAGGCCCACGGCGGTCCCCACCACCAGGCCGGTCGTGGTCGGGGAGACCTGGAAGTAGACGAGGACCGGACAGGCGAGTATGACGAGGATGCGGAATATCCAGATGCCCATGAGTACTCCTTGCGTTGCCGCCGCCGCCCCGCCGCCCGCCCATCCGGGGTAGGAATGGGTATATAAAGTTATCCCCGGACGTCCGGCACGACACGACGACGGCTAGGATTCTGACGCCTGACGGCTTCCCGACAGGACGGCCGCGGCGGCCGCCTCCAAGTCCGAAACGCCCACAAGCTCGAGCCCAGGCTTGCGCGAGAGCTCTTTGATGCAGCGCGCCGGGACCAGGGCCCGCTTGAACCCGGCCTTGGCCGCCTCCTTCAGCCGGGTCTCCAGATAAGGAACCCGGCCCACGTCTCCCAGCAGCCCCACCTCGCCGAGCATCACCCAATCGGACGGGATGGGGGCCTCCCGCGCCGAGCTCAGCACCGCGAGGCACGCGGCCAGGTCCACGGCCGGGTCCTTGATGCGCAGGCCGCCGGCCAGGCTCACGAACACGTCGCGGTCCTCCAGGCGCAGGCGCAGGTGCTTCTCCATGGCCGCCAGGAGCACGAGGACTCGGTTGAGGTCCAGGCCCGTGGCCATGCGGCGGGGCAAAGGGTATTTGGTGTGCACGACCAGAGCCTGCACTTCCACAAGCATGGGCCGCGAACCCTCCAGAGTGACCGAGGGCACCCGCCCGGGAGCCGGCCGGCCGTCCCGGTCCGCCAGGAAAAAGCGGGAAGCGTCGCCCACCTCGAGGAGCCCTTGGCCCCCCATCTCGAAGAGTCCGATCTCGTCGGTGGGGCCGAAGCGGTTCTTCTGGGCGCGCAGCACGCGCAGAAGGTCGTGGCGCTCGGTGTCGAAGTAGAGGACGGTGTCCACGATGTGCTCCAGGACCTTGGGTCCGGCCAAGGAGCCCTCCTTGGTGACGTGGCCGAGGAGGAAGACCACCGCGTCCGTGGACTTGGCCGCGCGCAGCAGTTCCGCCGCGCACTCGCGCACCTGGGCCACGGTGCCCGGGCTCGAGGAGAGCTCCGGGTGGAACACGGTCTGCACGGAATCGAGGATGATGAGCCAGGGCTTGACCTTGGACACGACCGAGAGAATCTTGGCCAGGTCCGTCTCGGCCAGGAGATGGATGGACTCGCTCTGCACGCCCAGACGCTTGGCCCGCGCCGAGACCTGGCGCAGGGACTCCTCGCCGGAGACGTAAAGGATGGGTTCGCCGGGCCGGGAGGCCGCGAGGCTCCCGGCGACCTGCAGCATGAGGGTGGACTTGCCGATGCCGGGAGGTCCGGCCAGGAGGCTGACCTGCCCCGGGACCACGCCTCCGCCCAGGAGCCGGTCGAACTCCCCGATGCCCGTGCCGGTGCGCTGCTCGGCGTCGGCCGGGGCATCCTTGAGGGAGACGACCTGCGAGGAGAACTCGGTCAGGCGGCGCTGGGCCGCTCCCGAAAGCGCCGCGGGCCGGGCCTCCACGACCTCCTCGATCATGGTATTCCAGGCCGAGCAGTCCGGGCACTGGCCCATGGGCTTGGGCGCCGAGTAGCCGCATTCCTGGCAGCGGTAGAGGGACTTGAGGCGGGCCATCACTTGCTCTTGGCGCGGCCCTTTGTACCCGCGGCGCCGAAGGTGGCCAGGCCGAAGAGGTAGGCCACGTCCTGGTCCTCGAACAGGATGTTGGCCCAGGTCTGGTAGCGGGGCAATTCCTGGACGTCCTCCACCCGTGCCCCGACGCCCAGCCACTTGGTGATCCGCGCCAGAAGGCCGAAGTCGTAGTGGGGCTTGGTGAAGAGGCGCCCGTTGTAGGAACGGTGGCGGCCGAAGTCGTAGCCCTGGGCCATGACGCTGAACCGGTTGCCGAAGGGGATCTTGTCGCCCGCGGGCTTGGTGTAGAAGGGGGTGACGGTCAGGCGCGCCCCGCCCGCGGAGCGCAGCACGCCCACGCCGAGGTCGACATAGGGCCCCTTGCTGAAGACCTGCCCTTCGAAGCCCAGCAGGGCGTCGACGCGGTTGGGCTCGGCGTAGGAGATCCCGTGCGCCGTGGCGTCGTTGATGTTGCCCAGGTTGGCGCCGCCGGCGTAGTAGTAGCGGCCCGGCCGCGGCGAGATCTTGAGGCCCACGTCCGCGCGCGAGGTCCGGATCATGTGCTCGTAGCGCCAGTCCAGGTTCCACCAGGTGCGGAACTGGGTGATGCGGCCGAACACGTCCTTGGCCGTGGAGGCGGCCTCCTTGACCGAGGAGATGGTCTCCTTGACATCCTCCTTGACCTTGGGGTCGTGCAGCAGCGCCCCCACCGCGCCCTTGTCCGTGGAGAGGCCGGCCATCATCGCGTTGCTCTTCTCCAGGAGCTGGTCAAGCTTGGAGGTGATCGCGTCGGTCCGGTCGATGGCCTTCTCCAGGCCCGGCTTGGTGGTCTCGATGAGGTCGTTGAGGTTGGCGGTCAGCTCCCGCACGTTGGCCACCGTCTCGCGCAGGTTCTCGGTGAGCGACCCCCGCGGCCCCTTGGCGTTGAGCTCGCCGAGCATGTCCTGCAGGCTGGCCAGGGCCTTGGTCATGGCCTTCTCCAGCATGACCGGGTCCTCCCCCGAGACGGTGGCGCCCGCCTCGATGAGGCCCTGGGAGAGGCTGCCCTGCTCGATGGCCAGGAACTTGGAGCCGATGATGCCCGTGGAGGCCACGGAGAACTGGGCGCCCTTGTAGATGTCCACGCCCTTGCGGACCTGGCAGACCACCTTGGCCAGGCCGTTCTCCAGGGTGAGGCTGCGGACCTTGCCGACCTCCACCCCGGAGAGCTTCACCGGGGCGTCCTTGCTGAGGTTGCCCACGTCGTGGAAGGTGACGCTGATGGTGTAGCGCGGCTCGAGGGAGAAGTCCCCGAGGAGGAAGATGGCCGTGCCCAGCAGGAGCAGCCCCGCCAGGACGAAAGCCCCGACCTTGGTCTCCAGGCTCACCGGCCGCCTCCCTTGCCGGCGGGCTCGGCGGTCTCAGGCTCGAACTCCTTGAGCTTCATCTTGATGGGGCCCTGGCTCAGGCCGTCGACGAACTGCCGGATGTAGGGGTCGTTGGTGATCTTGATGATCTCGGGGTGAGCCGCGGCCAGGACTCGCCCCTCGTGGATCATGGCGATGCGGCTGGCGACCTTGTAGGCCGATTTCATGTCGTGCGTCACGACGATGGCCGTGGTCCCGAGCGCCTTCTGCAGGTCCAGGATCAGGTCGTTGATCACGTCCGACATGATCGGGTCCAAGCCCGTCGTGGGCTCATCATACAAAATATAGCTGGGCTCGGCGGCGATCGCGCGAGCGAGCGCGACGCGCTTCTTCATGCCGCCGGAGAGCTCCGAGGGCCGCAGGTCCTCGACGTCCTTGAGGCCCACCAGGGCCAGCTTGTCCCTGGCGATGGCGCGGTAGCGGTGGGCCGGGATGTTGGTGAGGTAGCGCAGGCCGAAGGTCACGTTCTCCCAGACCGAGAGGGAGTCGAAGAGCGCCGCCTCCTGGAAGAGGTAGCCGAAGCGTCGCCGGTACATGGCTATTTCGGACTCGCGGGTCAGCCTGGTGATGTCCGTGCCGTCGACCTTGATGGACCCCGAGTCCGGACGGACCAGGCCGATGACGCACTTGAGGAAGGTGCTCTTGCCGCAGCCCGAGCCCCCGATGATGGCCAGGGTCTCCCCCTCCTGGACCATGAGGTCCACGCCGCGCAGGACCGGGCGGCCCGGGTAGGTCTTCCTGACGCCGAGGGCTTCGATCATGTGATCCCCAGGGCGGAGAGGATGGCGGTGACGAAGTAGTCCATGATCAGGACCGAGGCCATGCTCAGGACCACGGCCGCGGTGGTGGACTTGCCCACGCCCTCGGCTCCGCCGGTGGTGGTGATGCCTTTGAAGCAGGATATGAAGGAGATGATGGCGGCGAAGACGAAAGTCTTCAGGAATCCGTGCATAAAGTGGCGGATCTCCATGTTGTCGAAGATGTCCGCGGTGTAGACGCTCGTCGGGATCCCCAGCTTGACATAAGCGACGACCCAGCCGCCGAAAGTCCCGCTGAAGTCCGCGATGATGGTCAGGACGGGCAGGACCAGGATGAAGGCCATCACCCGCGGGATGACCAGGTAGCGCACGGGGTCCGTGCCCAGTGTGTAGAGGGCGTCGATCTGCTCGGTGACCTTCATGGTGCCCAACTCGGCGGCGATGGCGGCACCCGCACGGCCGGACACGACCAAGGCGGTCATCACAGGAGCGAGTTCCATGACCATGGCGAAGCTCACCACCGTGCCGACGAAGAGCGGCTCGTTGAAGAAGTGCTTGGAGGAGGCCCCGGTCTGCAGGGCCAGCACCATGCCCGTGAAGAATGTGGTCATGGTGGTCACGGGCAGGGATTCCACGCCGATGCGCATCATCTGGATGAGGACCTGGCGCCACTCGATGGGGGCGCGCAGCATCCAGGCGAAGGTGGAGCGCACCAGGAAGGCGAAGCGGCCGACGGATTCGGCGGCGCCCAGGACCTCGCGGCCGAAGTCGCCCACCGGGCCGGTCTCGAGCCAGGACTCGTTCAAGCCCATCGGGAGGTCCTGGGGACCCGGCTGGTCAGCGCGGTGGTGGTCTCGTAGGGGATGGTGCCCGCGGCGGCCGCCGCCTCGGCGGCCGTGATCTCCTCGCGGCCCTGACGGCCGATGAGCACGACGTCGTCGCCGACCCGGGCGCCCGGGACCGCGGTGGCGTCGAGCATGAGCATGTCCATGGAGATGGTGCCGATGACCGGGCAGCGGCGGCCCCCCAGCAGGGCGCTGCACCGGTTGGAAAGGCGCCGGGTCCAGCCGTCGGCGTAGCCGATGGGGACCGTGGCCACTCGCGTGGGCCGCTTGGCCCGGAAGGTGGCGCCGTAGCCGATCGCGGCGCCCCGGGGCACGGTCTTGAGGAAGACCACCTTGCTCTTGAGGCTCAGGACCGGCCGGAAGCCCGGGACGAGGCCGTAGATCGCGAGTCCCGGGCGCACCAGGTCCAGGCGGGCGGCGGGATAGCGCAGGGCCGCTGCCGAGTTGGCCGCGTGGCGCAGGCGCGGCGAGACGCCGATGCGGGCCAGGCCGGCCAGCGCCCGTTTGAAGCGCCGCAGCTGCTCGAGGGTGAAGGCGCGGTCGGTCTCCGCGCAGGAGAAATGGGTGTAGGCCCCGGCCACGTCCACCCGGCCGGTCTGGAGCAGATAGCCGGCGGCCGCCTCCGCGGCGGCGGGGCTCATGCCGATGCGCCCCATGCCGGTCTCGATCTTGAGGTGGCAGGAGACCTTGCGGCGCAGGCGGCGCGCCACCTCGGCCAGACGGCGCGCGGAATCCAGGCTCGCCACGGTCGGGGTCAGCCCGAACTCGACGGCGGCCAGGAAGCTCTCGAAGGGATAGAGGCTGCCCAGGACCAGGACCGGCAGGCGCGCGCCCGCCTCGCGCAGGACCACGCCCTCCTCGACGGACGAGACCCCGAGCCAGTCCGCGCCCCGGCACTTCTCGGCGGCGCGGGCGCACTGGACCGCGCCATGCCCGTAGGCATCGCCTTTCACCACGAACAGGAGCCTGGTCGCGCGCGGCAGGCGGCGGCGGAAGCGGCGCAGGTTCTCCTGGAGGGCGCCGAGGTGGACCTCCGCCCAGGTCGGCCGGAAGAACCGCCGCGCGCTGGCCCCTTCCGGCGCAGGGAGAACGCCCGCGCCTCCAGGGACAGCGCTGCTTGCGCTAGTCATCTCAATCGGAGAAGGTGGTCTGCGTGTCTTCGACCTCGGCGGAGGCGGTGCCGGGGGGAGCGTCCTCGAGGGCGGCGTTGTCGAAACGGGTGATGTTCATGTTGAAGGCCACGTCGACCTCGCCGACCGGACCCTGACGCTGCTTGGCGATGATGATCTGGGCCTTCCCCTCCAGGGTCGGGTCGTTGCGCTTGTAATAGGATTCGCGGTGGATGAAGGCGACCAGGTCCGCGTCCTGCTCCAGGGCCCCGCTCTCGCGCAGGTCCGAGAGCATGGGCTTGTTGTCGGTGCGCCCCTTCTCCTCGGAGCGCCGCGAGAGCTGAGACAGGGCGATGACCGGGAGGTTGAGGTCCCGGGCCAGGAACTTCAGGCCCCGCGAGATCTCCGAGACCTCCTGCTGACGGTTCTCCGAGCGCGCCCCCCCGCGCATGAGCTGGAGGTAGTCGATGATGATGAGCGAGAGCTCCTTGCCCTCGCGTTTGAGCTTGGCCGCGAGCTGCCGGGAGATGGAGCGGGCCCCGAGGACCGAGAGGCTGGGCATGTCCACCACGTGCAGGGGGGCCTCGGAGAGCCGGGCGGTGGCGGTGGTCAGCTGGGCCCAATGCCGGTGCTGGAAGAACCCGGTGCGGATGTCCATGAGGTTGACCCGGCCCTCGGAGGCGATGAGCCTCTGCATGATGGCGTGCCGGGACATCTCCAGGGAGAAGAACAGGACCGATTTCTTCTCCTCCAGGACCACGTGCGCGGCGACGTTGAGGGCCAGGGCGGTCTTACCCTGGCTGGGCCGGGCCGCGATGAGGATGAGGTCGGACTTCTGGAAGCCGGCGGTCTTGCGGTCCAGGAGCTTCAAGCCCGAGGGCACGCCCGTGACCGCGCGCTTGGCCTTGTGCGCGGCCTCGATCTGGTCGAGGACCTCATGGGCCAGGTCCTTGGCCTCCACCACCCCGTGCAGGGACTGGCTCTGGGCCACGCGCATGACGTCGGCCTGGGCCTCGTCGAGGAGCTCCGCCGCCGGTTTTTCCTCTTTATAGCAGGCCGCCACGATGTTCGTGGAAGCCTTGATGAGCTCGCGCAGGATGGACTTCTCCTTGACGATGCGGGCGTAGTGCTCGACGTGCGCGGCGGTGGCGACCCGGTTCTGGAGCTCGGTCAGGAAGTGCATGCCCCCGAGCTCGTCGAGCCGCTTGGCCTTGCGCAGTTCCTCGCTGACCGTGATCAAGTCCACCGCGGCGGAACGGTTGGCGAGCTCCGCTATGACCCGGAACACGGCGCGGTGGGACTCCTGGTAGAAGTCCTTATCGGAGAGGACGTCGAGTGCCCGCTCCACGGCGTCGGGCTCGATGAGCATCGCTCCCAGGACGGCCATCTCGGCCTCCAGGGCCTGGGGCGGGAGCTGCAGGGGATCTTTGGCCATGGGGAGGCGGTGCTGCGGCCGGGGCCGCGGGCTACTCCCGCGCGACGACGGAGACCGTGACCTTGGCGGAGACCTCGGGCTGCAGGCGGAGCTCGACGACGTGCTCGCCCACCGTCTTGATGGGGTCATCCAGCCGGACCGAGGTCTTGGGAACGGAGAAGCCGCTGGCCTTGAGGCTCTTGAGGATGTCGGACTTGCCCACGGAGCCGAAGAGCTTGCCCTCGGGGCTGGCCGGGACGGTGAAGGAGAGCTTGACGCCGGCGAGCTTGCCCGCCAGTCCCTTGGCCGTCTCGACCTCCGCGGCCACGAGCTTGGCGCGCTTGTCCTTGCACTTCTCCCACTCCTTCAGCGCGGCGGGCGTCGCGGCCACGGCCAGGCGCTTGGGCAGCAGGAAGTTGCGGCCGTAGCCGTCGGCGACGTCCTTGATGTCGCCGGCGCGGCCGAGGTTCTCGACGGATGAACGCAGGATGACCTTCATATCAGCATGACCTCTCTCGTGAAATCCCCGGCTCAGTACGTGACGTAGGGCAGCAGCGCCAGGTTGCGCGCCCGCTTGATGGCCCGGCTGAGGCTGCGCTGATGGCCGGCGCAGTTCCCGGTGATGCGGCTCGACAGGATCTTGCCCGTGTCGGTCAGGAAGGCCCTCAGGACCTGGATCTGTTTATAGTCGATGTCGCGGACCTTGTCGGCGCAGAAGCGGCAGACCTTGCGGCGGACGGGGAACGGCGGGCGGCGGCGGCCCGTGTCGGGCCGGCGGCTGGGCGCGGCGGCGCGGGGCGCCTCGGACGGAGCGGCGGCCGGGGCCGCGGCGGCGGGGGTCTTCTCGGATTCTGGTGCTGGATGGGACATCATTTAGAACGGAGCCTCCTCGATTTCTGTTTCTCCGGCGGAGGCTTCACCCTCGCCGGGATGGGCCGCGGCCGGCGCTTCCGCGCCGGACTCCGCGGCGGCCAAGAATTGGACGCGGCGGGCTTCGACCTCCACCACGGTGCGCTGGGCGCCGGAGGCCTTGTCCTCGAACTTACGGCTGCGCAGGCGCCCCTCGATGTGGACAGGGCCGCCCTTTTTGAGCTTCTCTTTGCAGCGCTGGGCGGCCTCGCGCCAGACCACGACCGGGATGAAGGCCGTGTCGTCCTTCCACTCCCCGGAGACCTTGTCCCGGTAGCGGCGGTTCACGGCGAGCGAGAACCAGCACTTGGCCACGCCGCTCTGTGTGGACATGAACTCCGGGTCGCGGGTGAGGCGGCCGGTCAACATGACCTGGTTCTGCTCGGGGAGTCGGACTCCGGCGGACATGTCGCTAGGAGACCTGGGCCGGGGCCTTGGGCTTCTTCTCCTTGGCCTTGTACTTGCGGTCCTGCGCCACGACGGTCATGTTGCGCAGGACGTCCCCGGCGACGCTGAAATTATGGCTGAGCTTCCTGAGCAGGGCGGGGCTGGCCCGGTATTTCAGGTAGGCGTAGACGCCTTCGCGCGCCTTGCCGATGAGATGGGTCAGCTTGCGCCGGCCCCAAATCTCATGGTTGACGACCTCTCCGCCCTCCCCGGCGATGACCTGCTTGGTTCTCTCGACCCATTCGGCGACCTCCGGATCGGAGAGGGCCGGCTTCATGATGAGAACAGTCTCGTATATGCGCATATCTGAAATACGATAACAAATATATAAAGACCTGACAAGAATATTCTAGGAACCCCTGGGACGGGTTGACGGGCAGGCCCCGGTCCTGTTATGCTGAGAGCGATGTCATTCTTCATCCTGGCCTGGCTCCTGGCAGCCCCGGCGCGCGCGGACTCCTTCCCCTCCTGGTTCGCCAAGGCGCAGAAAGCCGAGGCCCGCAAGGACGACGAGACGGCCCTGCAGGCCTGGTCCAACGCTCTCTATCTCTGGAAGGAGACGGACAGCAAGCCCAAGAAGGCGCAGGCCCTGGCCGCGCGCGCCGCGCTCCATCAGAAGAAGGGCGAATGGGAGGCGGCCCTGCGCGACCTCTCCGGAGCCATCAGGATCGAGACCAAGGACGCCCGGCTCTTCCATCGGCGCGGCGCGCTCCAACTCGAGCACGGCAAGGCCGCCGAGGCCATCAGCGACTTCTACAAGGCCACGGCGCTCAAGCCCGACTTCGCGGAGGCCTTCTACGACCGGGGCCGCGCTTACGAGCTGCAGGACGACGCGGACTTCGCCCGGGAGGACTTCAAGACCGCCTGCCACATGGGCTTCAAGAAGGCCTGCGAGAAAGTCAAGCCGTCCAAGGACGCGCCCAAGAAGCCGGCCCCGGCCGCGGCGCCCCAGACCCCCGCGGCACCCAAGCCGAAGCCCGCTCCGGCCGCGGCCGCGAAGTCCACCGGGGCCGCGGAGATCGCGGTCGGCTCAGTGGTGGAGGAGATCCCCGTGGGGGACTCCCCGGGCGGCGAGGAAGCCCCGCCGGAGGAGACCGTCTTCGACCCCCGCGCCTGCATCGGACGCATCCGCTCCTGCGCGGACAACGGCAACAGCTACAGCGCCTGCGTGTCGCGCGCCCGGCTCTGCGAGGACGACCCCAGGCAGGGCTGCTGCCCGCGCGAGTGCGTGGTCCTGTTCCAGAGCCGCGCCAACTCCAGGAGCGAGGCCGCGGCCTTCCGGGAAGTGTTCCGTCTCAAGAACCCCTGCCTGGCCCCGCGGCCCACGGCGGCCGGGGCGATCATCGAAGAGAGCGTCCCCTGAGGCGCCGGCCGGCGGGGAAGCTCCTCCTTGACAAAAGATGGCAGATTCCGTACATTTTGGATGGTTGGAAGATAATCGAAGATAACCAACGGCACTCCCGCCCATGAAACAGAAGCGCAAATCGGCCAAGAAACCCTTCCTTGGAGAAGTCCCCGAGGTCATGGACATCAAGACCCTCGCCCAATATCTGGGGATGGGACGCTCCAAGATCTACGGGCTCATCCGCGTGAAGAAGATCCCCGCCTCGCGCATCGGCCGGCAGTACCGCTTCTCCAAGCCGCTCGTCGACGCCTGGCTGCGCGAGCGCCTCATCATGCCGCAGCCCGAGCAGCAGATCCCGCTGTTCAAGCCCGGGAAATAGGGCCTCGAAAAGAATCCTCCGTCTCCCGTCGGAAATCGCTTGCATCTCCGTCTGAGATGTGGTAGATTCTATCCACAAAGGGATGCGGAGTCGTCATCCCGCCGAGAAGACTACGGAGGAATAGCAGAATGCAACAGAAAGTGACCAAGGCCGGCGTCAAGCGGGAGAAGGGTTTCCTTTACTTCATCGACAAACAAGGCGACATCTCCCGCACCAAGATGGCGCGCGGCGGCAAGAAGGGCGGCGGTCGCGAGAAGATCCACAAGTGCGGCATCAGGAAGGAAGCTGGCTATCTGTATTTCCTGGACAAGACGGGCGACGTCGCCCGCTCCAAGATGGTCAACGCGTAAGCGTCGACCTTCGAACGACCCCCGTCGCCATTGGCGGCGGGGGTCTTGTTTTTGTAGAGTCTGGGCCATGCCCCGCCGCCCTGCTTCCTCTGATAAGAGAGCCGACTGGTCCGCCCTGTGCGCGGAGGCGGCCGCGGGAGGCCTCTCCGCCCTCGCGGTCGTGCCTGACGGCGAGCTCGTCCGCGACCCCGCCCTGCGCCGGCTGCTGCGCTCGGTCGCGGGAGAAGCCGCGGCCGCGGCCAGGGGCGCCGGCCTGCGGGTCTCTGAAGACCCGGCGGCCATCGCAGCAAAGCGGTGCCGGAGATCCCCGGATCGCCGCCATCCCTGGCAGCGCGCCCTGCGCGCGCGCCGCCGGACCGGCGCCGACGCCGTGCTCGGCCCGCTGCTGGCTGCGGCGCGGCGCTCCGGGACCCCGGCGCCGGGACTGCGGCTCATCGCCGCGGTGCTCGAGCGCTTGGAGCGGCGGCGATGAGCGCGAAGATCCTGGATGGGAAAGCCGTGGCGCAGACCATCCGGTCGGCCCTGGGGCCCGGCATCGCGGCGGTCCGCCAGGCCCGCGGCGCGCCGCCCAAGCTGGCCATCGTCACCTGTTCCGCAGACGCCTCCGCGGGGGCCTACCTGAAGGCCAAGCTCAAGGCGGCGGCCGAGACCGGGCTCGCGGCGCAGGCTTATCCATGCTCCGATGGACCCGCCAGCCTGCTGCGCCGTCTGGGAGAGGACCCCTCCGTGGACGGCATCATCCTGGAGCAGCCCCTTCCCAAAGCCTGGGACGCGGCCGATATTTTCGGCGCCATCCCGCCGGCGAAGGACGTGGAGGGGGTCAATCCGCTGAGCTACGGCCGCTTCTTCCTGGCCAAGACCGCTGCCGAGATCGCGGGCTGCGGCGCCTTCCCCCCCTGCACCGTGGCGGCCGTGATCGCCCTGTTCGACGAAACCGGCAGCCACGCGGCGGGCAAGGAAGCCGTGGTGGTGGGCCGCTCCGAGATCCTGGGCCGCCCCGCGGCGCACTACCTCAGCGCCCTCGACGCCACAGTGACGCTGTGCCACTCCAAGACCGCGGACCTGGCCGGGCACGTGCGGCGCGCCGACATCCTGGTGGCGGCGCTGGGCCGGGCGGATTTCATCAAGGGCGCCTGGATAAAGCCCGGCGCCGTGGTCCTCGACGCGGGAATGAACCGCCGCGCGGGAGCCTGGGTGGGCGACGTGGAGTACGCGGTCGCGGCCGAGAGAGCCGCCTACATCACTCCGGTGCCGGGCGGAGTGGGGCCAGTGACCACGGCCGTGGTCCTGGCCAACACGGTCTACGCGGCCAAGCGCCGCCTTTAATTCGGGACAATGCCTATTTCCGGAAATGAGTATTGTGTCCCGAATTATTATCGGGCCAGGGACCGGAAGAGCTCTTCGAACCGCGCCTCGTCTTTCCCCAGCAGGCTGCGCGCCCAGGCGCCGTAGTCCTCCCAGAACAGGTACTTGACGTTGCGTAGGAGGGCGTCGTCCACGGGCCGGCCGTCGCGGCTGAAGGCTTTGAGCCGGGCGGACTGCTCTAGGTAGGTGTCGGCCAGGCGCTCGAGATGCGCCCGCGTCGCAGGGCCGAAGGCGTCCGCGGCCGCGAAGGGCAGCAGCAAGGATGGGTGCACCATGCGCGCCCGGTCCTCCCGAACCTGGGGCTGGTTGGCCGAGTCGGCGAAGAGCATCTTGGAGAAGGCGGTCAGGTCCAGATAGTCCTCGGGCTGCAGCCCCTTCTTGCGGGCGCGCTCGGCCAAAGCCTGGTCCGCCGCGGCCAGGTCCAGGCGCAAGGACGGCTCGGAGAGGGCCGGCGCGGTCCCGCGCGCCAGGCGGTCCGCGTAGAGGACCAAAAAGGTCAGGTAGCGCTCCACCTCGCTGTAGTCGCGCTCCGGCTTGGGCACGTCCGTGTCGAACTGCCCCCCGCCCGCGCGCCTGTGGTGCTTCCAGGGGATGTTGGCCCCGCGCAGTTCGAAGGAGACCACCAGGCGGCCGTCCTCCAGACCCCAATAGCGGAAGGCGACGAAGGCGAACTTCTCGTTGTCCGGGTCACGGTGATCGGGCCGACTGGGCTCGGGCGAGGCCTCGGAGACGAGGCGCGCCACACGGCCGGAGCGGCCTTCGTGCCAAGGAAGGAGGAAGGGGTGGAAGAGGTTGTCGTAGGACTTGGCCGCGGCCTGGGCGAAGAGCACGTTATTAAGGAGTTGAAGCATGGATTGCAGGGCCGGGAGCTGCTGCCGCAGCACCTCGGGCTCGACGCGCAGGAAGACGTGGTAGTGGGTGCCGGCGTGGCCGGTGTCCGCGATGATGGCCTTGGTGCGGCCGATGGCCTCGCGCGCGGTGGCGGCGGGATGCTCGCGATCCGTGACGATCTCGGGTTCCATGTAGCGCGCGAAGGGGTTCTGGCCGCGGAAGAGGCGCGGCTCCTCGAGGTGCGGGTGCCGGGACACATAAGGAGGGGCGCGCGGGGAGCGCTCCAGGAGCTTGAAGAGCGGTCCGTCCCAGACCGAGTCCCGCCCGCGCTCCCTGGTCTCGGCTGCGTCCAAAAGCGAGACGTACTTGAGCTTGGATTCGAGCGGGAAGTCGTCCCAATCGTTGAAGGGGCTCTTGGCGCGGTAGAAGCGGGTCAGGCGGTGGAACTGGTACCCGACCTTCTCGGTCCAGTGCATGCCGGCCCGGACCTCGGCCACGAGCGCCGGCCGCATCTCGACCGGGCGGTAGTAGTCGAAGACGCTGCCCGAGGAGTCGCGCGGGTCGCGAGCCGAGAGGTTGCCCTCCTGTTCCTGGTGGATGGACACGCCGCCGAAGCGGCGGTCCGCCGCGGCCTTGACCAGCTGGGCGATGGGAACCTTCTCGCCGGGTTCGGCCAGGACCGCCGGGCCGGCCTCCGCAGCCGGGGCGGGCTTCACGTTGTCGAAGACCTTGGCCGATATCCCGGAAGCCTTTTCTTCTCCGGCCGGGCCCGCGGCGGGGTCAGCGAGTATGGTCTGGATCTGGACGGCGTTCTTCTGCAGCGCGGCGGCCACGGCCGCCTTCTCCGCGGGCTTGACCTGGGGGGCCGGGAGGCTGATGACCGCCGCACCCAGGGCTGGGGCGGCGAGGCCGCCGGAGAGCGTCGCGGCGCTGCCCAGGCTCTGTCCGGGCAGGACCGCGGGCGCGAGGGCGGTCTCGCGCAGCTCGCTCTGGACGCGCACCGCGTCCGCCGCCAGGAGGCGCGCGGAGAGGATTAGGCCGGCGGCGAACAGGGACATGTCTTTAGTATAAGGCGCGGACGCCCCGGCCGCCAGGGGCTGGAGGCCGAAGCGTCCTGCGAACGATGAGGAGCGGGCAACGGACCCGGAATCCGCTAGAACGAGCCTCAGCTCCTCATGCCTATGAGATACCAGTTGGGAGGGATTTGTTCCAGGGGCTTTGGAACCCTCTTCATCTAGGTCCAAAGGCTGACCATCCCCAACGCAACCGGCCTATGGCCGGGCGCTCATCAAGACGGCACGACCTTGATGTTGTCCCCGAGCTTCTGCTTGAGGTGGCTCTCGATGGCGGAGAGGGTGTTGGTCCCGGCGCTGGGGCAGCCGGCGCAGGCGCCCTTGTATTCGATGAAGACCTGCCAGACGCCGCCCTCCTCCTTGAGATCCACGAGCTCCACGTCGCCGCCGTCAGCGGCGAGCATGGGGCGCAGGTCCTCGCGGAACACCTGCTCCACGGCCTTGAGCTTGCGCACCAGCGTCATGGAGCCGAAGTCCTGGGTCTCCATCTGCTGGTGCAGCTTCTCCTTCTCCATGGCCGCGCGGGTGTCGCGCAGGATGTCCACCAGGTAGTGCTGGCGCTTCTCGTGGCCGCCGGGCTCGATGCAGGACTTGCAGAAGCCGCCGGCCTTGGTGTAGTGGGTGATGTCCGCCACGGTCTTGAGGTCGTTGAGCCGGATGGCGTCGACGATGGTGCCCAGGCTGACCCGGCCGCATTCGCAGACGATGGTCTCGGTCTCCAAGGAGCGGATGTCGACGCCCTTGTAGAGCGCCACGGCTTTCTTTATCACGTCGTAGGCCATGACCGAGCAGTGCATCTTCTGGGGCGGCACGGCCGGGACGTCGGGGCTGTCGCGCAGGGCGCGCTCTACGTCGATATTGGTGATCCTGGAGGCCGCGTCCACGGTCTTGCCCATGCAGAGCTCGGCCATCATATCGCTCGACGCGATGGCGGTGCCGCAGCCGAAGCTCTTGAAGCGCGCGGCCTTGATGACGTGGGTCTTGGGGTCCACCACCCAGTAGAGGCGCACCGCGTCCCCGCAGGACTCGGCGCCGTGGTCGGCGACCACGAGCTTGCCGTGGAGCTTCTTGGCGTCGGCCGCCGTGAGCTCGCCGCGGTTGGTGGGGTTGTCCATGCGGGCCGCGACCTTCTTGGAATAGGCCTCCCAGAGGGCGCCGCCCAGCAGGTCCTTCTTCGCCATAGATTCTCCTTTTAGTAACTCGATGAGACGGCGCGCAGGCGCCCGACGGCCTCGGTGAAAGCCTTGACCGCGCGGTCGATCTCGCCCTCGGTGGTGAAGCGCGAGAGGCTCAGACGTATGCCGGTGTGCGAGAGCTCCGAGCCCGCGCCGATGGCGGCGATGACGGGGCTGGCCTCCAGGCTCTCCGAGGCGCAGGCCGAGCCGGTGGAGGCGGCGATGCCATTCTTGTTGAGGTCCCAGAGCAGGGCCTCCCCCTCCACGCCCCGCACGCTGATGAACACGGTGTTGGGCACGCGCAGCTCCCGGCGGCCGATGACCATGACGTCCTTGAGCTTCAGGAGGCCGTCCTCGAGCTTGTCGCGCAGGCGGCGCACCTCAGTGGCCTCATAATTGAGGTTGTCGACCGCCAGCTCCAGGGCCAGGCCCATGCCCACGATGCCGGCGGTGTTGAGCGTGCCGGCCCGCTTGCCGGACATCTGCTCGCCGCCGTGCAGCAGGGGCGGAAGCTTGAGGCCGCGGCGGATGAACAGGGCGCCGATGCCCTTGGGGCCGTGGAACTTGTGCGCGCTCAGGGAGAGGAAGTCCACGCCCGCGTCCTGGACGTCCACCTTGACCTTGCCGATGGCCTGCACCGCGTCGGTGTGGAACAGCACGCCCTTCTCGCGGCAGACCCTGGCGATCTCCTTTATGGAGAAGATGATGCCGGTCTCGTTGTTGGCCCACATGACCGAGACCAAGGCGGTCTTTTCCGTGATGGCATGGCGCACGTCCTCGGCCTCCACGCGCGCGTCCTTGTTGACCGGCAGGAAGGTGACCTGGGCGCCCTGGTTCTCCAGGAACCGGCAGGTGTTGGCCACGCAGGGATGCTCCACCGAGGTGGTGATGATGTGGTTCTTCTCGCCGTTCTTGATGAGGTCGAAATAGACGCCCTTGAGCACCGTGTTGTTGCTCTCCGTGGCGCAGCCGGTGATGAGGATGTCGTCGTCCTCCGCGGCCCCCAAACCCTTGTACAGGCGGTTCATGGCCACGCGCAAGTCGGGGTGGACCTCGGTGCCGAAGCTGTGCAAAGAGTTGGGGTTGCCGTACTTCTCGCAGAAATAAGGTTCCATGGCCTGCTTGACCATGGGGTCCGTGATGGTGGTCGCGTTGTTATCGAGGTAGATGCGGTCCATTAATCCTATTCTACCATTTGACCTTGCTCTGTGAACGCATTTTCTCGTCGGAACCGGTACAAATCATACCGGATCATTCGGGGGAACGAAGTCCCCGAACTCCGATGCGCGAAGCGCGTCGGAGCCGCGCGCCAAGGGCGCGCAAGTACTTGGGCGGCCCGCCCATCCCCGAGTTATCCACCGACTCGGTCCGGACCGAGTTGGCGAGGCACGGACTTATCGACCAACTCACCCCGGGGCGAGTTGGGGGCAGTCCATCGCTCCCCTCAGAGTTGAGGATACCGCTGGAATAGTTCTCGGGTAAGCTGGTCCCCTCCGTTCTTCCGTTCATAAACGGAATGAGATGAGCGGCTGGATCACCCGAGGATTTGACGAGCCGGCTCGTCGTATCCGGGGCGGGGCATTCGAGAACGAAGCCAGCCGGTTATGATAAGATGCCCCCCATGAGCGACGCTCCGGAGACCGGACTTAAGCGCGAACTGGGCCTTTTCGACTCGACCATGATCGTGGCCGGCTCCATGATCGGCTCGGGCATCTTCATCGTCAGCGCCGACATCGCGCGCACCGTGGGCGGCGCGGGCTGGCTGCTGCTGGTCTGGCTCATCACCGGGATCATCACGGTAACCGCGGCCGTGAGCTACGGCGAGCTGGCGGGAATGATCCCGAAGGCGGGCGGGCAGTACGTGTACCTGCGCGAAGCCTACGGCCCGTTGGCGGGCTTCCTCTACGGCTGGACGCTCTTTTTGGTCATCCAGACCGGCACCATCGCCGCCGTGGCGGTGGCTTTCGCCAAGTACACGGGAGTGCTCTTTCCATGGTTCTCGGAGCAGCACATCCTCTTCGCGGCCGGGCGCTTCCACGTCTCGGCGGCGCAGCTGCTGGCCATCGCGGTCATCGCTTTCCTGACCTGGCTCAATCTCCGGGGCCTCAAGCTGGGCAAGATCGTGCAGAACATCTTCACGGTGACGAAGATCGCCTCCTTGGTCGGGCTGGCCCTGCTGGTCTTCTACGCGCTGAACCATGGCTCGGCCTGGAACGAGAACTGGCGGTCCGCCTGGCAGGCCGTCTGGCGGCATGGAGAGGCCACGGAGCCTCTCGCGGGCGCCAAGATCTGGGCCGCCGTGGGCGTGGCCATGGTGGGCTCGCTGTTCTCGGCCGTGGCCTGGGAGAACATCACCTACACGGCCGGCGAGGTGCGCCGGCCGGAGCGCGACATCGCGCTCTCCTTGGCCATGGGCACGGCCTTGGTGTCCTTGCTCTACATCCTGGCCAACGTGACCTACCTGGCGGTGCTGCCCATGGACGCCATCCAGGCCGCGCCGCGCGACCGGGTGGCCAGCGCCGCGCTCTCCGCGCTCTTCGGCGACGGAGGCGGCCTGCTCATGGCCGCGCTGATCATGGTCTCGACCTTCGGCTGCAACAACGGGCTGATCCTCTCCGGCGCTCGGGTCTACTACGCCATGTCCCAGCACGGACTGTTCTTCGAGAGGATCGGGACCTTGAACAAGAACGCGGTGCCGGGAGCGGCCCTGGTCCTGCAGGGCGTCTGGGCGGGACTGCTCTGCCTCTCCGGGGCCTACGGGGACCTGCTGGACTACGTGGTCGTGGCGACCTTGGTCTTCTACGGCATGACCGTGGCGGGCATATTCGTCCTGCGCGTAAAGCGGCCGGACGCGCCGCGGCCGTATCGGGCCTGGGGCTATCCGGTGGTGCCGGCCTTCTATATCCTGGCCTGCGCGGCCATCAGCCTGGACCTGCTCATCTACAAGCCGGCCTACACCTGGCCGGGACTGGGCATCGTGCTCCTGGGCATCCCGGTCTACTTCCTGCGCAAGAGGTCCGCTTGAGCCACCGGGTCCTGATCACAGGCGCGACCTCGGGCCTGGGCCGGGAGCTGGCCCTGCAGCTGGCCAACGAAGGCTTCATGCTGGCCCTGACGGGGCGGCGGGTGGAGCGCCTGGCCGAGCTGGCCCAAGCGGCCAAGGACGTGGGCGCGGGCGGAGTACTGACCCTGACGGGCGACGTGGCGGACCCGGCGGTGGTGAAGGCGCACTACGCGGACATCCAGGAGCGCTTCGGGGGCCTGGATTGGGCGGTGCTCAACGCGGGGGTCTCGAAGTCGGGCGACGCCAAGGAAGGCTTCGCGGCCGACGACTACCGCTTCGTCTACGGGGTCAATGTCTTCGGCATGGTGAACTGGATCGAGGCGGTGCTGCCGGGCATGCTCAAGGAGAAGTCGGGGACGATCGTGGGCATGGCCAGCATCGCGGGCTTCCGCGGCCTGCCGCGCTCGGGGCCCTACAGCTCGAGCAAAGCGGCGGCGATCGCCCTGCTGGAATCCCTGCGCGTGGACCTGCGGGGCACGGGAGTGCAGGTGGTGACGGTCTGCCCGGGCTTCGTGCGCACGGAGATGACGTCCAGGTGGAAGGACGAGGACATGCCGTTCCTGATGGAGCCGCGCGACGCGGTGCGCGAGATGATCGCGGGGATCAAGGCGGGCAGAAGGATGGTGGACTTCCCCTTCCCGTTCTCGACCGCGGTGAAGTACGTGGTGAGGAACCTCCCGGGCTGCATCTACGACCGGGTGGCCAGCCGCGGCACGCGCCGCAGGCCGAAGTAGCCCCCGTCTTCAAGTCCGGTTGGTGATTTCGACGAGGCTGTAGCGGGCCGGGCGCTGGTCATGGGATGCAGGCGACGCGCCGGCCGGTGGTGTCGAGGCAGACCCATTCGCCGCCCGCGAGAGTGCGGTGCTCGCAGTCCTGGCCCGCGCAGACGTTCTTGCACCTGAGGCAGGCGCGGGCGATGCCGTTGATGAAATTGAGGCAGCCGTCGTAGGCGGGCGCGATGACGGCCTTGCCGCGCCGGTTGGCGTAGCCGCAGCGGCCCTGCTGCTCGAAGCGGACGAGGCCGTCGTGGAAGCCGTCGGGGCCGTTGTCCATGGCCGCGACGCCTGCGATGAGGACCTTGCCGGCTTTGTCGATATACATCCAGCCCGTGTCCTTGCTCCAGACCGCGGCAAGGCCCCTGTCGAAGGCGAGGCGCGCCAGGAGCTGCTTCTTGACGGAGAGTGCGGCGCCTTGCTCTTCGAGGCAGGCGGACTGTTCTTTGACGCCGTCCTTGCCGAGATACGAGCAGGGGAGGTCTTTCGGGCCGGCAGAGGCTCCGGCGGCGGCCAGCAGGAGAGTCGCCAGGATCGTCTTCATCTCATCACCTTGTCCTTTTCAATAGCCGTGGGGGTCGAAATACGCCTCCCACGTCCCGTCCGCGACGCGATAGTCCGAGGCCTTCTTGAACCAGCGCATGGCACGGTCGTGCTGCTCCAGGTTCATGAGGGCGACGGCAAGATTGTAGTAAGTATTCCTATCCTGCGAGCCGAGCTTGCGGGCCTTTTCCAGCACCTCGGCGGCCTTCTTATGGAAGCCGCGGTCGCTGAGCACGGCGCCCAGGGCGGTCAACAAGGCGGTGTTCCCGGGGTCTTCGTCCAAGGCCGCCTGAAGCAGCTCCTGCGCGCAGCGGTGGTTCTTCCAACCTTTGGCGTCCTTCCCAGTCGCCGCGACGAGCCGCTTGGCCCGCAGGAGCGCGTCTTTGGCCTCAGCGGACATGGAATCCGTCCGGCCGGACTTTTCCGACCTCGATCGCCGCGGCTCCCGTGAAATCAGCCAGCGACTTCAACGCCTTGCCCAGCCCCGCCAGCGCTCCATCCCGCTTGGCCCGCGCGAAGCCCTCTTCGAGATGCACGGCCGGCACCAGCAGGCGCTTGTCATGCCGCGAATTCTTCGCATCCAGCCGCCCGATCAGCTCCCCGTCGTGCAGTATGGGCAGGCAATAGTAGCCGAAGCGCCTCTTGGCCGCCGGCGTGTACACCTCGATTTTATAGTCGAACCCGAACAGCTCCGCGACCCGCTTGCGGTGCCACATGAACGAATCGAACGGACACAGCAAGGTCGTCCCCCTCGGCGCCGGCCCAGGCTCGGAGAGCGCCGGAAGGTCCTCCCGCAGCGCGAACCGCTCTCCAGGAAGCCCCTTCACAGACACAGCCGCCGCCTCGCCGGAGTCCAGCATCCCCCGCAAAGCCCGGCGCCTGTCCTTCAAGGAGAAGCGCGGGAACGACATGTAGGCGCCCAGGTCCTGGGCCGTGGCCGCGCCCATCGCGTGCAGGCTCTGGCGCACATGCCATTTGTGGAACTCCTCCGCGGACAGAGCCTCCACCCCGGAAAGATCCGCCACCCGTTCCGACAGGTCATAGCACTTGTGGAAATGCGGCCGAGAATGCACCGCCAGCCTGCCCGTCATCCAAAGATAGTAGAGCGCGTGGTCTCCCGGAGTCCAATCCCACCAGCCCGAGGACTTCTTCTGCCTGAGCCCCTCGTTGAACACCGACACCGTCAGGGGCCCCCGCCGCGCCACCGCCGATTCCACCTCGCGCAGCACCCGGTCGTTCTTCTTCAGCCACGAAGACCAGCCCGTGTGCTTGATCTTATAGTCCAGCATCGCCCGCCGCCAAGCCGGCAGGTGAGCGCGCGGCACCAGGCAGGCCGCATGCGCCCAGTATTCGTAGAGGAGCCGGTCCTTGTAGACCAAGGCGTCCAGCGCCTCTTTCTTGTAGGCCCCGAACCGGCTCCAGACCGAAAGATAATGCGCCCGCTCGATCACGTTGATGGAGTCCAGCTGCAGGCCCCCTACGTCCTCCACGAAGGACCGCAGGCGCTGGGCGTCGAGCGGGCCTTGCAGAGGCCGGTCCAGATGCTGGCGTTTCAGGAACAGCCGGCGTACCGCCTCGACCGTGATAGGCCTCACGTCAGCAGTCTACCAAATGGGTCATTTGCCGGGATGGGATTAGGCCCAAAGGCTCGTACGCCCGCGACGGCAGCCTCGCTATAATCGTTCCATGTTCAGACTCGCCGTCCTGGCCGCTCTCATGCCGTCCGCGGCCTCGGCCCAGGTCCGCGCCATCCCCAGACTCGCCGCCCCCTACAGCGGCGTGACCGCGCCCGCGCGCCTGACCTCCGGCCTCTCCAGCCCGCGAACGCCCGGCCTCCTCTCGATCCTCCCCGCCCCGACCCTCGCCGCGCCCGCACCGAAGGTCGGGCTCCAGGCCGCCCCCATGGTCCAGGCCCTCGCCGCTCCCGGCCCCGCGCCCGTGGAGCCCGAGGCCCCCGGAGAGGACAACCCCATGGCCGCGGCCATGATCATGCAGTCCCAGATTCTCGGCACCATCTCGCGCGCCACGGGATTCGACCCCCTCACGCTCTCTTTGGGCATGTCCATGCTGCGCCAGGGCCTGACCATCAAGGACTGGCTCGACGTCGGCGCCGGACTCCAGAACATCGACTCGGACTGGGACGAGATGGACAAGGTCCTCGCACACCAGGTGCGCTCCTCCCAGTTCTCCGAGCAGTTCCGGGAAGGCACGAATATCTCCCCCGACGACCTCGTCATGCTCAGCCTCGTCATCAAGGAACTCCCCCAGGAGGTCGAGATCGCGCGCAACAGCCAGTACCTCGGCTGGCGCTACGACTGGGAGGCGGGCAAGGCCTCGGCAGCCGGAGCCTCGTTCCAGGACGCCTCGGTCAAGCGCGTCTCCGCAGACGCCTGGATGCTCGACCTCGGCGTCGCGCCCGGGCCCGGCGGCGCGCAGAGGTTGCGCGTCACATTGCATACCTTGGGCGAGCGGCACGCGGACGCCAAGCCCCAGTTGGACGCTCTGCTCGCCTCGCCTTTGCTCACGTCCGAGCAGAAGGCCGATCTGCTCCGGCTCGCCGAGAAGCTCGAGAAGGAAGGCCTCCTCCCCGCCGGCTACGCAAAGTCCCGGGCCTAGCGTCCCGGGTAGGTGAAGGAAAGGACGGTCAAGGTCCCCGCCTCTTCCGTCTCCGCACGCTCGCCCTTCTTCGTCCCCATGAGAGACAAGGCCAGGGCCGAATCCCAAGCCGCCTTGTCCGGCGCGCCCTCGGCCTCGTCCTGGCCCACGATGGTCACGGTCCGCTTCTTGCCGTCCGCGGCCTGGAGCTCCACCCGCGCGCCGAAGCGAACCTCGTCCAAGGGAGCGACCTTCGGGTCCACCGGGATGGCGCTGGCCAGGCGGCCGTCGAAGTAGCGCAGGTCGCGCTTCACTTCCTTGGCCTCGCGGCTCTCCGAAGACAGGGCCTTGAGCCTTCCGCGCAACTCGGCGGCCCTCTGCCGCAAAGCGGCGAGCCCCTCCGGCGTCACGTAGTTCGGCGCCGCGCTCTGGTGGCGCTCCGGGAGCTCGTCCGGATCGCCCGCGTCCTCCTTGATGAAGGCCCGGCTCATAGCTGAGGACTATCTTACCACAGCCTGGAGCCGCTCCAGCTCCGCGTCCGCACGCGCAGCCGCCGCGCGTATCCCGGCGGAGATCTCCACCGGATAGGGCCGCGCCGGCTCCAGGCCGCGCAGGGCATCCGGCAAGGACTCCAGCGCGCGACGGGCATGTTCCCGAGACTCCTCCAGGCCGGGCAGGCCGGAAAGACGCCGCCCCTTGCGCATCACGGGCTCGAGCAGGGGCAAGCCCTCGGCGGACTCCCCCTCCAGAGCCACCACATCGCCGGCCATGAGGCCGCCCTCGAAGCGGCGCCAGACCTGCTTGCGGCCGGGCCAGGTGGCCTTGCCCGCGCTGCGCTTGCGGCGCGGCTGGCCCGCATACTCCTCCAGCTTGTAGACCGCGTCGAGGACCGGCGCGTCCGCGCAGGTGGACAGGCGCGTGCCGATGCCGAAGCCGTCGATGGGCGCGCCCGCCGCCACGAGGTCGCGCACGGAGCGCTCATCGAGGTCGCCGCTGGCCAGGATCCTCACCTCCCGGAGCCCGGCCGCGTCGAGCCTGCGCCGCACCGCGCGCGCCTGGCCCGCCAGGTCGCCGCTGTCGAGGCGCACAGCCTCGAGCCGGCCGCCGCGCGCGCGCAGTTCCAGGGCGGCGGCCACGGCCCGCTCCGTGGCCGCCGCCACGTCATAGGTGTCCAGCAGGAAAGCCGCCCGGCCCGGGTTGGCCCGGGCGAAGGCGGCGAAGGCCTCCCCCTCCTCCCGGTGCGCCAGCACGAAGGAATGCGACATGGTGCCCAGGACCGGGATGCCGTAGAGCCGGGAGGCCTCGGCCGCGGAGGTGCCGGTGAAGCCCGCCAACCAGCTGGCGCGCGCGGCCCAGATCCCGGCCTCCCCTCCGTGCGCGCGGCGCAGGCCGAACTCCGCCAAGCCCCGGCCCCGGGCGGCCAGGACGCAGCGCGCGGCCTTGCTGGCCACCGAAGACTGGAAGCCGATGATGTTGAGCAACCGCGTCTCCACGAGTTGGGCCTGCTCCAGGGGAGCGGTCACGCGCAGGACCGGCTCCCCGGAGAAGAACACCGCGCCCTCGGGCAGAGCCCGCACCTCGCCCGTGAAGCGCAGGCCCTCGAGATGCTCCACGAACTCCTTGCCGAAAAGGCCGGTCTCCCAGAGCCAGGCGATGTCCGCCTCGGAGAAGCGCAGGCCCGCCAGATAGTCCAGGGCCTGGGCCAGCCCCGCGGCCATGAGGAAGTTTCGCTGGCGCGGCAGGGCCCGCACGGAAAGCTCGAAGACCGCCTCCCGCGTCAGGGCCGAGCGCCAGTAGGCCTGCAGCATGGTGAGCTGGTAGAGGTCGGTCAGGAGGGCCCGGCTGGTCATGACGCCGCCACCTCCCGGCCCAGCACCACGGCGCCGCGCTCCGCGAGCTCCTCCAGGGCGCGGCGGCCGGCCGCCTCGGAGAGGGCGCGCACGGCCTCGGCCAGCACGCTCGCCTCGAAGCCCCGCGCCAGGGCGTCCCGCGCCGTAGCGGACACGCAGTACTCCGCGGCCAGCCCGCCGATGAGGACGCGCCGGACGTCCGCGCGCCTGAGGCGCTCCTCCAGGTCCGTGCCGTCGAAGCCGGAGTAGGCGTCGTGCTCCTCGGTCACGGCCTTGGAGACCACCGCCGTGCCGGGCGGCAGGCGCAGGGCTTCGGCGAAGGCCGCTCCCGGGCTGCCCGCCACGCAGTGCTCGGGCCAGGGCCCGCCCTGGGCGCGGAAAGAGCAGTGCCGGGGCGGGTGCCAGTCGCGCGTGGCGAACACGGGCAGGCCCCGGCGCGCGAAGAGGTCGAGCCAGACATTGAGGGGCGCGATGACCTCGCCGCCGCGCGGCACGGCCAGGGCGCCGCCGGGCAGGAAGTCCCTCTGCACGTCCACCACCAGCAGGGCGTCCCTAGACCGGACAGTCATGCGAGCACCTCTGAATCCATTCTAGCTCCAAAACCGCCTTTTGCGACGCCCCCGCGCCTCCGCCAGGGGACAGCCTTGACCTTGCTTTGACAGGCCGACGCCAAAATATAGGGTGTCTCTCTGGTTCGGGACCGGCGCGGCCCTCCTGATCCTGAGCCTCCCCGCGGGGGCCCAGGAGAGGACGCAGGTGATGGGCACCAAGGAGGACCGGGTCTTCTGGTTCATCCCGAACTACCAGACCGTGGACCTGGAGCTCAGCCGCCCCACCATCTCCGCCCGGGACAAGCTCAATATCGCGCTGAAGGACTCTTTCGACCCCTACGCCTTCCCCATCGCCGGAGCCTTCGCCGGCATCTCGCATATCCAGAACGAGTATCCCTCCTGGGGGCGCGGCCCCGAAGGCTACGGGAAGCGCTACCTCGGCGCCCTGGCCGACCAGACCATGAGCAACATGCTCGCCGAGGGCGTCTTCCCCATCCTCCTGCGCCAGGACCCCCGCTTCTTCCGGCTGGGCCGGGGCGGCTTCCGGCGCCGCCTGGGCTATGCCTCCACCCGGATCTTCGTGACGCGCGGCGACGACGGCTCCGCCCAGTTCAACGCCTCGGAGTTCGCGGGCAACGCGGTCATGGCGGCCGGATCCAACCTCTACCATCCGCGGCAGGACCGCAGCGTCGGCGGCACGGCGGTCAATTTCGGGATACAGCTGGGGATGGACCTCGTGGGAAGCATCTTCAAGGAATTCTGGCCGGACCTCAAGGAACTGCTCACTGGGCGGCCGGCGCGGCCTCCGCCGCGCCACCTGTCTTGACACCGTAATACGCCCCTGTTATACTCAGAACGTTTTCCACGCGCACGCCGAGGGCGCGGGACCGGGAATACACCTTCTTGCGACTGCGACGACTGCGCCTCCTGGCTGTCTTTTTATCATTGTTTATGCTCGC
>JACRDS010000062.1 GCA_016212825.1 Elusimicrobiota bacterium | reverse complement strand
GCGCGAAGGTGATCATCACCGACTTGGTCAGGATGGGCTGGGACTCCAGCTTCATGCGCGAGATGTTGACCTTGTTGAAGGTCGGGGTGTACTCGTCCTTGTGGTGCGGGTACTTGCCCTCCAGCTCCGCCAGCACCGAGGTGTCCACCACCTCGTCGGCCCGGACCGGGGTGCCGATGGCGCCGTAGGCCTTGTACACATAGCTGGCCGCGGCCCAGGTCCGGGCGAAGTTGGCCGGGTTGTCCTTGTCGAAGAAGAACTTCTTGTTCTCCGCGAAGCTGGTCAGGTGGGCGTCGCCCATCATGCCCTTGGCCTCGTCCACGGCGAGCCCGTAGCCCTTGGCCACGAGCGCGGCCACCTTGGCCTGGTCCTTCTGGGCGATGTCGTAGCCGTCGAGGATGCCGGCCACCAGGCCCTTGACGATGTCGCGGTGGTCGCGCGCGAAGTCGGCCCGGACCGCGTAGACGTCGGCGATGAGCTGGGAGGCGTCCCGGGTGGTCGTCAAGAGCCGGGCCCCGGATACGCCGCCCTTCTTGCCGCCGTACTTCTCGTCGACGATGTTGTAGATGTCCGGCGCCCAGGACACGCAGGCGTCGATGTCCGCGTTGTCCACGAAGGCCTTGGCCGCTTCGAACGCCGTCGCGGTGAACTTGAAATTGACCTCGGAGGGCTGGATGCCCGCCTCGGTCAGCACGCTGAGGATGTAGTAGTGCGAGGGCGAGTTCTGGGCCAGCACGATGGTCTTGCCGCGCAGGTCCTTGGCCTCGTTGATGTGGGCGCGCACCGCCACGCCGTCGCCGCCGTTGGACCAGTCGATCTGCTGGAACACGATGGGCATGGTGCGCGAGTCGCGCGAGAGGCCCGGGGCGAAGAGGGCGATCATGTCCAAGGTCCCCCACAGCACGTGGGACTGGCCCGAGGCGAAAGCGTCGCGCGCGGCCACCGGGTCGTCGATGAGCTTGAGGTCCACCAGGAAGCCGTACTTCTTGAAGAACACGGAGTCCTTGTTGGGCCCGAAGCCGTTGTTGGCCGCGATGATGGGGGCCCAGCCGCCCCAGATGTTGATGGGGAAGACCACCGTGTTGTCCTTGAACTGGTAGGCCGAGGTGCCCTTGACCTGGGAGACCGCCTGCTTGGCCACGAAGCTGTAGTTCTTGGCCGTGGTCGGCGTCTCCGCGCCGGTCTTGATGGCGTCGAGGGTGTCCTTGTCTATGGTCTTGCCGGCCAGGGGCATCTGGTTCGGCTTGATGACCCCGAACTTGTAGAGAGCCCCGAGGCCCAGACCGACGATCACCAGCATCAGCATCAGCTTCCCGCCGAGTTTCAGTTCCATGGTCTCGCTCCTTAGCCCTGCTGCGCGTCCTTCATGCCGATGGTCTTCTCACCGGCCTCTTTCTTCTCGCCGCCGGAATCGGCGGAGGAGACGCCCATCTCCATCTGGAAGGCCTTGAAGAGCTCCTTGCCCTCGAGCTGGTCGGCGGTGATGTCGGCCTGCATGGCCTTGGAGTCCACGCTCTCCGCGGCCATGGCCAGGCGGCCCTCGGCCTCGGCGTTCTTGGCGCGCAGCTTGCCGATCATCTCCTCGTGGGTGGCGTCCACTCCCGCCACCTCGAACTGCTCGAAGGTGTCGGCCAGCTCGGCCTTCCACTTGGCGGCCTCGGCGTCGCGGATGGCGGCCATGGCCTCCTCGGTCTTGGCCTTGATCTCGCGCATGAACTTCTCCTTCATCTTGAGCAGGGCGTCGTAGCCGGCCTGAGCCGCCACGAGCTGGTCCTTGTCGCGGGCCAGGGCGTCCTGGGTCTTCTTGAGGCGGACCGCGTACTGGGCGCCCAGCGACTCGTCGTTGTTGACCACGCAGGCCTTGATCTTGGCGGTCAGGAGATTGACGTCGCGCTCATACTGCTTGAGCTCGTTCTGGATCATGATGATGCCGCCCCGGGCCTTGGCCAGGCCCTGGTTCATGACCGGGATCTTGTCCTGCATGTCCCGCACCGTCTGCTCCAGGATGAGCTTGGGGTCCTCCATGGTGCTGATGAAGAACCCGACGAAGGACCGCATCACGCGCTTGAGCCTCTCCCACATAACTTGTCTCTCCTATTCGATGATGACGTCGCTGACGAGCACGAAGCCTTCCGCCCCGACGTAGTTGAAATTGAGCTTCTCCTCCAGGCGCACCCGCAGCACCTCGACCTTCTCGGCCGTGAACTGCTCCGGGTCGAACAGCACGTGATAGCCGTGCTCCAGCACGGCGAACCGGTCGGCCGGGCCGAAGCGCGGCTCGTAGGAGGACTTGAGGGCCAAAGTGGCGTAGAGCCGGCCGGCGCGCGCGGAGCCGGAGGCCGGGAAATGCCCCCGCCGCCCGGCCAGGGAAACGGCCGGGGCGTCGCCCGCCGCGGCGGCCTTGGCTTCGTCGTACTTGGCGGGCTCCTTCTCCAGGCTCCTGCGGATGTCCTGGAAGACCGAGGCCAGCTGCTTGTCGTCGCCCGCGTCCTTGTAGATGCCCAGCCGGCGGAAGTTGCGGCTGGGCGTGCCGCCCATGGCGAAGCCGATGCCGTAGACCTTGATGCCCGCCTTCCAGGCCTCGTCGGCGGCCTGGTCGAAGGCCGCCTGGTCGCAGGTCTCCTCGCCGTCGGTCAGGATCACGACCGTCTTCTGGCGCGGGGAGCCGGCCAGCAGCTTGGTGGCCGCGGCCAAAGCATAGCCCAGCGGCGTGGAGCCTTCGGCGCGCAGGCCGGCGATGGCCGAGCGCAGGCGAGTCCGGGCCTCAGGGGAGGCCTTCTGTATGGGAGACACGGTCCGCACGTCGCAGCCGGCGCGGAAGGCCACCAGGCCCAGGTTGGCACTGCGGGGCAGAAGCTCCACGAACTTCCACATGGCGGCCTTGCCCACGTCGAGCTTGCGGCCGCCGGAGACGGTCTCGTTCATGCTGCCGCTGGTGTCGAAGATGAGGACCAGGTCCGTGGGCGGGGCGGTTTTCTGGACCGCGGCCTCGGCGCAGACGGGCAGGAGCAGGGCCAGCGCCAGGGCGAGCCTCATAAGGTGGCTCAATTCTAGTATAGGGAAAGAATGGTCTGCAAGGTAATATTGAGAGTTACTCTCTGGAGCGGGTCAGCGGCGCTCGAGCTTGCGCACGCCGAGGTAGGTGAGCGCGCCCATGGCGAACATGATGGCCAGGAAGACCGCGTAGGAGAGGCGCCAGTCCAGGTGCTTGGTCATCATGGACCATTCCGACATGCCTCCCACGCTGGCGAAGAAGCCGGGCACCATCACGGCCACGACGATGGCGTTGAGCTCCTTCATGAGCCGGTTGAGGTTGTTGCTCACGATGGAGGCCCGCGCGCCGATCAGGCTGGCCAGGATGTTGGACTGGATCTCGGCTTGGCGCTGGCACTGGCTGTTCTCGATGATGATGTCGTCGAGCAGGTCCGGGCCGCCGGCACTCAGGCCCAGCCGCACGGCCTGGCTGCGCATCTTGTCCAGCACCAGGCCGTTGGAGCTCAGCGCGTTGAGATAGTAGACCAAGGACTTCTCCAGGCTGAAGAGGTTGAGCAGGTACTTGTTCTCCATGGAGGACGCGATCTTGGTCTCGATCTCGTCCGTGATCATGTTGATGACCTTGAGATGCTCCAGGTAGTGGTGGACGGCGGCGGCGATGACCTTGAGGAAGAGGTCGGGCAGGTCCTTGACCGCGTGGAAGTACCTCCCGGAGAAGACCGGGATGTCCTCGCTGATGACCACCAGGAGACGGTCCGGGTAGAGGAATATCCCCATGGAGGCGACCTTGAAGAGGAGCTGGCCCTTGCCCATGAAGTTCTTGGGGATGTTGATGATGAGCGCACTGAAGCGCTCGGAGAACTCCAGGCGGGAGGGCTCGTCCGGGTCCAGGGCCGAGGCCAAGGTATGCTCGTCGATCCCGAACTCGGTCTGCAGCCGCTTCTTCTCCTCGTCGTCCGGGGCCGCGAAGACCAGGACCGGCGCGGGTTTGCGCTCGGCGAGGACGACCTTGCCGTCGAGTATCTCGTGGCCCTTGAGCATGCTCAGCCCTGGATCACGTCGCCCTTGGCGATGACCACGATGCCGCCCGGGCTGACGTAGTAGCGCTTGCGGTCCTCCTCCGGCTTGACCCCGATCTGCACGCCCTCGGGGATGAGCACGTCCTTGTCGATGATGGCGCGCTTGATCACGGCCCGCCGGCCAACGTTGACGTTGTCGAAGAGGATGGATTCCTCCACGCGCGCGAAGGAGTTGATGCGGCAGTGCGGCCCGACCACGGAGCGGTGCACGCGCCCGCCGCTGAGGATGGTGCCGGGCGAGATCACCGAGTCCGTGGCCGTGCCCACGCGGCCGTCTGCGCCCTCGGAGAAGACGAACTTGGGCGGCGGGGCCACCACCTGGGAGGTGTAGATGGGCCAGTTGCGGTCGTAGAGGTTGAAGTCCGGGTCCACGTTGACCAGGTCCATGTTGGCCGCCCAGTAGGCGTCGATGGTCCCCACGTCGCGCCAGTACTTGGATGACTTCTTGTTCATGTCCACGAACTGGTAGGCCATGACCGGGCCGCCGCGCATCATGCGCCAGACGATGTCCTTGCCGATGTCGTGGTGGCTCTCCGGGTCCGCGGCGCTGGCCTCCAAGGCCTTGCGCAAAGCCGAGATGCGGAAGGCGTAGATGCCCATGGAGGCCAGGCACTGCTCCGGGTTGCCGGGCAAAGTCTTGGGCTCCTCGGGCTTCTCCTGGAAACCGATGACCTTGGAGTTGACGTCCACCTCGAAGATGCCGAAGGCCTTGGACTGGGCTTTGGGCACCTCGACGGCGCCGATGGTCATGTCCGCCCCGGTCTGCACGTGGAAGTCGAGCATGGGCCGGTAGTCCATCTTGTAGATGTGGTCGCCGGAGAGCACCAGGGCGACCTCCGCGTCCTCCTGCTCGAGCGTGGTCAGGTTCTGGTAGAGGGCGTCGGCCGAGCCGCGGAAGGACTCCTCGCCGGCGCGGAACTGGGGCGCCAAGGACTCCACGTACTCCCCCAAGGTGGGCCGGCTGATGAAGCGCCAGCCCTCGCGCAGGTGGCGGTTGAGGGAGGCGGGCACGTACTGGGTGAGCACGAAGATGCGGCGCAGGCCGGAGTTGATGCAGTTGGAGAGGGTGAGGTCGATGATGCGGTAGATGCCGCCGAAAGGCACCGCGGGCTTGCAGCGCACCGTGGTCAGCGGCCCCAGCCTCTCGCCCTTGCCTCCGGCGAGCAGGACCACCAGCGTCCAGCGGTTGTAGCTGCCGATCATCTTTTCCGGCCCCCCACTGCCGTCCGATATGGTAGCAAAAAGAGGCTCCTGGCGATGAATCGTGAAGTCCGACCACCGTCCCGGCCGACTCATCCATCGACTCGGTCCTGGAACGAGTTTGTGGATAACTACCAGCGGCAGGCACCCTCTCAGACGAGAGTCGAACCCGATATCCTTGCTTTTGCGGGCTTCGGGCCCGCGACTCCGACGCGCGACAGCGCGTCGGAGTGCCGAAACGAATCAACGGCCTTTGAAGCCCTGGAACTCCCGCGCCGGGAAGGCGTCAAACGACCAGCCGATTTGGTATGGTGTCCCTGGAATCAACGGAGGTCTCATGAAGAGGCTCCTGCTCGCCTTCGCCCTCGCGCTCGCCGCCGCCCCCTCGCAGGCCCAGGCCCCGAAGCTCCTGGCCGATCCGGATGCCCAGTTCGACAGCGGCCTCTTCCAGGAGGCGCTCAAGGGCTACGAGGCGCGGCTCAAGACGCCCGACCCGGAGCGCCGGCTCAAGGCCCTCTACCGGGCGGTCGAATGCGAGGCCCTGCTCTTCCGCTACGCCGAGGCGGCCCGACGTTCCCTTTCCACAAAGCTCCCCGACGACCCGGCCTGGCGCGGGCGCCTGCTCATCCAGCGCGCGGAGCTGGCGCGCGAGTTCCTCAAGCAGTACGGCCGCGCCGCGCCGCGCGACGTGGAGGAGGGAGCCAAGGATCCGGCGCGCCGCACGCCGGACGAGTGGCACCAAGAGGCCCGGGAGGCGTTCCTGCAGCTCTGGCCTCTGCGCGGCGAACTGGCCAAGGTCCCGCTCTCCGGCGAAGGCTACTTCGTGGACCTCAAGGACGCGGACACGAACCTGACCCCCACGCTCTGGGACTTCGCGGCCCTGCGCTGGACCGGCTATCTCCTGGACCAGGCCCCGAACAAGCCGGAGCAGAACCCGGCCGCTCTCTCCTTCATCCGCCAGGACTACGCCGGCTCGTTCTCGAAAGACGCCCCTCCCGCGGCCCTGGCCGCCTCCGTGATGGAGGCCCTCGGCAGGGAGCAGTGGAAGATCGAGCGCCTGCTCATCCCGTTCGAGCACGCCGACCGCGTGGCGCCGGCGCCGGACCACGAAGCCGCGGCGAGCGCCGCCGTGGCCGTGCTCAAGGGCTGGATGGACTCCTTCTCCTCCCCGCCGGCCAAGGCCCGCGCCGGCCAGGAGGCGGCCGAACTCCTCAACGGCCGCGCGCGCTACGCCCAGACCGTGGAGCTCTGCCGCCGCATCGAGATGCTCTGGCCCCTCTCCGGCGCGGGCCGCCGCTGCGCCAAGCTGCGCGCCGAGATCGAGCTGCCCGTGCTCGACCTCTCGGCCCGCTTCACGCCCCCGCCCGGGAAGGACGCCTTCTCCATCAACACCCGCAACCTCGACGCGGTGTTCTTCCGGCTCTACCGGCTCGACCCGCGCGAGGTCCAGCTGCTGCGCCTGAGCCAGGAGCAGCAGGACTGGAGCTTCCTGCGCCACGCGGACCGCGGCATGGTCGAGGCCCACGCGGCGCGCCGGCCGGACCACGCCTGGAAGGCCGCGGTGAGCACGCACGCGGCCTACGCCTACGCCCAGACCACGGTCTCCCCCCCCTCCTTGAGCCCGGGGATCTATCTCGCCCTGGCGTCCGCAGACGAGCGCTTTCAGCCCAAGAGCTCGCTGTTGTCCGCGGTCGTGGTCAATGTGACCGAGCTCTTCCTCATCACCAGCGTCGGCGCCCAAGGCCCGGAGCGAGACTTCATCTTCGACCCGGCCGGGCCGGAGCGGCGCACCGCGGCGGCCCTGCACTTCTACACCGTGGACTCCCGCAGCGGCCGGCCCGCAGCCGCGTCTCTCGACGCCTTCCGCCGCGAGGACTGGAGCTCCGCGCAGCGCGTGTCCTTGGCCGCGGACCAGACCGGCATGGCGGCGGCCGAGACCAGCGTGCCCTTGAGCCATCGCACCGGGCACAGCCTGTCCTTCGACGTTTTGGCCCAGGCCGGCGCCTCCTACGCCTACGGCGCCAATCCGGTCTACTTCAGCCACGCGGTCCCGGCCCCCGTCGAGGTCCGCCTGGAGACGGACCGCCCCATCTACCGCCCCGGCCAGAAGGTGCGCGCCAAGGTCACGGTGCTGCGGCGCGTGCCGCGCGGCTACAAGGTCTACGACGGCGCCTCCGCCGTCTCCTTCATGGCGCGCGACGCCAACCACCAGGAGCTGTTCAAAGCCGAGCTCAAGCTCAACGCCCTGGGCAGCGCCTCGGCCCGCTTCACCATCCCCGCCGGGCGACTCCTAGGCGGCTATCAGGTCAACGCCTTCATCCGGGATTTCAACGACACCTTCCATGGCTCCGCCGGCTTCGCGGTGGAGGAGTACAAGCGGCCGGAGTTCGAGGTGACGGTCCAGTCGTCCACCGGCGCCTGGCGCTACGGCCGCACCGCGAACGTGTCCGGGACCGCCAAGTACTACTTCGGCGGCCCGGTGCCGGACGCGCCCGTCTCCTACCGCGTCTTCCGCGAAGTCTACATCCCCTGGTTCTGCTGGTGGTGGCGCGGCTCCGACGGCGGCCGGGGCGGCCGCAGCGAGGCGGCCTCGGGCCAGGTCAAGACCGGAGCGGACGGCTCCTTCTCCTTCTCCTTCATCCCCCAGCCCCAGGACCCGGACGCCAAGGACCCCTGGCCCGCGACCTTCCGCGTGGAGGTGGAGTCGCGGGATGCCGGCGGAAGGACGATAGCGGCTTCCCGGTCCTTCCAGGCCGGAGCCAAGGCCTATCTCTTCGACATCGCACCGGAGGCGGGCTTCCTCACCGCCGGCCGGCCGGCCAAGGTGCCGGTGCGGCTCATGAACCTCGACGGCGCGGCGGTGTCGGGCGGCGGCGAGTTCGAGCTTTTCCGGCTGACGGGCAAGCCCAAGGATGTCGAGACCCAGCCGTATTGGGGAGGCTATTTCGCCGAATCCCCTTCCCTGGAAGCCCTTTATAAGGAAGTCCCCAACGGCGCCAAGGTCTCGGCGGGAGACCTGCGGTTCGCGGCGGAAAAGCCCGCGGCCGCGGCCCTGGGGAGCCTGGCCACCGGAGCCTATCGTCTCGTCGTGCGCGCCCAGGACCCCTGGGGCGGCGAGAACGAGCAGTCCGTCATCCTGCTGGTCGCCGACGCCAAGGGGCGCCTGGCTTTGGACCTGCCCGCCGTGGCTATCCCCGAGCATGCCTCGTACCTGCCCGGAGAGACCGCGCGCATCCTGCTGGGCTCCGACCGGCTCGACGGCGCCGTGTTCGTCGAGGTCTGGGGCGGACAGCACCTGCTTGAGCGCCGGTCTTTGGGCGGGGGGGTGCGCCTGGTGAGCATACCGGTGACCGAGGACCACAAGGGGGGCTTCTCGGTGCGCTGGTTCGGGGCGCGCGATTTCCGCATCCGCTCCGGCCAGGCCTCCGCGGCCGTGCCCTGGAAGGACTGCGAGCTCTCCCTGAAGCTCGACTACGACAAGGTCATGAAGCCCGGCCAGAAGGTCCGCTGGACCATCTCCGCGACGGACCGGGACAAGAAGCCGGTCAGCGGCGAGGCGGTGGTGCGCGTGTTCGACCGCTCGCTGGAATACTACGCCTCGGCCGCGGGCCAGTGGCTCTCCGCGCTCTACGGGGAGCACGGCGGGCCCCAGGCCGGACAAGGGTCTCTTTTCCAGCCCAGCGCCCAGCACATCCCGGTGGAGGAGGGCTGGATCAAGAAGATGCTCGAGCTGTACTACTCGGCCATCGAGGAGCCCGAGCCGCCCATGCTGCGCCTCAACCGCAGCCGGGCCGATTACAGGGGCCGGAGGATGAAGGGCGCCATGTTCGACCTGGGCGCCATGGCTGGCGGAGGCGGGATGCACCCTGGCGAGGCCATGCTGGCCATGTCCGAGGCCGTGCCCGCGGCTCCGGCCGCGGCCGGCCCCAAGCCCGCCATGGCCCGCGAGGAGAAATCCCTTTCCAGCAACGAGCTGGCCAAGGACAAGAAGGAACCCAGAGCCGAGCCTCCGGTGGCCGTGCGCTCGGATTTCTCCGAGACCGCGTTCTTCGAGCCGCAGCTCAAGATCACGGCCGGCAAGGGAGTCATCTCCTTCAATGCCCCCGAACAGCTGACCTCCTGGAAGATCATGGCCTCGGCCATCACCCGCGACGTCAAGCGCGGCTCCTTCGCCGCGGAGGCGGTGACGCGCAAGGGCCTCATGGTGCGCGTGGACATGCCGCGTTTCTACCGGGAAGGCGACCGGGGCGAGATCAAAGCCGTGGTGCACAACGAGACGGAAGCGGAGCTCTCGGGAGAAGTGACGCTCTCCGTGACCGAGGACAAGGAGCCGGCCTCCGAGAAGCTGGGGCTCGCGGACCTGGTCAAGCCCTTCACGGTCAAGCCGCGCAGCCTCACTCCCCTGACCTGGAAGCTCAAGGCGCCGCGCGGCCAGACCTCGTTCAAGGTCCGCGCCGTGGCCCGCTCCGGGGAAAAGGCGGACGCCGAGGAGAGGGAGCTCCCTATCCTCCCCTCCCGGGAGCGCCTCATAGAGACCGCTCTGATCAGCCTCGACGGCACCGTGACCAAGGCCCTCAAGGCCCCGAGGTTCGACGAGAAGGATGACACGCGGGTCAACGAATCCATGACCGTGCAGATTGACCCGCAACTGGCCCTCTCCATCCTCAACAGCCTGCCCTACCTCGTGCACTACCCCTACGAGTGCAGCGAGCAGCTCATCGACCGCTTCACGCCGCTGGCCATCGCCAACGCCTTCTACAAGAAGCATCCCAAGCTGGCCGAGGCGGTCAGGAAGATCCCCAAGCGCGACACGGTCACGCCGGCCTGGGACCGCACGGACCCCCGGCGCCTGATGACCCTCATGGAGACGCCCTGGGAGGAGGTCGCGCAGGGCCGCAAAAGCCCCTGGCCGCTAGTGGACATGTTCGACCCGGCCGTGGTCAAGGCCGAACTTGACGATGCTTCCGCCAAGCTCAAGAGCTACCAGAACAGCGACGGAGGCTATCCGTGGTTCCCGGGCGGCCGCTCCGACCCTTACATCACGCTCTTCGTGCTCTCCGGCTTCGCGGAGGCGCAGCGCTACGGCGTCGAAGTCCCGATGGACAACGTGCGCCGGGCCCTGGGCTTCGTGAACAACGAGGTCCCCAAGCACCTCAAGCCCGAGCCGGGAGAGCTCTCGCTCATCCTCTTCGCCGCGCACGTGGTGACCTCGTATCCCAAGTCCCTCTCCGAGGCGGCTCTGGGCTACAGGTTCGCCAAGGTCTGGGCCGACTACGCGGACAAACACGCTCTGGCCCTGACGGTGCTGGGCAAGGCCATGGCCGCCCAGGTCTACTGGAAGCTGGGCGAGAAAGCCCAGGGCGACCTGTATCTGGCCCGGGCCATGGACGGCTCACGCGAGGACCCCATAGCCGGCGTGTACTGGACCCCGGAGAAGCTCTCCTGGCTCTGGTACAACGACACAGTGGAGACCCACGCCTTCATCCTCCGGACCCTGCTAGCCATGAAGCCCAAGGACCCGCGCATCCCGGGCCTGGTGCAGTGGCTGCTCTTCAACCGCAAGGGCAACGAATGGAAGTCCACCAAGGCCTCGGCCGCCGCCATCTACTCGCTGTTGGACGTGCTCAAGACCCGAGGCTCCCTGGATAAGGGCGACCGCTTCACCATCAAGTGGGGCCCCGACACCGAGACCGCCCAGGTCGAGCCCTTCGACTGGCTGGCCAAGCCCTTACGCTGGCTGCGCCAAGGCTCGGCCGTGACGCCCAAGCACGGCGCCGTCCGCATAGAGAAGGAGGGCCCGGGCCTGGCCTTCGCCTCCTTGACCTGGATCTACACCACGGACCAGCCGGCCAAAGCCTCGGGCGAGGGGATGCTCGAGCTCTCCCGGCGCTTCTTCCTGCGCTATAAAGAGGGAGAGGACTATCGTCTGCGGCCCCTGAAGGCCGGCGACGCCGTGGCCGTCGGGGACCAGGTCGAGGTCCAGCTCAAGGTCAACACCCGCTCCCAGTTCGAGTACGTGCACCTCAAGGACCCCAAGCCCGCGGGCTTCGAGGCCGAGGAGCTGCGCAGCGGCTGGAAGTGGGACCAGCTCTCCCGCTACGAGGAGCCGCGCGACTCTTTGACCAACTTCTTCATGGACTGGGTGCCGCACGGCGAGTACGTGCTGCGCTACCGCCTGCGCCCCACCACGCCCGGCTCCTACCGCCTGGGCGCCGCGGTGCTGCAGTCCATGTACGCGCCCGAGATGTCCGCGCACTCGGATGGCTTCGCCATCTCGGTGCGGCCCTGAATTTATTATAGAATCCACTCGTGCGCATCCTTGTAGCCGAGGACACCCCGGCCATCAGCACGCTCATCGAGGCCTGCCTGGGCCGCGCCGGCCACCAGGTCGACCTGGCGGCGGACGGCCGCAGCGCGGTCGAGCGCTTCACCGCGCAAGCCTACGACTTGGTCATCCTGGACATGCGCATGCCGGTCATGGACGGCTACGCGGCCGCCGCCGAGATGCGCCGGCATGAGAAGACCGGCGGAGCCGGCCGGGCCGTGCCCATCATCGGCCTGACCGCCGGCACCGCGCCCGGCGAGGCGGCGCGCTGCCGGGCCGCGGGCTGCAGCGGCTTCCTCCCCAAGCCCTTCACCAGGGCGGACCTGCTGGCCCTCGTCTCCCAGCCGGCCGCCGAGCCAGCGGCCGCTGGCCCCGACCCGGAATGGGCCGACCTCATCCCCGGACTCGTCGCCGCGCTGCGCCGGGACCTCGCCTCCATGAAGGAGGCCCTGGCCAGCCGCGAGTCCTCGCGGCTGGCGGACTTCGGCCATCGCCTGGCCGGCACCGGCGCCAGCTACGGCTTCCCGGAGCTCAGCCGCCTGGGACGCGCCTTGGAGGCCGGGGCCGGGGGCGGCGACGCGGCGGTCCTGGAGACCTTGCTGCGGGAGCTCTCGGACTGCCTGGACCGCATCCCGGCGCCGGCGGCCGGCCGCAAACCGACCGTGCTGGTCGTGGAGGACGACGAGAGCATGCGGCTGCTGATAGAACGCTGGCTCTCCACGTCCGGCTGCAGCGTCTTCGCCACAGCCGAGGGCCGGGCAGGCCTGGCGCGGGCCAAGGAGGTCCGGCCGGACCTGATCCTGACCGACGTCATGATGCCCGGCATGGACGGCTACGCCCTGTGCGCCGGGCTGCAGGAGGAGCCGGCCCTGGCCGCGGTCCCGGTCATCTTCCTGACCGCCTTGAGCCAGGAGAAGGACCGCGCTGCCGCGCTGGCGGCCGGGGCGGTGGAGCACATCGCCAAGCCGGTGCAGAAGGAAGCCCTGGCGGCCGCGGTGCACAAGCACCTGGCCACCCGGACCCGCTGGCGGCAGCTGCAGAAGGACGCCGTCTCCTTCCCGGCGCGGCGCACCGCCGACTACCGGCGCTTCCTGGACTTCGCCGGCCGGCAGGCCGGCGCCCCGGCCGAGGCCCTGGCGCGCCTGGACGCCGGCTCCTCGCGCGACTTCTACGCCCACGCCGAGCAGTTGGGCGCCGAGCCCGAGCAATTGGCGCGCTGGGCGGCGCAGTTCCTGTCCTTGGACTACCTGCCGCGCATCGACCCGGACTCCATCCAGCTCGACGCCCTGCCCCTGCCCTTCTGCCGCGAGCATCAGGTCGTGGTCGTCGAGACCCGGCCGGGACGCAACGCCTTCGTGGTGAGCAATCCGTTCCAGGCCGAGCTCTTCGACATCCTCAAGCGCTACCCCCTGCTGGGAGACCCGCGCCAGCCCCTGGTCACCGAGCCCGGCAACATCCTGCGCCTGCTCAAGCTCCCCGCGCGCGAGACGGGGGCCGCGCCCCCGCGCGAGGGCGGCGACAAGGTCCCGATCAGCACCCTGGCGGACGACCTCCTGGAGCGCGCGGTCGCGGCCCGGGCCAGCGACATCCACATCGAGCCCAAGGAATCGGGCGCCGCGGTGCGCCTGCGCGTGGACGGCGACCTGCGCGAGGACTGCCGCCTGAGCCCGGAGTCGGGCCAGATGCTGGTCAGCCGGTTCAAGGCCCTTGCCGATATGGACGTGGCCGAACGGCGCCGGCCCCAGGACGGCGCCCTGGAGACGACCATCGCCGGCCGGTCCTTCATCGTGCGCCTGGCCACGACCGCGACCCCCCACGGAGAGAGCGCGGTGCTGCGGCTCCTGGAGCCCCGGGCCAAGCCCAAGCCGCTGCAGGAACTGGGCCTGGCCGAGTCCCAGGTTGCGCACATGCTGGATTTCGCGCGGCGCCAGCACGGCATGGTCCTCATCGCCGGGCCCACGGGCTCGGGCAAGACGACGACCATCTACAGCCTCCTGCAGCACATCGACTGCGAGTCCCGCAGCCTCATCTCCATCGAGGACCCGGTGGAGTACCGCATCCCGGCCGCCAACCAGCAGCAGGTCGACGAGAAGGCGGGCTCGACCTTCGAGTCGCTGCTCAAGTCCGCGGTGCGCCAGGACCCGGACATCCTGTTCCTGGGCGAGATCCGCGACGCCTTCTCGGCCAAGATGGCCCTGGATTTCTCCAGTACCGGACACCTGACCCTGAGCTCCGTGCACACCACCAACGCCACCACGGCCGTCTTCCGCCTGGAGCGCCTGGGCATCAGCCGCGCCGCCATGGCCGACAGCCTGCTGGGGGTCGTCGCGCAGAAGCTCCTCAAGAAGGTCTGCCCCCACTGCCGGCGGCTCGGCGCGCCCACTCCCAAGGAGATCGAGATGCTGGCCTCGGCCACGGCCGACATCCCGGAGGCCGTGGCGCATCCGCAGGGCTGCCCCCGCTGCTCCCAGACCGGCTACCTGGGGCGCGAGGGGGTCTACGAGATCGTCACCTTCTACCCGGAGATATCGGACATGATCCGGCGGGGAGCGCCCATCACCGAGATCCGGGACTTCGCCCGGCGGCGCGGCGACTTCCTCGTCACCGACCACGCCTTGGCCAAGGTCAAGGCCGGGCTCTTCGCGGTCAAGGACGTGTTCGAGCAGGTCCTCCTGGAGGAGGTCGAGTACGCCCATCGGCGCCAGGCGGCGGCTCCCGAGCCGGCGCCGGCGCAGGTCGGGCCCCCCGCGCCGCCGGAGGCGGCCCCGGCCGCGGCGTCCATCCTGGTCGTGGAGGACGACCCCTCGACCCTGGCCTTGATCCAGCGCATCCTGGTCAACGGCGGACATTGCGTCACCCCGGCGGGAGACGGGGCCGACGCCCTCCTGCAGCTGGCGATCCGGCGCTTCGACCTCATCCTCTCCGACATCAACATGCCCAACCTCGACGGGCTCAAGCTCCTGGAGCTCAAGAGCCTCAAGGGCATCGCCACCCCGGTGGTCTTCCTGACCGCCCAGGCCGGGCAGGAGCTGGAGGCCCAAGGCTTCCAACTGGGGGCCGCGGACTACATCCGCAAGCCGGTGTCGAAGGAAGTCCTGCTCCTGCGCGTACGGCGCGTGCTGGCGGGCCGGCCGTGAGTGCGGACCCGCAGTTCGACGCTCAGGCCCTCTGCGCCGAGCTGCAGGCCGCGGGCGAGGCTCCCGCCGTGCGCCTGCTGGCGCTGCTGGCCCGGCTCTTCCCGGACCAGCTCCGCCGGCGCGGCATCCTCGACGACGGACCCGGCGTCTGCGGGGAGTCCTTCTTCCGCCGCCTCGTGGAAGCGGAGCTGAGCGGCGACGCCGAGGCCGGCCTCATCGTCTTCCGCTCCGACCGGCTCCTGGAGGTCCGCCGCGACAAGGGTCAGGCCCTGGCGGACCAGCTGCTGGGCCGCTTGGCCGAGTTCCTCCGGCTCCGGCAGAGGGCCGCGGAATGGCTGGGCCGCGTGGGCGACGACGGCCTGGCCCTGCTCCTGCCCGGGGTCGGACTGCTGACCACGCAGGAACGCGCCCAGGACCTGCACGACCTGCTGCGCCGCAGCTCCCGATTCCCCGTCAGCACCGGGGTCTCCCACACCCTGGACCTCTCCGGAGGCGCTCCGGAGCTGCTGCGCCTAGCCACCCTCGCCGCGCAGGAGGCGGGCGCCGCGGGCAGCCGTCAGCCCAGGACCCTGACCTCTCGCGGCGCGGCCGCGCCGCCCGCCGCGGCCCCGGCCGAGGCCGCGGGGCCCAGCCTGGCCGCGCGCTACCAGCGCCTGGTCCTGCTCAACCGCATGTCCCTGGAACTCTTCGCGGACAAGCCCTTCGCCGAGGCTCTCTCGGACGCCTGCAGCACGGTCCTGGCCCTCACCGGCGCCAGGTACGCGGCGGTGTACTTCAACGACGACATCGGCCGCCTCGCCCTGGCCCTGCGCCGGGGCGAAGGCCCCTGGACCCGGGAGGAGGCCCGCGGCGCGGAAGCCGCGCTCGCCTCCCGCGCCCTGGCCGAACGAAGGATACTCACGCCCGAAGGCACGGATCCGGCCTGGGCCGCGGCGCCGCTGCTCCATCCCATCCAGGACGGGCTCGGCGAGCTCGGCGCCCTGGTCCTGGGCCTGCCCGAGCCGCGGCCGCGCGACCCCGAACTGGAGCAGACCCTGCTGGAGATCGCCCGGCTCCTGCGCAACGCGCGGCTCATGCACAAGCACCTGGAGCAGCAGAGGACCCTGGCCGCGGTGACCGAGCAGTCCGCCGACGCCATCTACATCACGGACCGGGACTCCCGG
>JACRDS010000059.1 GCA_016212825.1 Elusimicrobiota bacterium | reverse complement strand
GGAAGGCGACTGGGTCACCCTCAACGGCTCCAAGGGCCTGGTCTACGAGGGGCAGATGGCCATGCTCGACGCCAGCGAGTCCAACAAGATGCTGGAGGACTTCCTCAAGGTCTGCAATGCTCTGCGCCGCCTGAAGGTCCGCGCCAACGCGGACACCCCGGAAGATGCCGCCCGCGCCCGCCGCTTCGGCGCCGAGGGCATCGGCCTGTTCCGCGTGGAGCACATGTTCTACGGCAAGGGCTCGGAGCAGCCGCTCTTCAAGCTGCGCAAGATGATCGTGTCCAAGACCGAGGGCGAGCGGCGCAAGGCGCTCGACGAGCTCTTCCCGCACGTGAAGTCCGACATCAAGGCGACCCTGAAGGCCATGGAGGGCCTGCCGGTCACCATCCGCACCATCGACCCGCCCCTGCACGAGTTCGTGCCGCACGAGACCGCCAAGCTGCAGGAGCTGGCGCAGAGCCTGGGCATACCTATCGAGGAGCTGGAGCGCCGGGCGGCCGGTCTGCGCGAGTCCAACCCCATGATGGGCCACCGCGGCGTGCGCCTAGGCATCACCTACCCCGAGGTGACCGAGATGCAGGTCCGCGCCATCCTGGAGGCGGCCGTGGAGCTGGGGAAGGAAGGCGTCAAGACTTTGCCCGAGATCATGATCCCGGTGGTCTGCAAGGAGACCGAGCTGGCCGACCAGTTCGCGCTGGTGGACCGGGTCTACGCCGAGGTGTGCAAGGCCAAGGGCGTCAAGGCCATCGCGCACCTGGTGGGCACCATGATCGAGATCCCGCGCGCCTGCGTGGTGGCCGACAAGCTGGCGGAGTCGGCGCAGTTCTTCTCCTTCGGCACCAACGACCTCACCCAGATGAGCTTCGGCTTCTCCCGCGACGACACGGGATCGTTCATGGGCGGCTACATCGAGAAGGGCATCCTGTCCGACGACCCGTTCCAGACCATCGACCAGGACGGCGTCGGCGCCCTCATGCGCATGGGCGTGGAGCGCGGCCGCAAGACCCGCAAGGACCTCAAGATCGGCATCTGCGGCGAGCACGGCGGCGAGCCTCTGAGCGTGGAGTTCTGCCATAAGCTGGACTTCAGCTACGTGTCCTGCTCGCCCTTCCGCGTGCCCATCGCCATACTCGCCGCGGCTCAGGCCGTAGTCAAGGAGAAGCCGGGCAAGAAGAAGTAGGTTTCAACGCGCCGCAAGAGAGACCGCCCGGGCGGCCCGCAGCCGCCCGGGCGGCGTCTTTTCGGTTGCAAAGGGCCCGGCCGATTCCTATAATTGATATTATGTCTCAATTGAATTACTGTCTCATGAGGCCCCTTTGGTCCGGACGCAACGACTGATGTCCCATGGTCTGGCCGTCGCACTCCTAGCCTGCCCCGTCTTGGCGCAGGCCAACGAACGCCGGTTCACCCACACCTATGAGAGCGCCGTTCTGCCCGCCGGAGCCTGGGAGCTGGAGCCCTGGGTGACCCTGCGCGCGGGCCGGTCGAGCTTCTATTCGCGCTTCGACTACCGCCTCGAGTACGAGGTCGGCGTGACGGACCGCCTGCTGACCGCATTCTACCTGAACTGGAACCGCATCACCCAGGCCGACCCCGCCAATCAGGGACAGAGCGTGACCGAGCAGAACTTCAAGGGGCTATCCTGGGAGCTGAAGTACAAGGTCCTCGACCCTTCGGCCGACCCCCTAGGCCTGGCCCTCTACCAGGAGTACACGGTCAACAGCGATGAGTTCGAGTGGGAGTCGAAGCTCATCCTGGACAAGAGGATCGGCGACAACCTCATCGCCTACAACGCCGTAGCCGAGGCGGAATGGGGGTTGAGTCCCGGCGAGCGCGAGTATGCCGTGACCCTGGAGAACGTCCTGGGAGCCACGCATCTCTTCACCCCCGCCTTCGCCGCGGGCCTCGAACTCAAGAATCCCAACCTCAAGACCCGCACCAGCACGGGCCTGGCCAGCAGCGCGCTCTTCTTCGGCCCGGTCGCCAGCTACGCGCGGAAGAACTGGTGGCTGGCTCTGACCGTCCTGCGCCAGCTGCCGGCCCTCCAGCGCTCCGAGGGCCGGCCCGACGACTCGCTGGTCCTGGACACGCGTGAGAAGCTCAATGTCCGGCTCATCGGCGCCCTCCGCTTCTAGGCGGCCGGCGCTGGCAGCCCTGGCGCTGGCGGCCGCTTTGGCCGCCTGCGCCGGGAGCATCCCCCGCGCGCCCTCGACCGCCCTGGCCCGGGGGCGGGAGCTCTACGTGGCCAAGTGTTCGTCCTGCCACGCTCTCTACGCGCCCCGGGAGTACCCGCCGCAGCGCTGGCCGGGGCTCGTGGCGGACATGAGCCGCCCGGCCAAGGTCACGGAGGAGCAGGCCCGGAGCATCCTGAGCTACCTCCTCGCGGTCTCGGCCGAGGGTCAGGGCGTGAAGTAGAGCCGGAACCCGACGCCGCCGTCCACGCGCACGCGCTCGCCGTTGGTGAGGCGGAAGGTCGGTCCCAGTTCGATGAAGAATTCCGCCGCGCGCTTGAGCTTGGGCCAGTAGCTCAAGCCGGCCATGGTGCGGATGCCGAAATCCGCGTGCGTCTGCAGTTCCACGCGCGGGCCCGCGGCGAGGGTCAGGGCCAGGGGGCCCCGGCTGGGCTGGGGCAGGACCTTCCAGCCGTGCCAGACGTAGTCCGCGTGGAAGGTCACGTCGTCGCTCTTCCCGGCCCCCAGGTCGACGGCGTCGCGCTCCGAGAGGAAGTACTTGGCCGTGGCGGCCATGGGATAGCCGATGAGCGGGCCGAGGCCGAGCTGCCCCTTCTGCTGGGCCCGGGCCGGCGCGCAGCAGGCCGCCAGCAGCAGGACCGCCAGATACCCCCTCGTCATCCACGGCTATCATACTTTATTAGGATATAATAGAGCCTCGCAGTCTACATTGAACCCGAAAGGACAGCCCCTGGACCCGCTCATCGCGCCGCCGCAACCCAGCCCTCCTCCCGCCCGCAGCCTCCGGCGTCTTCTGGCCGCGGCCTGCGCCGGCGCCGTGGCCTCCCCAGCTGCGGCCCTGGCCGTCTGCGGCGGCCGCTGGGACTCCCGCCGGGCGCTGCTCTCGACCGGTCTGGGGGCAACCTGGGTCGCCGGATGGATCCTGATTGCGCGGATGCCCTGGCCTCCCGAGTCCTACATCCCGACGCTGCTGGTCTGGAACGCCTTGGTCTCCTCAGCGCTTGAGCGCCTAGCCCCGCCCGCAGTGCCGCGGCACGGCGTCTCGCGCAGCCTCGACCCGGCGACGATCGCGCTGACCGCCGGCCTGGCCTATGCCGCGGCCGCGGCCATGGCCGCCATGATCTCCGTGCTCCTGCGCTTGGCCCAATTCCAGGCCACCAGCCTCTTCGGCCCCGAGGCCCTGGCCTGGGCCCTGCTCGCCCTGCCCGTGGGGGCCGCCCTGGGGGCCTACTGGAGCCGCATGGCCGGGCCCGCCTCCGGACGCGTGGCGGTCTCGGCCCTGGCCGCGGCTCCCCTCATCTACCTGGGAGCCGGGTTCCTGGGCCTCATCGTCATGGTCTGCGCCGTATCCTGGGGTTTCCCCTGGATGATCCTCTATGAGCCGCGCTACGACCTCTGGGCCTGGCTCTCCGCGGTCCTCAGCGTTCTGGTCTTCGCCTCCTGCGCGGCTTGGTCTGGCTCGGCCCCCACCGTGCCCCGGGTGCTCCTGCGCGTCCTCTTCTCGGTCCTGATCTGCACGGCGTTCATGGCCGACGCCGCGGTCTGGAGAGGCCTGCACGCCGGCTGGCACATGCGCGTCGCCAGCGGGCTGATCCTCGACCCGGACGCCGCCGTG
>JACRDS010000004.1 GCA_016212825.1 Elusimicrobiota bacterium | reverse complement strand
TGCTTTCATGCGTCTGCTTTGAGGCACGCCACAGGATGCATCCAAAGGCCCACAAGGCCAAGGGCCCAAGGGCCCAGGGGGCTATAGGTCCTAAGGCCCAGGCGAGCGGCCGGGGTTCAGCCCTTTGTCCCGCCGAGGGCCTTGAGGCTTCGCTCGACCCACTGCAGGATGACCTTCTTCTCGCCCTCGCGCAGCCCCGAGCGCCAGTGGCCCAGGCGGTAGAGCAGGGGGGGCATCTCGTCGTCTTGGACCACGTCCCGGAGCGCGTCGAGGTCTTTCTCCGGGCCGGCATGGCTCAGGAAGGGGAAATCCTGGGACATGTCCAGGTGCTTGCGCGCCTGGCGGATGTCCCGTTCTATGAGCCAGCGCACGCCCGGGACCCTGTAGTAGAAGGGATAGCGCGTGTGCGCGGAGTGGCAGTCCCAGCACTTGGCCTGGAAGATGGGCTTTACCGCGGCCTGATAGTCCGCGTTGATGCGCACCAGGGCCTGCTGCCTTGCGGCGGCGGGACGCGCCGCCTGGACGTGGGAACTCCCCTCATGCGCCCAGGCGGCGGCCGCGAGACCGGCCGCGATCAGGAAGGCGGCAGCCATGTCCTCAGAGCTTCTGCAGGTTCATGCCGCAGTGCGGGCAGCGGCCGTCCTTGGTGTTGGGGCCCTTGTAGCAGCCTTTCATGGGGCAGGCGTAGACCGCTTCCGAGGCCGTGCCCTTGCCGGGTCGGGTCTGCTGCGCGGCCTTGCCCGCGCAGCAGGGGCAGCCCGCTTTCTTCAGGGCCGCGTGCGCGGCCGCGGCGGCCTGGATCTCCTTGACCGCGGCCGGGTCCTTGGCCGTGATGCTGATGGTCACTCCGCCGTCGGTGTCGGTGACCTGGACCTGCGCGCCGTTGATGTGCATCGGGCACAGCGCCTTAGGCCCGTGATGGCCCTCGTGCCCCTCCTTGGCCTGCGCTCCTGCGACCAGCAGCGCGGCCAGGACTGACAACCCGGCGATCCAGCTGAGTCCTTTCGTCATGCGAACCTCCTTGCTCATCATTCGGAGCCGACTTCTCTCCTGCGGGCTCCGTAAAGCTGTCTTCCGCACCGAGCGCAGGCCCCGCGCGAGAGCCAGGTCCCGGTCTCCTGCGACAATCGAACCGACCAGCGCACAGGGGGGGGAGTCTTGGCCGCGGCCGCCGGGGCGCAGGCCGGGCAGAGAGGCTCCGAAGCTCCGCCGCCGGGCGGCGCCGCGCGGCGCGTGAGCCTCCGGACATAGAACCAATGGGCCAGCCCGAGCCCCGCCCCGAACAGGACGAAGCAGGCCGACATGAGGTGATGCTCGCCGGAGAACGCCCGGGCCAGGGAGCGCAGGGCGCCGAGGCCCGTCTTGGCGGAGACGGCCTCGATGAGCATGGCCGCCGGGTGCAGGACGACATATCCCAGCGCCGCCCAGGCCAGGATATGGAGCAGAGCGCCCTTCCAGGCGGTCTTCATGCGGGCCTCCCGGCCGTGGTTGCGGTCAATGCGCCCTCAGCTCGGGTATGGGAAGTCGCGAGACGTCCACCGTCCCCTTGCGCATCTCATGATGCCACTTCCAAAGATAGAAGACGGGGGGATAGACCAGCAGCTCCAGCAGGAAGCTGGTGAACAGGCCACCGATCATGGGCGCGGCGATGCGTTTCATCAGGTCCGCCCCGGTGCCCAGAGACCACATGATGGGCACCAGGCCCATGAAGGCGCAGGCCACGGTCATCAATTTGGGCCGCACGCGCTTGACCGCGCCGTGGATGACGGCCTCCTCCAGGTGGGCCTCGGTCTGCATGCGGCCCTGCCGCACCATGTCGTAGTACGCCATGTCCAGGTAGAGCAGCATGAACACCCCGGTCTCCGCGTCGAGGCCCGCCAAGGCGATCATGCCGACCCACACGGCGATGGAGACGTTGTAGCCCAAGATCCACAGGAGCCAGATCGCGCCGACCAAGGAGAACGGCACGGCCATCATCACGATGCCGGTCTTGGCCCAGGTGCCGGTGTTCAGGTGCAGGAGGAAGACGATGATGAAGAGGGTCAGCGGGATGACGACCTTGAGCCTCTCCTTGACCCGGGCCATGTTCTCGTACTGGCCGCTCCACTGCACCGAGTAGCCGGAGGGCAGGCGCAGGGCCTTGGCGACCTTGGCCTTGGCCTCTGCAACGTAGCCGCCGATGTCCCGGCCCGTCACATCCACATAGACGTAGCCGGCCAGCAGGCCGTTCTCGTTTCGGATCATGGCCGGACCCAGCTTGAGGCCGATGTCGGCGAGCTCGGCCAGCGGGATATGCGCGCCGCTCATGGTGGGGACCAGCACGCGCTTGAGCTTGTCCAGGTCGTCGCGCAGTTCGCGGGCGTAGCGCACGCTGACCGTGTAGCGTTCCCGGCCTTCCACTGTGGTCGTGATCGGCTCGCCTCCGATGGCGCTCATGATGGCCATCTCGGCTTCCTTGATGGTCAGGCCGTAGCGCGCCAGCTGCTCGCGCTTGAGCGTGAAGTCCACGAAATAGCCGCCGGCCGTGCGCTCCGCGTAGACGCTGCGCGTGCCGGGCACGTCGCGCAGCAGCCCTTCCATCTCCGCTCCGATCCGCTCGATCTCCTGGAGGTCCGCGCCGTAGACCTTGATGCCGATGGGAGTGCGCACGCCGGTGGTGAGCATGTCGATGCGCGCTTTGATGGGCATGGTCCAGGCGTTGGACACGCCTGGGAAGCGCATCTTGGAGTCTATCTCGGAGATCAGCTCGTCCCAGGAGATGCGGTCGTACCAGACGTGGCGCAGGGGCTTCTGGAGAAGCTCCGGCAGCCAGGAGTACCAGCGCCGCTTCGGCCGCCACTGGCCGTGCGGCTTGAGGATCACCGTGGTCTCCATCATGGAGAACGGAGCCGGGTCCGTGGAGGTCTCGGCCCGGCCCGCCTTGCCGAAGACCCGCTCCACTTCCGGGAAGCCCTTGAGGATGACGTCCTGGGTCTGCAGCAGCTTCGCCGCCTCGGTCACGGAGAGCCCCGGCAGGGTCGTGGGCATGTAGAGGATGGAGCCTTCGTTGAGGGGCGGCATGAACTCTGAGCCCAGGTTCAGATAGACCGGGACGGTGGTCAGGACCAGCAGCAGCGCCGCGCCGATGGTCTTGTAGGGATGGCGCAGGACGAAGCGGCAGGCCGGCTCGTAGAACCTGAAGAGCTGGCGGCTGACCGGATGCTTCTCCTCGGGGTAATAGTTCCCGACCGCCGCCTGGGTGGCCAGCCAGGACAACCACGACGGCTTGAAGGTGAAAGGCTCCATCCGGGAAAACAGCATGCGCACCGCGGGGTCGAAGGTGATCGCCAGCACGGCCGCGATGGCCATGGCCAGGTTCTTGGTGTAGGCCAGAGGCTTGAAGAGACGGCCTTCCTGGTCCACCAGCGTGAAGATGGGCATGAAGGCCACGGCGATGACCAGCAAAGAGAAGAACACGGCCGGCCCCACCTCCTGCAGGGCCTTGAGCCTGATCTCGTGGAAGTCTCCCTTCCTTCCGCCTTCTATCCAAAGCTGGAGCTTCTTGTAGGCGTTCTCCACCTCCACGATGGCGCCGTCCACCAGCACGCCGATGGAGATCGCGATGCCGGAGATGGACATGATGTTGGCGGTCAGGCCCATGAAGAACATGGGGATGAAAGTCAGGACCACGGAGACCGGGATGGTGACGATGGGGATGATGGCCGTGGGGATATGCCAAAGGAAGACCAGGATCACCAGGCTCACGATGATGAGCTCGAGGACCAGCTCCTCCTTCAGCGTGGCGATGGCCCGCTCGATGAGGTCGGAGCGGTCGTAGGTGGTCACGAGTTCCACGCCCTCCGGGAAGGATGGCCGGACCTCCGCCAGCTTCTTCTTGACCCGGTCGATGACGTTGAGGGCGTTCTCGCCGTAGCGCATGACCACGATGCCGCCCACCGTGTCGCCCTCCCCGTCGAGGTCCGCGATGCCGCGGCGGATCTCCGGGCCCAGCGCCACCTTGGCGACGCTCTTGACCAAGATCGGCGTGCCGCCCTTGCCTCCTCCCACCACGATGTTCTCGATGTCCGCCACGGACCTGGCGTAGCCCCGGCCCCGGACCATGTATTCCTTGCCGGCGAACTCGACCAGGCGGCCGCCCACGTCGTTGTTCCCGTCCCGGATGGCGTCGATCACCCTGGCCAGGGGCACGCCGTAGGTGATGAGCGCGTTGGGGTTGACGCTGACCTGGTACTGCTTCTGGAACCCGCCGATGGAGGCGACCTCGGCCACGCCGGGCACGGACTGCAGATAATAGCGCAGGTACCAGTCCTGGAAGGTGCGCAGGTCAGCCAGGCTGTGCCGGCCGCTCTTGTCCACCAGCGCGTACTGGTAGACCCAGCCCACGCCGGTGGCATCCGG
>JACRDS010000058.1 GCA_016212825.1 Elusimicrobiota bacterium | reverse complement strand
GCAGTTGGAGGAGCGGCTCAACGCGGCCGGAGGCGGGAGGCGCTTCGTCGTCGTCAACGGCGGCGTGCCGGGACACAACACCGCGCAGATCCTCGAAGACCTGGAAGGGAACCTCGCGGCCGTCCGGCCGGACCTCGTCATCCTGCTCGCCGGCATGGCCAACTCCTGGAACCTCAGAGGGTATCACGCGCGCCGCAACAGGACCACCTGGGGAGCCGCCGTCCGGGACGGCCTGTACCGGGTCCGGATATTCAAGCTGGCCAAGCTCCTCGCGCTGGACCTGCGCCGCGTGTCCGCCGCAGCCCCCGCCCCCAGGCAGGCGGCGCCCTCCCCCCGTCCCGGGAGAAAAAGCCCCTCTCTCTGCCTCGGCCTGGTCCTACGGCGGCTCGGGAACATGCCGTGGGCGATCTGGGCTTTCAAAACCGGCGTCCGTGCGGGACCGCGCTCCCCTGGCAACGCCAACTGGCAGGAGCTGCAGGGGATACAGCGCTACGCGCGCAACCCCGCCGTGTGGTGGGACATAGCGGTGTTCTTCGCTCTGACGGCGCCCGGTCGGGACGGCCGCGAGGACGGCAGGCTCCTCCGGGGCCCGCCTCCGCTCGACCCGAAGCTGACGGGATGGTCCCTGGCCCTGAGAAAGCTGCCGCGGGTCCGGGCCTTCGCGCTGGTCCAGCCTCTGGCGGAGAGCGTCCTGAGCATCCTCCGCGCCGATCCCGGCCCGCCGAAAGGCCTGGTCGGGCCGCAGAAGATGCCGCGCTCGAGCGCCCTGGTGGAGGAATGCACGGCGCTGCGGGACAAGGGCGACTTCGCCGCGGCGGCGGAGCGCTGCCGGAAGGCCGTCGAGCTCCATCCCGATGACGAGCGCGCCCATTGCTGCCTCGGCCTGAGCCTGAAACTCGCGGGACGCCATCGGGAGGCCATCCGCGCCTTCATGAGAGGCATCGAGATGGCCCCCGACGCCCGCGGTAAGATCAATTACGCCAACTACGGAGAGCTGTCCGCGCTCTATTTCGCCGTCAAAGACCAGGACGCGCGGCGGGAGATAGCAGGGTTCTTCGAGAAGCTCGCGGAGAAGCCCAGCGCCGATTCCCTGGCCCGGGACATGCTCGAGGTCATCCGCGAGGAGGACGCCCAGCACCAGGAAAGGATCTCCGCCTGGATCGTCGAAGACCTGGGCCGCATCGTCAAGTCCTGCCGTCGGCGGGGGGTCCGGGTGCTGATGCAGAGCTATCCGCAGGAGCTCGGCTCCCTGAACCAGGACGCCGCCGCGAGGTTCTCCGTGCCTTTCGTCGACCACACGGTCGTGTTCGCGCCCCTGGTCGACCACGGACACTACGACGAATACCTGCTCCCCGACGGCCACTGCAGCGCCAGAGGCAACGGCCTGGTGGCCGAGACCCTCAGCCGGAAGATCGCCGAGTTGGGGCTGCTCGGCGGCCGCCAGGCGCCCTGAGCCCTACAGTCCGCCGGCCGCGCCGATGACCTGCCCGGTCAGGAAGGCCGCCTCGTCGCCGGCCAGCCAGCGGACCAGGGCCGCGACCTCGGAGACCTCGGTGAGCTTCCTGAGCGGCACGGAGCGCTTGATGCGCTCCAGGACCTCGGCCTCGCCCGAACCCGTCCTGGCCGCCCCCATCTTCGCCACCGCGTCGCGGCCCATGTCCGTAAGCATGAGGCCCGGCATGATGGCGTTGACCGTCACGCCGTGGCGCGCGGTCTCGGCGGAAAGGCTCTTGGTCAGGGCATTGAGGCCCGCCTTGGCCGAAGCGTAGGCGGCCAGGCCCTCCGAAGGCTGGACCGCTGTTATCGAGGAGATGTTCACGATGCGTCCCCATCTCCGACGGATCATGCCTCCCGCCGCGGCCCGGCATAGGAGGGCCGGCGCGATGAGATCCGTGAAATAGGTCCGGACCACGTCGTCCTCGGCCGAGTCGGCCAAAGCCCCCGGCTGGCCCCAGCCCGCGTTGTTGACCAGGACGTCCACCGCGCCCAGGCGCTCCGGTCCGACCTCGGACAGGAGCCGGGAGATCCCCTCGCGGCTGGAGAGGTCCCCGCCCGCCGCATGGACGGGACAGTCTGCGGCGGCGCGCCTGGCTTCGCCGATATGGCCCGCCTCGCGCGCCGCGAGGACGAGCAGACCCGCCTCCGGGGCGAAGGCGCGCACCAAAGCCAGGCCCAGCCCCCGGCTGGCACCGGTGATCATGACGGTCCTCTTAGTCATACACGCCCCTCCTTGAAAGGTCTCAGCAGGAAGACGGCGGCCACCGCGACCAGGACCAAGCCGTGGAACAAGGCCGCGACGGCAGCCACCGACAAGCTCTGCAAGGCCAGGGGCACGGCCAGGAACCCCATCGAGAAGCCCGTGCGCACGACCAGGCCGCTGAGGGCGAAGATCCGGCCGCGCACCGCGTCGGGGACCTGCTGCATGTAGGTCGTGAAATAGGTCTGATAGGTCCCGTCCCCGATCCCGGCGATGAAGGCGGCCAGGGCGATGAACGGGGGCAGGCGGGTCTGGAAGATGAGGATCATGCCCAGGGACATCAGGGCCGTGAAGGCCAAGTACAGGGATTCCGGCCGCAGGCGGGAGAGCCAGGCCGCGCGGTTGAGCCCGTAGATGCCGGCCACGTTGCCCCAGGCGTAGAAGAACAGGATGAAGCCGTAATAGAACATGGGCTGCTCCGGCCGCAGGAGCTTGGAAAAGACCGGCCAGCCGATGTTGTGCGAGCCGCTGGCGAAGGTGTCGAGCAGGAGGATGAGCAGGAACAGGGTCACGGTGCGGGAGTTGGGCAGGCGGTCGATCTCCCGGAAGCCCGCGCGCAGGCGCTCCAGCACCCCGGCCGCCGGGCCCTTGGCCGCCGGACGCTCCTCGCTGGTGCGCAGGGAAAGCCTCCAGAGCACCCCGGCCGAGGCCAGATAGGTCGCCGCGTCGATGATGAAGATCGCGTTGTAGCCCTTGCAGAGGAAGCCCGCGGCCGCGGCGCAGAGCCCGGCCGCAGCCACGACCAGGTTGCGGCCGCCCATGAGCCAGGAGTTGGCGCGCAAGGTATCCTGCGTGCCCAGGATGACCGGCGTGGCCGCGCTCAAGGCCGCGTCGAAGAGGGAGCCCAGGGCTCCCAGCAGGGCCATGAGCACGACGATGTAGGTCTTCAGCCAGGGTCCGGGCATGACCACCAGCCCGAGCATGCCCGCGGCCAGAGTGAGGTCCGAGGCGATCATGAGCCGCCTGCGGTCCATGTGGTCCACGGCGTGCCCGACCAGCGGGGCGGCCGCCATGCCGGAGAGGACCTTGACCGCCAGGGTCAGGCCCATCCAGGTCGGCGAGTCCGTGAGCTCCAGCATGTAGGTGTTGAGCGCCACCATGCTCAGGAAGGTCCCGAAATTCGAGGTCAGGCGCGCGAAGACCACGGCCATGAAGGGCGAGTTCAAGCGGACCGCCTCTCCAGCAGCCGGTCCAGGGTGGAGACGGACTGCTGGGCGTAGAGCGCCGGGAGCTCGCCGCGGGTGAGGCGCCGGGCCGCCCGCTCCACGGCCGCGATGCCGATGGGATAGACCGGCGAGTAGTAGCGCGCCTCGCGCACGTGGTAGCGCAGGCGGCTGCGCAGCAGAGGCTCGGAGTAGCCCATCTCGCGGCGCAGGATCTCCAAGGCCCGGGTCTCGGGCGGCCGCCGGGAGATGTTGACCCGGTGCCAGCAGTTGTAGAAGACCCGGTGCAGGAACTTCTCGACCTGGGCGGAGAGCTGGGAGGAATCATCGAGGACCTGGCCGTAGAGCCGGTCGGAGTTCACCGCCAGCCCCTCGTTGACCGCGTTCTCGGGGGAGTAGTAGGTGTCCACGAGGTCCAGGGCGTCGGTGCGGCCCTCGTCCACGCGCCGCTGCTTGATGAGATAGTAGAGATGGTGGCCGGGCACCGCTTCGTGCGAGACGAAGTTATGTAGGAAGTTCTCCGTGAACTCCGTCTCCAGGGCGATGCCTAGGGTCCCGCGGCCGCGCCCCTCGTAGCGGTAGAAGCAGGGCGGGTCGCCCTTCCCCGGGACGGAGATGCGCAGTTCCCCCTGCGCAACCAGCCGCCGCAGGCTTCCCAGCCTGGTCGCCGTGCGGTCCACGAAGTCCAGGACATAGTCCGAGAGCTGGCGGCGGCTGAGGAAACGGACCTTGCGTTTCGAGCGGTTGAACTCGGCCGCGGACGAGAAACCCGCGCGGCGCAACAGGGCCTTGAAGCGGACCAGCTCCCGCTCCAGGTCGAACGGAACGATGACGGGCGCGGCCATGAGCAGGCGCACCGTGTCCGGGAAGTCCCGCCTCTTCTCGTAGACGAAGGTCTCGGCCTGGGCGATGACGCAGCGCAGGAAGTCCCGCGCGTAGGTGCGGCGGAAGCGCGGCGCTTCGTCCGTCAGGCCGGAGGAGTCCAGGTCGGACTCCAACTCGCGCAGGCGCGCCAGGGCGCGGGCCGGAGAGACGCGGCGGGCGCGGCGGCGCAGGCGCTCGGGCGCCAGGCAGACGTGCAGGAACTCGAAACCCCGGAAGGCGCGGTCCAGCGCCAGGGTGTTGACCAGGACCTCTTCGGCGAAGGTCATGGCCGGCCGGGAGCGGGGCGCGCCTCCGTGATGGCCTTGTAGCAGTACGGGTTGTCCCCGATGCTGCCCGAGACCGAGAAGGCCATACCCAGGCAGCCGGCCTTGCACACCGCGGCCTTGCCGCAGGATTTGCAGGCCCCCTCCAGCTTGGCGGGGTCATGGCTCCGGGTGTAGGCGAAAGACTTCTCGTCGTTCCAGATCTCGGAGAGGGGCCTCTCGCGCACGTTGCCGGCCGCGAAGGCTTTGTCCTGCAGGGACAGGCAGCCCAGCACAGTGCCGTCGGCCTGGATGCCGACCACGTACAGGCCCGCGTTGCAGCCCTGCCACTCGCAGTCGCCCAGCATGGCGTCGGTCACCGGATGGCAGTAGCCCAGAGAGTCCGCAGCCATGATGCGCAGGGCCTTGCCGTGCTCCTTCTGCCAGCACAGGATGTCGTCGCAGAGCCGCGTGAACTGCTCGGGATCGAGGAGCATCTTATTCCGCAGGCGCCCGGCCCGTCCGAAGGAGTTGACGATCTGTACCTGCCAGGCCCTGACCTTGTGGTCGAGGACGACCCGCAGGATCTTCTCCCGCACCCCGAAGTTGAGTTTATTGACGGAGGTGGCCGGATAGACCGGAACCCCGAACACGCGGCTCCAATCGAAGAGCCGGACCACCCGGACGAAGGAGCCGGCCCGGCGGCGGATGTGGTCATGCGTCGGCTCGTCGCCGTCCAGGCTCACCCCGATGTGCTCCACGCCCGTCTCCTTCATGAACCGCATGTCGTCCTCGGTGATGTTCCAGCCGTTGGAGATGAAGTTGACGCCCAGGCCGCGGCCGCGAATGTAGGTCACCAGGTCGCGCCAGCGGGGGTAGAGGAAAGGCTCCCCACCGGAGAGGGTGCAGTGCGGGACCCCGAGCTTCTTGAACTCGTCGACCACGCCGCACCAGTCCGCGAAGCTCAGGGCGTCGGGCCGGTCGCGGCGGGTAGCGTCGGAGCCGCAGTGCATACAGGACATGTCGCAGCGCAGGGTGACCTCGAGCGCCGCGGCCTGCGGGGTGTAGAGTTGCTTCTGGGGCATGGTCTAAAACGCGACCAGGGCTCCCCGGGTGCCCCAGGGGCACGGGAAACCCTGATCGATGTTCAGCCTTTAGGGCTGATTAATACTCGATGATGTAGTAAGGTCTGACAGCGCGCTTTTTCATCTTCCCTCCAGAGCAATCCAGCCGCTCCGTGACGATTATGCCATAAAGATACAGGTCCTGCCAAGGACCAAAGGACCTATAAGGGGTCGAGGGTGTTCCACTTCTTGAGCCAATCGGCCTCATCGGAAGCGAAGGCCGCGGCCTGGGCTTGGAAGTCCCGCAGGGACTTCTCCTCGGCCTGCAGCTTGGCCAACTCGGCGGGAGAACGCCCAGGGGCCTTCTGGGCCCGGAGGTTGGCTGCCAGGAGCCCCGCCAAGGAGGGCTGTCCGAAGGCCTCCCGACGCGCCACGAAGGTCGCCATGCCGAAGGCGCCCCACCACTCCTGCAACCGATCTGCGGCCGCTCGGTCGGCCATGAGCTGGCCGCCCACCTCGATCCAGGACCGCGCGGCCAATGACACGGCCATATAGTCCTTCTCCACGCATTCCGGCATGCCTGCGGCGACGAGCCGTCCGATCTGCTCGGAGATGTAGAAGACCGCGTAATCCCTGGGCTTCTTGCCGATGGCCTCGCTGCACAGGATGAGCGGGCTGGCGACTCCCTCCGCGGTCTTCTCGGTCAGCACGCAGAGCTCCGCCTGGCCTAGCCGGGCGTCCACGCTGCCGCCGGCCGCGCGCAGGCTCTGGAACAGGCGCGGCGCGACCTCATAGCGCGTGCGCATGGTCTCCAAGGCCGCGGCGATGACCGCGCGGGCGGCCTCCAGAGGCGGCAGGGGCTTGGGCCCGTCCTGGACGATCTGGGCGGAGAGACGCCCGAAAGAGTTCTCAAGGCTCACCTGGGCCTGGACGGACGGGGCGAGCACGGCCGCGGCGCAGAGGACGGACATGACCAACTTCATGAGCAGGACCTCCTGCCCCGGGATAGGGGACGCTTCCATTATAGCGCGCGCCCCCCCGAAAGCCCCTAGGGACCAAAGGGCCATCCCAAGCCTGGCAATGGTCCTAGGCCCAGGATAGCTCTTTTGCTAGACTAAAGTATGTCTCTCCTGCGTCTCTCCTGCATCCTCTTGGGGCTGACGCTGTGCGCCTGCTCATCCTGGCAGCAGCGGGCTGACGACCTGCAGGCGGATCTGGAAGCATCCGTCGCCGCCGGCCTGACCGACAAGGACGGCTTCGTCAAGCGCTACGGCGCCCCGAAAGCCTGCGCGGCAGAGGCCGAGGCGGAGTCATGCGAGTGGATCTTGCGGCTCTCGGACCTGACATCCATCGACAAGACCCCGGCCTCGGGGACGCTCAAGGCGGAGTTCGACAAGTCCGGCGGCCTGGTGCGCGGGCAGGTCAGCATACGGCACGGGCTGCAGGAATTCCTCGGGCGCGCCGAGCCCCGGGATGCGGCTTTCCGCGAGGCGCAGCACAAGAAGGCGCTGTCCCGCACCGTCGACGACAGCCAGGGTTGGTTCGACCGGGTATGGAAACACTGAGCACGCCGAGCGGCGGGACCAGCCCGGCTGCACTTTTGATAGACTTGTGCAGGCCCCGCAAGGGGAATCTCAGTCGTCATGGAGGAGCCATGAACTGCCTGGCCATCATCTTCTTCGCCGTCTCTCTGGCGGATTCCGCGGTTACCGCCGGGGAGCCCGGGCGGGTATTCTCTCCCGCCGCCCCCTGTCCCGGATGCAACGTGGTCCTGGTCTCCTTCGATGCGCTCCAGGCGAAGCGTGTCCATGCGCTGGGCTACCCGCGCCTATTGACGCCGACCATAGACCAGATGGCGCGCGACGGGGCCATCTTCACCCAGGCCGTCAGCCCCGCGCCGTGGACCCTGCCGGCGCACATGTCCTGGTTCACGGGCAGCTATCCGTCTCAGCATAAGGTCGTCAACAAATTCCTGGTGGGGCCAGACGGGAAGCTCACCCAATCCAACCTGCAGCAGATCACCCCCGGCATGCGCACCCTGGCAGAAATCCTCAAGGGAGGAGGCTACGCGACCGGAGGCTTCACGGGCGGAGCCGGCGTGAGCGGGAGCTTCGGCTTCAAAGCCGGGTTCGATGTCTACGCGGACGACGTGCCGCCGTTCACCGGACTGGAGGTGTCGATCCCCAAGGCCCTCAAATGGCTGGCGAAACGCGACGCCACGACGCCCTTCTTCCTCTTCCTCCACGGCTACGGATTCCACGGCCAGTATCAGCCTCCGGGCGGCTACGACAAGAGGTTCGTGGATCCGCCGTACGAAGGTCCCTACGACGGCTCCCCAGCCCAGCAGAGAGTGCTGCGGGAATTGGGCCTCCGCCATCAGATCGATCTCGACGAGGACGATGTTCGCTTCTGGCGGGACCTCTATGATGAGAAGGTCGCGCGCACCGATGCCGTCTTCGCCGGATTCCTCTCCGCATTCCGGGCCATGGGCCTCGACAAGCGCACGGTCTTCATCCTGGCCTCGGACCACGGGACGGAGGAGTACGAGCACAAGAAGTTCGACCACGGGCACAGCCTGTACGATGAACTGGAGCGTGTCCTCCTGGTCGTGGTCTCGCCCGGAATCAAGGGCGGACAGGTCATCCGCGCGCAGGTCGGCACCCTCGGCATCATGCCCACCATCCTCTCCCTGATCGGCGTCGAGGCGGACGCGCGCCTCCGGCAGCAGATGGAGGGCCACAGCCTGCTCCCCCTCCTGGAAGGACGACCGGACGACGGGGAGGACGTCTTCATGGAAACGGATTACCGCCTCTACACCCACAAGCGGGGCCTACGCACCCGCGACGGCTGGAAGATCGTCAAGACGATGGAGAACAAGACCGCCGAACTCTATGATCTTAATTCCGACCCCCAGGAGACCAAGAACTTGGCTGCGGCCCGGCCGGAGAAGGCGCGGGAGCTCGACAAGCGCCTGACCGACCACTACCAGGTCATGGGAGCGAACCTGGAGCATTGGTCTGTCGGCTGCAGTCCGGTCTACCCGGACCAATGCCACTGAACCCGGCCGGACGGGAGATCGGGGTCAGCCGATCCAGAGGCCTTCGACGCGCACCTGGAGGCCGTCCCGGCCGCGGTTGAGGAAGTTCACCAGCCCGCTGTGGCGCCACTGGAGCATGCACATGCGGGGCTGGAAGAAATAGCGCATGCCGATCCTGATATCGCAGCGCGGCTGCGTGATTAGCCCCTCGTACGCTTCGGCGGCGTAGTAGCCGAGGTCCTTGTAGCCGTTCTGCCGGGGTTGGAGGGGCCCGGTGACGCACCAGACGATGACACCCGTGCGGACATCCACCTCCCGGGTGATCCCGCAATGCGTGACGGGGCATCCACAGGACATCCCCAGAGGCCTGCCGATGAGGACGTCCCCGACCTGGACGCCGAGCTCCCGCGTGATGGCGGGATTGTGCGGAAGGATGACCTCCCGAGGACCCGGGTCCTCCGGGAAGTGCTCCAGGTAGAAGTCGAAGTCCCGGCCCAGGCTGTCGCGATACGGCCCCCCGGAAGGCGATGCCGCATCGCCGGGCTGTTCTGCGAGGACAGGGGAGGACCCGCACGCTCCGCAGGCCTGCGCCGCGCCGGGCGCACAGGTGGGACGCGGCAAGGCGCCCGTCCGGGGATCGAGCGCATCCTGGGACAGATAGAGGCAGCGCTTGCGCAGGCCCGGCCGGCTCGGGAGCTGCTCCGCGAACTCACGGCAGGTGCGGAAGCCGCACAGGCCGCAGTCAAGTCCCGGCAGGTCTTTCGCGGTGATCTGGTCCATGTCATCCCCTCCCCGATACGGGCCGCGTCGCGCGCCAGGATCACTCTCCACGATAGAAGGCCTGCTGCTCGAGTGGTCGCACCACGCCGAAATGCGATTGCCAACCCACGTCCTTACGGCCCACGCAGATTGTGCATGTGCCCACCGGCGGGTTCCCCCGCAGCTGCATGCGGTCCGTCGCGTCGGGGATGCCGAGGGCGTGATCGGCGAGCGGGCCGATGCCTATGCCGCGCAACGCGTCCACTTCGCGGATGCGTACCGCCGGCGCCACGTCTTGGATGCGGGCCCGGAAGACCTCGCGCTCCGCCTGAGAGACGCGGTCGACTTTGGTGACCACGGCCACGTCCGCCAGGGACAGCATGGGGCCGACCTTCAGCGGCAGGTTCATCCCGCTGGTGGCCTCCAGGACGACGATGCCCAGCCCCCCATCGACGTAAGGAGAGCAGCGTAGGCATAGTCCGGCGGTCTCCGCGAGCAGGATATCGCAGCCGGACTTCTTTGCCCAAGACAACGCATCTCCCAGGACCATGACGTTGCAATGGTCCGGGCAAAGCTCGCCGCTGTAGACCTTGCGGCAAGGTATCCCGAATTCGGCGGCAAGCGCCTCATCCTCCTCCGCATACTGCACATCGATCTTGAAGAAGGCCGGCCGACAGCCTTTCTCAAGCATCCTGCGGATCATATGCCTGAGGACGGACGTCTTGCCCGTCGTGGCCGGCCCGGCGCAGACGATGAGCTTCAAGAGCATCCCTCCAGCGCCTCGGCGCGCACGCGCTCACCCCGGCGCAGGCTGTCACGCAGGCGGGAAAGCATGTCGTCGAGACGGCCGACTTGCAGAGCGCAGCGCCTCTCCTCTTCGTCCGTGTGCAGGAGACGCGAGATCCATCCCCCCCGCATGACGATGCGGTAGTCCGAGAGCAGCGCGATGTGCGGATCGTGCGTCACGAACACGAATATCTTGCGGTGCTCCCGCAGGAGTTCCAGAGCCCGCGCGCGATGGATGCCCGCATTCTCCACCTCATCGAGGAGGACGATGGGGGTGTCGCAGATGACCGCAGCGTCGGCGATGAGCAGAGCCCGGGTCTGGCCGCCGGAGAGCTCCGTCATCCGAACGGAGGGAGGGATAGGCTCGCCCGTGAGTTGGTTGGCGAATCCCAGGGTCTTCTGAAGCAGTCCGTGAACTCCGGACGGATTGCCACTTCGGATCCGGGCGTGCGTCAGCAGGAACTCGGAAACCGGCAGGTCGCACAGGAACGTCGTATGCTGGGTGATGAGCGCGATGGGGTTGCGGGCGGGGTCGTCCCGATACTCCGTCGGAGCCGGGGCGCCGTTGAGGAGGATCCTGCGGCCGGTGGGGGTGTTCGCGTCGGCGAAGAGTTCGACGTCGCTGATCAGGGTGGTCTTGCCGGAACCCGTGGGGCCCACGATGCTGGCGACATCCCCCATCCGAAGGTCGATCCGGAGCACGGCGTCGGACTGACCCGACTTGCCTCGGCCGCCGAGGATGGTGATGCTCTCCACCGTATCCCTCATCGGAGGTCCGCCAGGGAGGTGCGCTCCAGCCGCCGCGCCACGAGGTCGCGGATCTCCCGGAAGAGGCGCACCAGGCCGCGCTCCCGCTCGATGGGAGTCGATTGGTAGAAGTACTTGCTCACGGAAACCGTCGGCGCCAACGCGCCGTCGAAAAGGCGGATGATCTCGGCGAGGAAGATCTCCTCGGCCGGCTTGGCAAGCCGATACCCGCCGCCCTGGCCCTTGCGGCTCTGGACATATCGCGCCCTCTTCATGATCAAGAGCAGTTGCTCGAGGAACTGGCCGGGGATGCCCTTGGCCGAGGCGATGGAACTCACCGTCAGGAAGCGCGCCGGTTCCTGGCGCGCCAGATGCAGCAGGGCGAGGAGGGCGTATTCGCTCCGGGTCGTGAGCTTCATGGTCTGGCAGATATTGAACTTATCTGATATACTATATCATCTAATCGTGGTTTCGACAAGACCCGCGCGATAATCCCGATGCCCGCCGACGCGACAGCCCTGGCGCTGATCACCCTCCTCGCGGCATTCGTCAACGGGGCCCTGGGCTATGGATTCTCATCCATCACCCTGCCCGTAGCGCTTCTCTTCTATACCAACCGCCTCCTCAACCCCGCGATGGTCCTCGTCGAAGTCGCGGTCAACGGCTGCACCCTGTTCGTCAGCCGCAGGAGCATCCCCCAGGTCTGGCGGAGGACCTCGCCCATCCTCGTCGGGCTGCTCCCGGGCATCCTGGTGGGGAGCTACATCCTCTTCACAGCCTCTCCCGAGCGGCTCAAGTTCGCGACCTTTGCGGTCCTCCTGCCGCTGATACTCATCCAGGCCGGCGGCATACGCCGTCCCATCCGCGCGGAAGGGATAGTAGGCTTCCCGTTCGGGGCGGGCGTCGGCCTGCTCTACTCGGTCACCACGATCTCCGGCCCGCCCCTGGCGGTGCTCCTCAACAATCAAGGCTACGTCAAGGATGAGTTCCGCGCCGCCCTGGGCCTCATACGGCTCACCGAATCCGTCATGACCGCGGTCTCCTACTACTTCCTGGGCCTCTACACGGCCAAGAGCCTGGACATCGCCGGGCTCATCATCCCCAGCATCGTCATCGGGATCCCGCTCGGATCGCAAGCCATAAGGAAGCTCGAGCCCGAGACTTTCCGGAGAGTCTGCATGAGCTTCGACGCCTGGATCGTGGGCTGGGGGCTCTCCAAACTGACGCGCCAGCTGCATCTCGCCGGCGACCGCGCCTCCTACGCCGTCTTCTTGGCTGTCATCTTGATCGATGCCTGGCTCCTCTACGCGTTCTTCTCCCGGCGCAAGAGGGCGGTCGACGCTCTTCCCGACGGCAGTCTGGCGGGGACCGCAGGCTCGCGATAGGACCGCGGGGTCCGGACCTCGGAGCAGGAAGGGCTCCGCTCAGGCGGAGAGGATGCCCTTGGCGCGGAGCAGGGCCACGACCTGCGCCACGACCCCCGCCTTGTCCTGCGCGCACACGAGCAGATCGGGCTTCAGGTTCGTGCTTTCCTCGCGCCCCCCCTTCTGGCCGACCCAGACCGCGACCGCCCGGTCCGGCTCCACCGCGTTGCAGACGATATCCCAGTCCGCCTGGGAGAGCTCGGCGGCGGTCGAAACGAGGATCATGCCGCTGTCCATGAGGATGTGGGCGACCTCGGAGAAGCGCCGGAAGTCCTCCTCGTGGTTCTCCGCCGTGCCGCGGATATCCGCACCCACCCCGTAGAGCAAGCTCCCGATCCCCAGGAAGTAGACCAGCCGGCCCTGCCGGTAGAGCTCCTCCTCCAGGGCCCGCGCCGCGGCCTTGCGCAGCCCGTCGTCTCTGCCGGAGACCATGACCAGGGCCGCCTTCTGCGCGAAACGCGCCTCGCGCTGCTCGCGCGGCACGAGGCCCTTCTGCCATTTGATGTTGCGCAGGATGACCCTCTCCCGCTGGCGGGAACCGGCGTCAGGCAGGGACTCCAGGACCAGGCCGCCGCCGCGGATTTCGGTCCCGTCGACGATGACGAAGCGACCGGTCAGGACGTTGTCCTCGGCCCGGTCGAAGGCGATGGCCGCGCTCATGGCCAGGACGCACTCGGCCGCCTCGTGGCGCTCGACCCGGCCGCGCCCCTCCAAGACCCGGAGCGTGGACGTGTCGATGACCCGCTGGACCGACTCGACGCGGGCCGGGACCCGGGCGGTCCCCAGCTTGAGGACGTAATCCCGGCCGGGCTCGAGCGGGGCTTTCCCCAGCCAGAACACGCTGGCGCGCAGCCGGGAGGAGGTCTGCGGAGGCGTCTGGCCGCGCTTGACGGCGAGTTCCCCCCGCCGCACGTAGACCTGCTCGCGCAGGGTAAAACCCACTGCGGCGCCCGCCCGAGCCGCCCCCACGGGAGGCTTGGGGAAACCCTCGATGGTCGCGACCCGGCTTGATTTTCCGGACGGGTAGAAGACGACCTCGTCTCCCAGGCGCAGGATCCCGGATGCTATCGTGCCCGCGATGATGCGGCGCTGGTCTCCCAGGGCGGTGAAGCGGTAGACATCCTGCACCGGCAGGCGCAGGGGAAGCTTCTCGAGGGGAGGCTCGGCGGGGAAGCGGTCGAGCGCCTCGAGCACCGTCGGGCCATCGTACCACGGCAGGAGTTCCGATCGCGCGGTGATGTTGGACCCCTCGCGCGCAGATATCGGTATGACGCTGGCGGGCTCCAGGCCGAGCCTCCGGAGGAAGGCGGAGATCTCCTCGGATATCGCGAGGAACCGATCCTCCCGGAAGCTGACCCGATCCATCTTGTTGACCACCACCGCGACGTGACGGATGCCCAGCATCGAGAGCATCGTGCCGTGGCGCTGGGTGTTCTCGCGGACCCCTTCCTCGGCGTCGACGACCAGCAGAGCGGCGGAGGCGTGCGCCGCGCCGCTGACCATGCTCTTGAGGAACTCGACGTGGCCCGGCGCGTCGAGCAGGAGGTAGTCCCGAGCCGTGGTCTTGAAGAAGATGCGGGCCACGTCGATGGTGATGCCCTGGCTCTGCTCGTCTTTGAGGGCGTCGATGAGGAAGGCGTACTCGAACGGCCGGGCGTTGCGCTCGCAGAAGGCCTTGACCTGCTCGAGCTTCCCCTTGGGCAGGGAAAGGGTGTCCGCCAGCAGGCGCCCCACCAGGGAGGTCTTGCCGTGGTCCACGTGCCCCGCCATCACGACCCGCAGGCTCTCGCGTCCCTTTTCGACGGCCATCACATGTACCCGTCCCGCCGGAGCTCCTCCAGGGTGCCCCGGTCCTCCAGGTCCTGCGCCCGCCCCGAACGCTCCGCGATATCCTTGAACTTCCCGGTGCGCAGCTCCGCCACGATCTCCTTGGGCGTCCTGGCCGTAGATTCCACGGGGGACGTGCAGGGATGGCAGCCCAGAGACCGGTAGCGCCTGCCCTCTCCTTGGTCGTAATAGAGGGAGACGGTGGGGACGGCCTCGCGGTCGATGTATTCCCAGACGTCGACCTCGCGCCAGTCCAGGAGCGGGTGGATGCGGACATGGGTCCCCGGCGCGAAATCGGTCTTGTACTGGTCCCAGAACTCGGGAGGCTGGTCGCCGAGGTCCCAGCGGCTCTCGGTGTCGCGCGGGGAGAAGTACCGCTCCTTGGAACGACTGCCCTCCTCATCCGCCCTGATGCCGGCGATGACGCCGGTGTAGGGCTCCCGGCTCGGGTCGGGCTCATAGCCGCCCGTCGAGTGATTGAGCTTGAGCCGCAGGCCCTGGCCGCTGAGCACGTCTTTGAGCGCCTGGGTCTTGAGCAGCCGGCAGCAGGTGATGCGGTCGACGGCGCCGTCCGGGAAGGTCCGCTTCTGCGCCAGGGCCGCGTCGTTGCGCCCCACGATCATGGTGAGCTTCCACTCCAGAGCCAGCCGGTCCCGGTACGCGGTCATCTCCGGGATCTTGTAGTTGGTGTCGATGTGGATGAGCGGGAACGGGACGTGGCCGAAGAAGGCCTTGCGCGCCAGGTGCAGGAGAGCCGTGCTGTCCTTGCCGATGGACCAGAGCATGGCCAGGTTGGGGATGCAGCTGTAGGCCTCGCGCAGCAGATGGATGCTGCGGTTCTCAAGCCTTTCGAGATGGTCCATGGGGTAAGAGCCTTCTTGTGACGAGCTTGATGACCGCAGCCGCGGCTTTGGCTTCGCTCAGGCGCGCGCCGTCGATGCGCAGCTCGGGCGAACGCGGCGCCTGATAAGGGTCGTCGACGCCGGTCAGGCGCGCCAGCTCCCCGCGGGCGGCGCGAGCGTAGAGTCCCTTGGGGTCCCGCCGCCGGCAGACCGACAGAGTGGTCGCCACGTGGATCTCCATGAAGTTGCGGCACAGGCCGCGCACGTAGCGCCGCGCGGCGGCATAAGGCGATATGAGGGCGGCCACGGCCACGATCCCCCGCCGCTCCAGGGCCGCGGCCAGGCGGCCGGTGCGGCGCACGTGACGGTCGCGCGCGGCCTTGGTGAACCCGGTCTTGGGCGCCCGGGCTCGCAGGACGTCTCCGTCGAGCAACTCGGCGGCCCGGCCCGACCGGCGCAGGCGCGCGCACAGCCGCTTGGCCAAAGTGCTCTTGCCGGAGCCGGAGAGGCCCGTGAACCAGACCACCGCGCCCGCCTTGGGAGGGTTCATTGGTGCGTCGGTTTTATTATATAACTCTGGATGCCAAAGGGGAACCGATGATGAACCAGGTCTGGACGGCACGTTCCGAGACCGCTCCGCTCAAGGCCGTCCTGCTCCACCGGCCCGGCCCCGAAGTCTCCCAGGTCGCGGACCCGGCCGCCGCCCTCTACGAGAGGGCCATCGACCACGCCCGCCTGGCCGAGGAGTTCTCCGGCATCGCCCGGATGTACGAAGGGCTCGGCGTAGATGTGCTCTGGATGGACCCTCTGCCGGAGCCGGGAGACGACCCGCGCAGTCTACTCAACCTGATGTACACGCGGGACCTTTTCTTCATGACGCCCCGGGGCGCCGTGCTCTCGCGCATGGCCTCCGAGGTGCGCCGCGGCGAGACCCCCTATGCGCGCGCGGCCCTGGCGGCTGCGGGAGTCCCTATCATCCACGAGATATCGGGCGAGGGGACCCTCGAGGGAGCCGACGCCCTCTGGGTCCGGGAAGACCTAGTGGCCGTCGGAGTCGGCAAGCGCACCAACGCGCAGGCCTTCGAGCAGCTCCAGCGCATCCTGGCCCCGGACGGGGTGCGCTGCGTCCCACTCCCCCCTCCGGCGCGGACCCAGCACCTCCTCGGAGGGGTCCAGCTCGTCGGCAGGAACCGCGTCCTCCTGCGCGCCGGGATCGTGGAGCGGCCGGTGGCCGAGTTCCTGCGCGAGCAGCGCCTCGACGTCGTCGAGGTCCCGGACAACGACGAGGTCCGCGGCCGCCAAGCCATGAACGTGGTGGTGACCGCGCCGGGCGAGCTGGTCATGCCCGCAGGCTGCCCCCTCGCGCGCGGGATCTACCAGCGCGCGGGGCTCAAGGTCGCCGGAGAGACCGGGATCTCGGAGCTGGTCAACGGCGGCGGCGGGCTGGCCTGCGCGACCGGGATCCTGCGCCGGGACTAGCCAGCGGCCGAGGCCGGGCGGCGGTATCTGGCGTTCTCCGCGGACTGCTCCGTCAGGTGGGGCAGCAGGAAGCGCTCCGCGCCGGGAGCCAGCGGCGCCCCAGAGATGCTGAACTCTTTGCGCCAGTCCTTCTTTGGGTCGGGGTAGAAATACGCGAAGTTCTCGGGCCAGTGGCGGAAGTCCATCACCGGGCCCTTGCAGTAGGAATCGAAGATGCGCTGGTAGGCCCGCCGCATGACCTTCTCCGGCAGGCCGTTGTAGTTCAGGAACTCGTCGTGGACCAGGGCCTGCTCCGTGGAAAGCCAGCGCAGGTGCTCCAGTTCGCCGCGGATGATGCCCTTCTTCAGGCTGCCGTAATAGATCTCGGTGCCGGGCAGCGCACCCAGGTACTTGACGCGACAGATGCTCTGTATCTCTTCCGCCCATCGGCACAGGTGGTCCAGGGACTCCTCGGTCTCGCTCGGCAGCCCCACGATGGTCAGGCCGCCGAAGACGATGCCCGCCTCCTGCGTGTTCCGGAGGGTGCGCTGCACCAGGCTCTCCGTGTAGCCCTTCCGGGCCGCCTTCTGCACCTCGGGCGAGAGGGATTCCACCCCGAAAAGGATCATGTCGCAGCCGGCCGCGCGCATGGCGGCCAGCGTCTCCGGGTCCACGTCCGTGCAGCGCGTCATGCAGCACCAGTGGATGCGGGAATCCTTCATCGCCTCGCAGAGTTCCAGGGTCCGCTTCTTGTTGGTGGTGAAAGTGAGGTCGGAGAACATGATGAACTCGGTCTTGTAGACCTCTTTCAAGACCTTGAGCTCCTTGCGGAACCTCTCCACGGATTTCTCCCTCAGCTGGGGCGTGGTGCGGAAGCAGAACGTGCAGTCCATACGGCAGCCGCGGCTGTGGGAGGCGATGATCTGGGGCTGCAGCCCAAGCGGGTGCTTCGCCTGCGGCCACAGGGAGAGGTTCATGGGCGGGACGCAATCCAGGTTGGGCATCTGGCCGCGCGGCGGCGTGTGGCGTATCTCCCCGGCGGCGGAGCGGTACCAGATGCCATTGATCTGCGCCAGACGCCGCTCACCCCAGCCGCCGGCGGTGAAAGCGTCCATCAGCTCCAGGACGGTGATCTCGCCCTCGCTGATGACCGCGACGTCGGCCTTCGTGTGCTCCATGAAGATCCCGGGCACGGAGGTGACCAAAGAGCCGCCCAGGATGACCGGCCGCTTCGGATCTTTCTCCTTGAGCAGGGCGGTCAGCTCTTCCACGAAGGGGTAGTGGTCTTCCCCGGCGGATATGCCCACCACGTCCGCGCCTTCATTGACCTGCCGTAAGGTCTCCCGGAGCGGGTAGACGGCGTAGCGGACATCGATGATCCTGACGGGGTAGCCCGCGTTGTGGAGCACCGTGGCGATGCAGCTTATGCCTTCGTAAGGCGAGGTGATGAAGAACTCCCAGCCGCGCATCATCGTGAACGGCGAGGGCCCCACGACCAGAGCGATCCGGGGCTTGCGCCGGTCCGTGGCGCAGGGGGTTTCGGCCTGCCCGGCCAGCTGGTCCATGTAGCGGGCGTCCGCGGGCGAGGCCGCTTGCCGGTACAGCCCGGGATCGAGCGAATGCTTACCTGCCATCGGCTTACATTTTATATATTAATTCAGACGGAAAATGAAAAAACTGGAAAAAAGCCGGACCTACAGGAACCTGCGCAAGGCCTTCGCCGAAGAGGCGGAGCTGGCGTTCCGCTACCTTTACTGCGCCACGCTGGCGGATTTCGAAGGCCAGGAGAAGCCGGCCGCGCTTTTCAGGGAGCTGGCCGAAGGCGGGAACTGCAGCGCGCACGGCTGCCTGGATTTCCTGCGGGGGGCGCGGGACCCGGATTCCGACCTTTCCCTGGGCCGCACGGCCGGGAATCTTGAGGCTCTGGCCCGGGCCGAGACCAGGCAGCACAACCAGACCTACCCCGAGATGGCGAAGGCGGCCCGCGAAGAAGGCCTGCCCGACATCGCGAGCTGGTTCGACACTCTGGAAAAAGCCAAGCGCCGCCACGCGCGCCGGCTCAAAGAGCTTTCCGATGAGTAAGTCCTACTCCTCCCGCGACATAGTGGTCCTCTCCGGGCTAGAAGCCATCCGGAAGAATCCCTGGATGTACGTCGGCTCGGTCTCCGAGCCCGGCGCCCACCAGTTGCTCTGGGAGCTGATCTACAACTCTGTCGACGAGGCCCTCGCCGGCACCTGCACGAGAATCTCCGTGACGCTGGGGCCGGGTTCCTGCCGGGTGGAGGACGACGGCCGCGGCATACCGACCGAGATGCATCCCACCGAAGGGGTCTCGGCCTGCGAAGTGGTGCTGACAAGGCTCCATTCGGGCAGCAAGTTCTCCCGGGATGCGTACCGCTTCAGCGCCGGCCTACACGGCCTGGGCCTTTCCTGCGTGAACGCCCTTTCGGAGCGGCTGGAAGTGGAAGTCCGCCGCGGGACGCTTTACAGGCAGGAATACGTCCGCGGGACGCCGCAGGGCCCGCTGAAAACCGCGGGCAGGACGGCCGGCCGCGGGACCACGGTCACTTTCCAGCCCGACCGGACGATCTTCCGCACCTTCAAGAACTTCGACGAGGAGCTCTGCGCGCGCTTCCTCGAGGAGCTGTCCTTCCTGAACCCCGGCGTGGAATTCATCCTGTCCCGCGGGCGGGGCGCGCGCCCGCGTTCGTTCAGGAACCGCTCCGGGATAGCCGGGCTGCTCGCCCGCCTGAACCGGGACGCCCGGCCGCTCTTCGCCAGCCCCCTGTCGGTCCGGCTGGAGAAGAAGGCCCTTTCCCTGGACGCGGTCCTGCAGTGGACCACCGACCGGGAGCCGGTCATCCGGTCCTATGTGAACTGCGTCAACACCATGCACGGGGGCACCCACGTCCGGGCTTTCCTGGCCGGACTGACGCAGGCGGTCAACCGTGCCATGGCGGATTCGGGGCGGCTGGCCGGGCCCGGAGAGGCCGCCGCGCCGGACGAAGTGTCGGAAGGCCTGACGGCCGTGATAGACCTCAAGCTGGCGCATCCGAACTTCGAAGGGCAGACCAAGACGCGCCTCACCAACGCCGACAGCTCCGAAGCGATAGAGAAGGCGGCCCGCGACCGGGTCCTGGCGGCCTTGAAGAAGGACCCCCACATCGCCGTGGTCATAGCCGACAAGATCCTGGAGGTGCGCAAGGCCAGGATAGCCGCGCGGCGCATAGCCGAGAAGATCTATTTCCGCCGCGTGGACAAGAAGATCGACGAGGAAGTCTACAAAGAGCAGTTCGGCGCGCGGTCCAAGAACTGGCACGACTCGGCCGCCTGGATCACCGACGACAAGCTGCTCAAGGCCCATGCGGCCCTCTTCAAGCCGGACCGCAAGGCGCTGGCGCTGGACGTCTGCTGCGGCAGCGGCGTGGTGGGAGCCTCTTTCCGGGGCCGCGTCAGGAAGACGATGGGGCTGGACCTGACGCCGCAGATGGTGGAGCTGGCGCGCCAGCGCATAGACGAGGTGCGGCAGGGTAACGTGTACGACATCCCGTTCCAGGACGGCATGTTCGACCTGGTCTGCACGCGCGAGGTGCTGCACCTTCTGCCCTGGCCGGAGAAGCCGATGTCGGAGATCTTCCGGGTGCTCAAGCCGGGGGGGCAGTTCATCGTCGGGCAGATACTCCCCTACGGCGAGGCCGACGGACCTTGGATGTACCGGATCTTCAAGAAGAAGCAGCCGCTGATCTTCAACATGTTCCAGGAGGAGGACTTCCGGCGCATGCTGACGGACGCGGGATTCACGGACCTGCAGATGAAAGAGCTGCGCGTCTGGGAGTCCATAGACGTCTGGATAGACAGCTACGAAACGACCAGCCTGCACCGCCACGAGATACGGGAGCTCTACCGGAACGCCCCCGCCGAAGCCAAGGCCGTCCATCCGTTCAAGATACTGCCGTCCGGAGAGATACGCGACCTCTGGAGATGGTGCGTGTTCTCCGTGAAAAAACCGCGCTAGCCGGGCGCTACGGCTTGCAGCCGCGAACCAGCACGAACTTCATGGTGTCGAGGATGTCTTCTCCCTCAAAGCGCACCTGGTGGATGCGGCGGAAGGCCTCGGAGGAGGCCCGGTAGGCCCGGCGGATGGCCTCCATGTCCTGCGCGCCGATGGCCCCATTGTCGATCCACTGGTCGACGGACTCCACCGAGAGGTAGTCGGCGCTCTCCAGGTCGTGGAAGCCCGCCTCCCGCAGCAGGGCGGGGACGTCGCCGGGCATGAAGAAGCTGCGTCGCGCCGGATTGCGCAGGCGCTGGACCAGGAAGGCGGTCTCCCGGTCCTCCTCGCCGTAGGCGGTCAGGTGGCAGAGCACCGCGCGTCCCCCCGGCTTGAGCACCCGAAGCATCTCCGCGACCGCCTTGGGCGCGTCCATAAACTGCAGCCCCTGGCGGCAGACGCAGGCGTCGAAGGAGGCGTCCGGGAAGGGCATGCGCTCCGCCTCTCCGGCTACGAGCTCGTCCCAGGGCCTGCTGCTGCGGCTGGTCATGTCCGGACAGAGGTCCAGGCCCACGATGCGGCCGGCCCGTCCGCGGAAGGACTCGGCCAGGGCCCCGGTGCCGGTGGCCAGGTCCAGCACGCGGGAGTCCGGGCCGGCCTCGGCCCAGTCGCGTATCCTCGCGATGAGCGCCCCGTCCCGCACCCAGTTGGCGGAGCGGTCGTAGCGCTCGGCGCGCTTGCCGAAGTGCGAGCGGGCCGTCTCGCGTTCGCGCATGATGATTTATTGTATATTAATGCCGGCCTTGGTCAAAGACCCGATCTTCATCATCGGCACGGAGCGCTCCGGGACGAACCTCCTGCGACTCATCCTGGACGCGCATCCCGCCATCGCGGTCCCCCATCCCCCCCACATCCTCAAGAACCTCTTCGCCCTCGAGCCGGCCTACGGCGACCTCTCCGACGACCGCCGCTTCCGGACGCTGATCCGGGACGTGGCCCAGCTGGTAGCGTTCCACGCCTATCCCTGGGGATTCCCCATCGATGAGGAGGATGTGTTCCGCTCCGCCACCGCCAGGAACCTGGTCTGCGTCTATTTCGCGGTCCACGATCAGTACGCCGCCCATGCCGGAAAGCCGCGCTGGTGCTGCAAGAGCACCCACATGCTCCGGCATGTGGCCCTGGTCCGGCAGCATCGCCCCGCGGCGAAATTCATCCTCATGGTCCGCGACGGCCGCGACGTGGCGGTATCGGCCCGGGAGAGCATCTTCAACCGCTACAGCGTCTATCATGCGGCCCGCCTCTGGCAGGAGGAGCAGCGCATCGGGATGTACTGGCTGGACAAGCTCTCCGAGCGGGAGATCCACTGCCTGCGCTACGAAGACCTCCTGGCCGAGCCGGAACGGACCGTGAAGGCCCTGTGCGCTTTCCTGGGACTGCCGTTCCAGGACGCCATGCTGCGCTATCATGAGACGCCGGAAGCCCGCACCTGCGCCTCTCTGAGCCAGGACTGGCGCAACACGGACAAGCCCCTGCTGCGCGGCAACGCCGGCAGATTCCGCCAGGCCCTGGACCCGAAAGAGATCGATCTATACGAGGCCATCGCGGCGCCGGAGCTCGACCGATTCGGTTATCCCCTGTGCCGGCCGCTCCACGAATCCGAGAGACAGCGCGCCCTGGGCATCCCCTTCCGACTGCACTACGCTCTACAGGAGTTCGGCGGCCTGCTCCGCGTCCAGGGCCGCCGCATCTTCCAGGACCGCAACTTCAAGCAGCGGCTGCGCAAATTCTGCTTCCTGCAGTCCCTGAAGCTGCGCCGGGACTGGCTATGAGCTGGCGCCGCGCCCAAAGCCTCATCGACCGGGTCCGGGAGTTCCGCGCGGACAGCCGCAGGAGGATGGAGAAGCGGGGCGGCCGGACCTTGCGGCGACGAGCCTCCCTGGCGGATGTCCGCAAGGTGGCCCTGATCCTCTCCGCCCCGCGTTCGGGCTCAAGCCTCCTCCAGGCCCTGCTCAAAACCCTCCCGGGGACCTACGCGCTGAACGGCGAATGCGTCCCCTTCCACAAGCTCAACGGCGTGGCCTCGGACGAGGACGCTTCCGACGCCATCCCGGCGCAGACTGCAGTCTCGGCAGCCCGAAGGTCGGCTCTGGCCGAGGATATGCTGGAAGACCTCTCTCTGCCAGGGAGCACTGCCGCGGCCCGCGGCTGGGAGGAAGACTACATCGACGCCCTGGCTTTGCGCCTGCCGCTGCAATGGCCGCAGATCCGCTTCTCCTACCGAGAGATCCGCCAGGCTGCCGGCGATGCGCTGGCAGCCCAGCGTGCCGCCGCCCCGGCTTTCGAGACGACAGGGTTCTATCTTGGCCTCCTAGCCCGGCTGCGGGAACGGCATCCCGCGATCGATCCCTACTACTACGATATCCCCGCCGGCCGGGTCGCGGCCAGATTCCCCGGCCTGCGTCCGCCGGAAGGCCCCCCCAACGACACGGTCGTCATCGAGGAGCCCCCCTTCATCCTCATCGAACCGCGGCGCCGGGCCGACGCGGCCGCGCTCGCGGACAAGACGCTCCTGCTCAAGTCGACCGTCAACTGCTACCGGCTGGACTTCATCCTCTCCCTGTTCCCCAGGGCCGAAGTCCGCGTGGTGCACCTCACCCGGAACCCCCTGGCCTCCATCAACGGCCTCTGCGACGGATGGCTGCACCGCGGTTTTTTCTCGCACAACCTGCGCGCCTTCTCCGCGAGCAGCGGAAGGCTGCGGCGCGGCCTGTCCATCGCCGGCTACTCGGACGCCCGCCCCTGGACGAGATGGTGGTGGAACTTCGACCTGCCCCCCGGCTGGGAGGCGCTCGCTTCCAGCCGTCTGGAATCGGTCTGCGCTTTCCAATGGATGTCCGCGCAGCGGACGATCCGAGAGGCGCTCGCGCGCACCCATCTTCCTTCCCTGCGCCTGAAGTTCGAGGACATCGCGGGCTCTCTTGAGTCCCGCCGCGAGGCCCTGCGGGGGCTCTGCCGCTTCCTGGTTCTGGCTCAAGACAGCCTCGACACGCGCCTGATCAAAGACCTCCCCGTGGTGCAGGCCACCCAGCCGCCGGACCCGGCCCGCTGGCACAGGCGGCAGGATGCCTTGCTCCCCCTGATGCGCGACCCGCAATTGCGGGAAGCTGCGACGTCTGCAGGCTACGACGACTGAACGGACAGAAGCCCCGCGAGCAGGAGCCCCAGCACCGCGGCGGAGACGGCAAGGAGACGCCACTGCCGGCCCCGAGCGAAAGCGGCGCAGAGGGTGGCCACCCTCACGTAAGGAGTCGCGATCAGGACCGCGATACCCAGCAGGGCCAGGGCTTCCCCATGCCCGCCGGCGGCCGAGCGCAGGATGGCTCCCCAATGCGGGACACCCTGCGGCCAGGGCTGCGGCCTCCAGGCGCGGAGCAGCAGCCCCGCAGCCATGAGCAGGGCGCTGACGCGGATGCCCGCGGCCAGGACCGCCCCCGCGAAGCGGCCCTCCTCCCGCCGGCCCCCGTCAAGGCGAGCCATGGAGGAACCTCCGGAACATGAACAGGGAGATGGTCAAAGTCACGACGGCGAAGAGACGCGCCACCAGCCGCTCACTGAGCCGCCGCGAGAGCCGAACGCCGGCCCGTGATCCGGCGAGCACCCCCAGGCACACCGTGGCCGCCAGGGCGCCGGGCACAGCCCCGACGGCCAGATAGATCGTTGCGCTAGCCGCGGCCGTGACTCCAATCATGAGATTGCTGGTGGCCGTCGCAGCCTTCATGGGAACTCCGCAGAACAGGTGCAGTCCCGGCACCTTCAGGATGCCGCCGCCCAAACCGAGCAGGGCGGAGACGAAGCCGGCGGCGAGCGAGGTCGCTAGGGCGACGGGCAGGCGCCGCACCGAATAGACGACCTCCCGGCCGGAGGCCGGATCATGGTAGCGGCCGTCAAGCAGCCCCCCCGACCCATGGTACTCATGCGCTTCCCGAACGCGGCGTCGCATACAGAGTGTGACGCTCACGGCCAGCAGGACGGCGGCGAAGAAAAGGCCGAGCCAGTCCGCGGCCAGACGCTGGGCGAGGAACCCGCCGCCGAGCGCGCCGAGCACGGTCGCGACCTCCAGCACCATGCCCAGCCGCACGTTCGCCACGCCATGCTCGGCGTTCTGCGCCCCTCCGGCGCTGGAGGTGGCGATGACCGCCACCAAGCCCGCGGCCACGGCCGAATGCATGGGCACGCCGAAGCCCAGGACCAGGGCCGGGATGAGGAAGATCCCGCCGCCCAGGCCCAGCAGGGCGCCCACCAGGCCGGAAGCCGCGCCCGCCGCCAGCAGGCCGGCCGTGCGCAGGATCGTCTCAGCCATGGGCCACCGCCAGGCGGGCCGCCAGCCGCTCCTGGGACTCCCATTGCCCGTAGAGGACCCCCGCCGCGGCCAGCCGGGCGAGTTCCGCCGCGAAGCGCGCGGCCAGAGGCGCGGGGCGCCGGGCCGCGAACCGGGTTTGGGGCAGGGGGATGAACCAGTGGGCGTGGATGCGCGCGCCCATGGCCGTGAGCCGGCGGATCAGGGCCAGGGACAGCTCCTGGTCCGCCTCGGTCTCCCCGGGCAGGCCGAAGATGAAGTCCACGTTGGCCTTGAGGCCGGCCTTGAGGGTCGCCGCGACCGCGGCCGCGATCTCGCCGACGCCGTGCCCGCGGCCGGCCGCCTCGAGCAGGCGCGGGCTGCCGGACTGCGCGCCGATGGCCAGATTGTCGTTGGCCGCGTAGCGGCGCACCAGGCCGAGGGTGGCGGCGCTGACGTGCTCGGGCCGCACCTCGGAGGGCATGGAGCCGAAGAACAGGCGGCCCGAAGGGCCCTGCGCCCGGCGCACGGACCGGAAGAGCTCGCGCAGGGCCGGGAGGTCCACGGAGCGGCCGTCCGCGGAGCCGTAGGCGAAGGCGTTGGGCGTGACCACGCGCAGGTCGAACATGCCGCGCCCGGCCAGCAGGCCGGCGTAGTGGGCCACCACCTCGGGGCTACGGTGCCGGGGGCGTCCGCCGAAGAGCGCCGAGGTCTGGCAGAAGCCGCAGGCGAAGGGGCAGCCGCGGGTGATCTCGATGGGGCCGAAGATGCGCCGGCCGGGGGAGAAGGGCGGCAGGCGGTCGAGGTCGGGCGGGGGCCGGCCCCCGCCCGAACGGACCCGTCCGCCGGCGTCGAGCCAGGAGGTCCCGGGCAGACCCCTCCAGTCCTGGCCGCGGCGCAGGCGCTCGAGGAGCTCCGCGAGCGTCTCCTCCCCCTCCCCGCGCGCGACCAGGTCGAAGCCCGCGCGCAGGACGGCGCCGGGATCGGCGCTGGGATGCGGCCCCCCGGCCAGCCAGAGCACGCGCTCGGGGAACTCGTCGCGGAGGCTGGCCAGCAGAGCGTCGAGGCCCGCCATCTGGGGGGTGGCCAGAGAGAAGCCGGCCAGGACCAGGTCGTGGCGGCGCAGCAGCGCGCGCAGGGCCAGGCGCAGGCGCGGCGGGTCGGGAGGGAACTCCATGGGCAGGCCGCGCAGCCCCTGGCGAGGCTCCAGCGCCCCGGCCAAGGCCGCGATGCTGAAGCGGTTGGGGCGGCTGTAATAGAGGATGAGCCCGGTGCGGATCACGGAAAAATGATATCTTAAAAGCAGCGACCCTGCTTCCCAAGGAGAACATGATGAGCTTACGCCTGCCCCTGCTCGCCCTGGCCGCCATGCTGGTCCCCGCCGCCGTCGCCGCCGAACTCAGCAAGGACGACGTCAAGAAGGTCCTCGACGAGAACCCCGGCCTGGTCCTCGACGTGCTGCGCCAGAACAGGAAGGAGTTCTTCGAGGTCGTCAAGCAGGCAGCGCAGGATGAGCAGGCCAACCGCCAGAAGGAGCAGCAGGAAGCCCAGGCCAAGGAGCTCGACGAGCGCATCAAGAATCCCCTCAAGCCCGAGATCACCAAGAAGACCCGCATCCGCGGCAATGCCAAGGCGAAGTACACCTTGGTCGAGTACTCGGACTTCCAGTGCCCCTTCTGCGGACCCAAGGCCCCGAGCGGGAACATAGGCGGCTACAAGATCGCGGAGACCCTGCGCGAGAAGTACGGCAAGGACCTGCGCTTCGTGTTCAAGAACAAGCCCCTGCCCTTCCATACCCAGGCCATGCCCGCGGCCCAGTGGTTCGAGGCCGCCACCCTGCAGAGCCATGAGAAGGCCTGGTCCTTCCATGACAAGATCTTCGAGAACCAGGACAAGCTCGGCGACGCCTTGTACGAAGAGACCGCCAAGGGCCTGGGGCTCGATGTGGGAAAGCTCAAGAAGGATCTGCAGAGCCAGGCCGTGAAGGACGCCATCGCCGCGGACGTCAAGGAGGCCGAGAGCCTGGGCTTCGACGGCACCCCCGGCTTCCTCATCAACGGCGTGCCGGTGCGCGGCGCCTATCCGCCCGAACACTTCGACATGATCATCCAGAAGGTCGAAGAGGCGGCCAAGGCCCCGAAGAAGGGCTGACGCCCCAAGCCCTCCCTCATGCCGGAACTGCCGGAAGTCGAGACCGTCCGGCGGGCCCTGGAGCGCCGCGTGCTCGGCCGGGTCATCACGGACTACGAGGTCGGCCGGCCCGCCTTCAACCGCCCCATCCCGGCAGAAGCCCTGCGGGGACTGAAGGGCTCGCGCATCACGGCCGTGCACCGGCGCGGCAAATATCTGCTCCTGCACCTGTCCCAGGGCGGCCGGCTGGTCTGCCATCTGGGCATGAGCGGGAGCATATCCTTCTCTGGGGATGAGGGCCATGTCCGGTTCCGTTTCACCGCCGGGGGCGTCACGGTCCGCATACACGACCCGCGGCGCTTCGGCCGGGTCGGCTGCCGCCTGCCGGAGCTGGGCCCGGAGCCGCTGAGCCCCGCCTTCCGTCCAGACTCCCTCTTCTCGGCCCTGAGCGGCCGACGCGCGCCAGTCAAGGCCCTGCTCCTCGACCAGGCGGTCGTGGCCGGAGTCGGCAACATCTACGCCACGGAAGCCCTCTACCGCGCCGGCATCCGCCCGGACCGGCCCGCGCGCCGCGTGACGCGCGCCGAAGCCGGACGCCTCTGCCGGGAGATCAAGCTCGTCCTGCGCCGGGCCATCCGCGCCGGCGGGACCACGCTGAACGACCAGGCCTTTAAGGACCCCGAAGGCCGTCCCGGCCGATTCGCCCTGATGACAGCGGTCTACGGCCGCGAGACCGGAGCCTGCGGCCATGCGCTCAAGGCCACCGCCCGCCCCATCGCCGGACGCACCAGCCTCTACTGCCCGCGCTGCCAGGCTTGATATGCGAGCCATCAGAGTGCACGAGTTCGGCGGGCCCGAGGTCCTGCGTCTCGAGGAGGTCCCGGCGCCGAAGCCGGCCCGGGGGCAGGTCGTGGTCGCGGTCAAAGCCGTGGGCGTCAACCCCATAGACACCTACCTGCGCGCCGGGACCAGCTACAAGCCGGCGCTCCCCTTCACCCCTGGCCGCGACGCGGCGGGGATCGTCGAGGCCGTCGGTGCGGGCGTGCGCGGCTTCAAGCCGTGCGAGCGGGTCTATGTCTCGGGCGCGGTCGGCGCTTACGCGGAGCGCGCCCTCTGCGCCCAGGCTGAGGTCCATCCCCTCCCGGAGAACACCAGCTTCGAGCAGGGCTCGGCCCTGGGCGTCCCCTACACCACGGCGCACCGAGCGCTCTTCGGCAAGGCGAAGACCCGCAAGGGAGAGACCGTGCTCGTGCACGGGGCCAGCGGCGGGGTAGGCCTGGCCGCGCTGCAGCTGGGCCGCGCCGCAGGCCTGGACATGCTGGGCACCGCCGGCTCCGAGCGCGGCCTGGAGCTCGTCGCAGCCCAGGGCGCCCGCCAAGCCTTCGACCACCGCCAGCCGGACTACGAGCAGCGAATCATCGCGGCCACGGGAGGCAAGGGCCCGGCCGTCATCCTCGAGATGCTGGCCAACGTGAACTTGGGCCGCGACCTGGCCCTGGCCGCGCCAGGCGGCCGCATCGTGGTCATCGGCTGCCGGGGCGAGGTCCAGATCAACCCGCGCGACGCCATGTCCCGGGACCTCACCATCTTCGGGATGGTGGTGATGAACACCCCGGCCGCGGAACTGGCCCGCATCCACCAGGAGCTCCAAGCCGGGCTCATCGGCGGGACCCTGCGGCCCGTGATCGGGCGCTCCTTCCCGCTGGCCGAGGCGCCCCAGGCCCACCGCACCGTGTTGGAGCCCGGAGCCTGCGGCAAGATCGTGCTCATCCCATAGCCGCGGAAAGATATATACTATCGCCATGCGTTTCATCTGCATGCTCCTGGGATTCTTGACCGGGAGATCGCAGGTCAAGTGCGACGAGTGCATCCACCTCGACGGCCAGAACAAGTGCTACGGCCATCAGATGCCTGAAGACGTGATCCATAAGACCATCGCCTGCGGCTTTTACAGCCCCAAAAAGGCCTGAACATGGAGAACGCCCCTCAAGTCGCCGAGAAGTCCAAGCCCTGGTCCTTCAACTTCACCTTCTCCTATGACGGCCCCGGACTGC
>JACRDS010000061.1 GCA_016212825.1 Elusimicrobiota bacterium | reverse complement strand
CTTCCGGCCGAGGCCGCGTCCTGGCGGCTGCGCGCCCGGGAGCACTTCGAGACCGGCACGACCAACCTCGCAGACGGGCGCGGAAGCCTCTCCTACGCGGGCTTGCGGTCGGCGTTCAACCTGTCCCACGAGAAGCCCTGGAAGCGCATGGTCGGCCTGACCGTGCAGCGCGGCTCTCTGCGGCAGGCCGGGACCGCGGAACGGCTGACCGTCACGACCCTGGGCCTGGAGGGGAAGCTCTTCCCGACCGAGAAAGCCCGGCTCTGGTTCGTGCGCGCCGGACTGCTCGCGGAGGCCTCCGATCCTGCCGGCCCGCCCGCCGCGGTCTGGACCTACGGCCTGGCCGCCGGCACGGGCCTCGAGTTCCCGGTGTGGCGCCTGGGCCTGGCTCCGGAACTGGGCGGCAAGTCCCTTTGGGGGCCCGGCGGAGCCAAGGCCACGAGCTTCATCGCCGCGTTCGGCGTCCACTTCTACGTCTTCCCCGGCGACCCCCGCTCGCCGCGACACCAGGGCGCAGACGAGAAATGACAGTCGCGCCGACTAGGTCAGGTACGCGTGTCTTGCCGCCTTCCGTCGGCTGGCGGCTTGATTCCTGTATTGTGTAGCCGAGAGATATGCCCCACGGCGCTCGTCCATCTCTTGATTCAGGTTGTTCGCCTCCGGCTCAAGAAGCGCTTTGGACTCAACGGCGAGTGGGACTTCCCGGCCACGTTAATATGATAAATTCAGACTGGAAAACTTGCATGAGCAATTTAATCCCCGCCTCTCCCGCGCCGGGCGGCGACATTCTTATCTACCAGGCGGACGATGGCCGCACCCGACTTCAAGTGCGACTGGTGGACGAAACGGTCTGGCTCACCCAAAAGCTGATGGCGGAGCTGTTCCAGAAAGACGTCCGCACCATCAACGAGCACATTCAAAACATCTTCAAAGAAGGTGAGCTGGCCGAGACTTCAGTTGTCCGGAAATTCCGGATAACTGCCGCCGATGGGAAACACTACGAGACGGCGCACTACAACCTCGACGTCATCATCTCTGTCGGCTACCGGGTCAAATCGCATCGCGGCACGCAATTCCGCATCTGGGCCACGCAGCGGCTGCGCGAATACATCGTGAAAGGCTTCGCGATGGATGATGAACGGCTCAAGCAGCGCGGCGGGGGGAACTACTTCGAGGAGCTGCTGGCACGCATCCGGGATATCCGATCGTCGGAGAAGGTCTTCTGGCGCAAGGTGCTGGACATTTACGCGACCAGCATCGACTACGACGCGACCGCGGAGGCGTCGCAGCAGTTCTTCGCCACAGTGCAGAACAAGATGCACTGGGCGGCGCATGGCCAGACGGCGGCCGAGGTCATCCACGAGCGGGCCGACGCCGCGAAGCCGCAGATGGGAATGACAAACTGGGTGGGCGCCAAGCCGAGCAAAACGGAGGCGGTCATAGCCAAGAACTACCTGTCCCCGAAAGAACTCGATGCCCTCAACCGCATCGTGACGGCTTATCTGGAATTGGCGGAAGTCCAGGCCTTAAGCCGCCGGCCCATGTATATGCGGGACTGGATCGCGAAGCTGGATGATTTCCTGCGCTTGAGCGGACGAGACATACTCAAACATGCCGGCAAAATCACGCATGAACAAGCGGCGCGCAAGGCCGAGTCGGAGTTCGAGAAATACCACAGCGCGCAGCTCGCCGAGCCGTCGCAGGCGGAGAAGGATTTTGATGCCGCCGTGAAGGAATTGAAAAAGCTGCCTGCGCCTAGCCGGAAGAAAAAGAAATCATAAGCAGTCCCACTGCCCTCGTCCGGCACAAAAAACTATTGCAGCTTTTTAGAATGGCTGTTATACTTTTCTCGGCGAGGATTTAAGGTCCAACTTGGCCCCGGCCCACAGGGCGCCTAAAGCGGACGGGCAGTCATTTGCCCGTGCCTCTTTGGCACGGGTTTCTTGTTGGTCTCGCCGAAGGGATCAATGATTACCCCCAGAAAGGAACTTAAAGCCGCAGAAGTTGCTCGACTTGCCGGTTGCTCGCGCCAACAAGTTATGCGAGCGATACTCAGTTGGAAGCTGCGCGCAAGAAAAGTCGGACGTGAGGCGCTGGTCTGGCACAAAGACGCCGAAGCCTTCACCGCAGCAATTCTCCGACGAGCTCGACGAATAAAATCTCGGGCCTCTTGAAATAGTGGAGATGATCGGGCACCCCATTCGTAAATGTTGAGGGTAACCGAATCATGATTCCTCGACGATAAAAAGAAATCGGGAGACCATCGCGTGATGATCCCCCGATTTTCGTATTATAGGTTTATGCTTATTTCATAAGCATAAATTAAAATCTGGGTGACCGAGGGGACTTGAACCCCCGACCTCTGCGTTCACAGCGCAGCGCTCTAACCAGCTGAGCTACGGCCACCGGAAGGACCCCATTATAGCAGTTTGAAAAATATTTGAGACGCGCGCGGATATGGGTCCTTGGACCCAGCCCGCCCCAGGCCCCGCGCCCCTCGCAAAGGGAGCCCTCCAGGGACACACTATCTCCAGACGGAGGGAATGTCATGAAGACCATGAAACTGATGATCGTCGGCCTGGCCGCCGCCCTCCTCGCGACCCCTCCGGCGGACGCGGCGCCCAGGAGCGGCAGGACCCCGGCGCGCCCCGCCGCCAAGGCGCTCCTCAAGAAGGGCCTGGCCGAGATGAAGCAGCGCGATTTCGCGGCGGCGATACAGGTCTTCTCCCGCGCCGCCAGCCTGGGGCCGGACAGCCGGGCCCTCTTCCTGCTGGGCTACGCCCACAGCCAGAGAGGCTCCCAGAACCCGTCCCCCTCGGCTGCGGACAAGCGCGACGCCCTGGAGGGGGTCAGCGCCTACTCCCAGGCCATAGCCATCGACCCGGACCTCAAGGTCATCGCGGACAAGTCCCGCTTCTACCGCAGCCTGGCCTGGTGCTATGAGACTTTGGGCTCCTTCGAAGCTGCCGCCGGCGCCTACCGCTCGGCCCTGGCCGCGGCCCCGCAGAACCCCATGATCCCGCTGCAGCTGGCCCGCGCCTACAGCCGGATGGGCCGGCCGGTGCAAGCCGCGGAGAGCCTCAGCGCCAGCCTGGAGACGGCCCGGCAGATCGGGCAGGAGACCCTCATCCTCAACACCGTGCGCCGCAACCCGAAGTACTCCTCCATGCTGGCCTATCCGGATGTGGCCGCCGTCGCGGCCGGAGAGGCCGCCTCCTCCGGAGTCCAGGTGGCCCAGTCCGCCCCGCTGTCCCGGGGCGAGGAACTGCGCGACGCCGTCAGCGACCAGCGCTCCGCCCCGGCCCGGGAAGAGCCCCTGCCGGACCCGGCGGTCACGGCGGCCATGTCCCAGGCCGACGACCATTTCAAGTTCCGCCAGTACCGCGGCGCCATCGACTCCTACGAGGAGGCCGCCCGCCTCGACGCCCGGATCCCGAGCCTGAGCCAGGCGCAGCGCGCCGTCCTCTACGAGCGCTTGGGCACGGCCTACAACCGCCTGGGCCTGACCCAGGAGGCGGTCCTGCCCCTGCAGCGCTCCCTGCAGGCCATGCCCGAGAACGCCTCGGCCCATTACCAGCTCGCTTTGGCCTATTCGGTCTCCGGCCGCTTCAAAGAAGCCCTGCGCGCCCTCGACTCCGCCTTCCGGTCCGCGCCCTCCAGGGGGGACTTGAAACGGTACATGATCCTGGCCAAGAGCGACCTGGAGCTCGAGCCGCTGCGCGACATGGGGGCCTTCAACGGCATCCTGGAGCGCTGCGAAGAGCTGCTGGCGCGGCGCTGATCAGCGGAGGAGGAGCGATATGCGAAGCTGGGCGACGGCCTTGCTCTCCTTGGCGCTCGCGTCGCCGGTTCCCGCAGCTGATTTCGGAGCCGATCCGGAAGCCCTGGCTCTCATCCGGGAACAATCCCGGCGCCTGCGGGCTCCGGCCGCGCCGCAGGGCCTGGCCTGCGACGGGCCCTTCCGGGTGGACTCCCGCGCCCGAGGCGCCTACTTCCGCAAGGTCGCCAGCCGCCCGGCCTCGGACTGGACCGGCCTGCGCGCCCGCGTGGTCCTGCCCCAGGTGTATCTCGATGCCGAGCGCAGCTATACCCCGGCGCCTGGCCAGCCGCCCTACTGGGAGGGGCCGCTGGACCGGCCCAGCGTCTATCTGGGCGCCGGCGCCGAGGCCGCGGAGGTGGACGCGGGCCTGAGCTGGGACCGGGTCTTCGACGCGCAGGGACGTCCGGAGGCAGGCCCGCTCAAGCCGAGCTTCGCTTTCCGCCCCTTCTGGCGCACGGCCGGGACCGCGGGCAACCGTTGGCGCAATCCGCCGGCGGGCGACCAGAATTACTTCCAGCCGGGCGAGGCCGTGGTCATGACCCTGCGCCTCCGGCAGGACGGGACCGTGCGCCTCGACATCCGCAGCGAAGACGGGGCCGGCCGGAATTTCGCCGCAGTCTTCCCCGCGCCGGGATTCTCCGGCCGTCGGGCCCGCTCCTTCAAGAGGGTCGTCTCCATAGACCAGTTCCGGGTCATGGACGGAGCCCGCCGCGGCAACGAGGGGTCCGCGGTCCTGCCGACCCGCTCCTCCCTGCGCGGCGCGCGCTGGTCCCAGGTGGCATTGTCGGCTCCCGGCCGGGCCGCGCCGCTCTCCGGCTCCCTCTGCCAAGAGGTGGCCGGCTCCGACACCGCCGCTGATTATGCTGGTATTTTCAGCATAACCAAGCAACCGGGCGGGGGGGAGACCGTAGACATCCTCCCGCACGTCCGCTGAAACCGCCCGCCTGGATATGGGCTTCCAAAATTGGTATCATCGTATCTCTATTATCAGGCGATGATAACGGCATAGATGCCATTTTCAAGAAGAGAAGCGCCCAACTGCGATTGGTGCCAGTTCCGCAAGAACTGCCTCTATGACCTGCTCGGGACCAAGGAATCCAAGAAGGCCTGGCGCGAGATGCGCGTGGCCAACCCTTTCAAGTCCGGGGAGGTCATCTTCCACGAGGGCACCACGCCCATGGGGGTCTTCGTGGTTTGCACCGGCAAGGTCAAGGTCTACAAGTCCAGCCGCACCGGCCAGCAGCTCATCATCCGCATGGAGCACCCCGGCGACCTCCTGGGCCACATCACCCTCCTGCACGGCGGACCCTACGACGCCAGCGGCGAGGCCATGGAACCCTCCGTCATCTCTTTGGTCGATTCCGTGTCCTTCACCGGCTTCCTCACCAAGTACCCCAACGCCTCTTTGGCCCTGCTCAAGGCCCTGGCCCACGACGTGCGCATGGCGGACAACAAGGCCCGCGACGTGGCCTTCAAGCCGGCGCGCAGCCGGCTGGCCGACGTGCTCTGCCGCCTGAAGAAGCCCGGCAAGACGCATCCCGTCGTGGCCGGCATGAAGCGGCGCGACCTCGCCGAGATGGCGGGGCTCTCCATCGAGACCACGGTGCGCCTGCTCAAGGATTTCGAGGAGCGGGAGCTCATCGCCAAGAAGGAGAAGGACCTGGTCCTCATCAACGAGGACCAGCTGCGCGCCCTGGCCGGCCTGACCGGATGAGGACGGTCGCGGTCGTAGGCGCGGGCGCCTGGGGCACGGCGCTCTCCTGCCACGCGGCGCGCCTGGGCCACGCGGTGCGGCTGTGGGCCTTCGAAGCCGAGGTCTCCGAGGCGGTGAACTCCCGGCACGAGAACGCCGTGTTCCTCCCCGGCGTGCGGCTGCCCGAGACGGTGCGCGCCTTCCGGGACGTCGGGGAGGCGGTCCGCGGGGCCGACCTGGCGGTCCTCGCCGCGCCCTCCCAGCACCTGCGCGAGCTCTCCCTCCAGGCCGCGGCGCACCTCCCCCCGCGGTCCGTGGTCGTGGTCGCCGCCAAGGGGATCGAGGAATCCTCTCTGGAGCTGCTCTCCACCGTGCTCGGCGAGACCCTGCCCGACGTCGGCCCGCTCCGGCTCGCCTTCCTCTCCGGACCCAGCTTCGCCAGCGAGGTGGCCCGCGGCCTGCCCACCAACGTGGTCGCGGCGTCGGCCGACCCCGCGGCGGCGCGGACGGTCCAGCAGCTCCTGCACGCCCCGACCTTCCGGGTCTACGCCAGCGACGACGTGGTGGGGGTCCAGGTGGGAGGCGCGCTCAAGAACGTCATCGCGGTGGCGGCCGGGGCCTGCGACGGCCTGGGCCTGGGCACCAACGCGCGCGCGGCCATCATCACGCGCGGCCTGGCCGAGATGACCCGGCTGGGCGCGGCCCTGGGCGCCCAGCCCCTGACCTTCCTCGGCCTCTCCGGGGTCGGCGACCTGGTCCTCACCTGCACCGGCGAGCTCTCCCGCAACCGGGCCCTGGGCCTGAGCGTGGCCAAGGGCGCCGACCCCAAGAAGTACCTCGCCGAACGCCGCTCCGTGGCCGAGGGCTTCTCCACCGCGGCCGCGGCCCGCGCCCTGGCGCTCAAGACCGGCGTGGAGATGCCCATCACCGAGCAGGTCTACCAGGTCCTGCACCACGGCCTGCCCCTGCCCAAGGCGCTCAAGGCGCTCATGCACCGGGACTTCAAGGAGGAGTTCCGGGGGATCCGGACGGGCTAGCGCCGTTCCCCGAGGCCCCGGCGCTGTGCGCCGGGACCCGCGCGCGTCCCTTCCTCAGACGCGCGCAACCACATGAAAGGCCGTTCTTAAGCCTTGATCCGGCTCCCCTTGTGCCGCGGCCTCATGTTGGCCTTGACGACCTTGGCCAGCCGCTTGATGCCGTCGTCGATCTGCTCCGGGGTGGGATAGGAGAAGTTCAGGCGCATGGTGTTCTGCCCGCCGCCGTCGCAGTGGAAGGCGGAGCCGATGACGTAGGCCACGTTCTCCTTGATGGCCTCGTAGAAGAGCTCGTCGGCGTTCATGTGCTCGGGCAGGCGCACCCAGAGGAAGAGACCGCCCTCGGGCCGGGTCCAGCTCACGCCGTCGGGCATGTAGCGCTCCAGGGCGCCGATCATGGCGTCCTTGCGCGCCCGGTAGAGGCTCTTGACGCCGTTGATGTGCTCGCGCGCCAGGCCGGACTTGAGGAACTCCGCGGCGATGAGCTGGTTCAGAGACGAGGTGCACAGGTCCAGGGACTGCTTGAGGATGGCCATCTTCTGGATGATGCGCTCGTCGGCCAGGATGAAGCCCAGGCGCAGGCCAGGAGCCAGGGTCTTGGAGAACGTGAACAGCGAGATCACGTTGTGCGTGTTGTCGAGCTTGTAGAGCATGGGCGGGGCCTCGCCCTCGAAGCGCACCTGGCGGTAGGGGGAGTCCTCGATGAGCAGCACGTTGTAGCGCTCGGAGAGCTTGATGAGCTCGCGCCGGCGCTCCCCGGTCAGGGTCACGCCGCTGGGGTTCTGGAAGTCGGGCACGATGTAGACGAACTTGTAGTGCTCTTCCTCCTGGCGCAGCTTGGTGAGCTTGGTCTCGAGGTCGTCGACCAGGACGCCGTGGTCGTCGGCCTTGACGCCCATGAGCCTGGCCCCGTAGGAGTTGAAGACCTGCAGCCCGCCGATGTAGCTGGGCAGTTCCACCAGGATGGGGTCGGAGGGGTCGATGAAGGTCCGTCCCACGATGTCGAGGGCCTGCTGGGAGGCGGTGGTCACGAGGATGTTGCTGGGGGAGGCGTTGATGCCCTCCTCCTCGCGCAGGAGCTTGACGATCTGGGCCTTGAGCTCGGGGAGGCCCTCCGTCGGGCCGTACTGCAGGGAGGCCTTGGCGTTCTCCTTGATGATGCGCGCCGCCATCTCGGCCAGGGCCTCGGACGGGAAGGTGGAGGGGGAGGGCAGGCCGCCGGCGAAGGAGATGATCTCGGGCTTGTTGGTGAGCTTGAGGAGTTCCCGGATGACGGAGGCCTTGGTGCGGCGGTTGACCGTGGCGAGGTTCTTGACGAGGTCGATCATCGGTTTCTCCTTGGCGCGAAAGTGGCGCGGCGCAGACTATTATACATCCGTATCCCCGCCCTGGCGCGCCTTTTCGGGAAAAGATTGACCGCGGTCAATGACCGGCCTCAATGATGGCGATCAAATGCCGGTTTTGACCGGACTCATAGGGGCCGGCCCCTGGGCCGCGCTACAATATCCGCATGATCGAATTAATCCTGCTGGCAAGCCTGAGCCCGCTCAACCCCATTTCCGCCGCCCCGGCTCCCGTCGAGCCGTGCGTGTGGCCCAACACCTGCGCCTCGCAGGTCGTCGCACAGGTCCAACCCTGCGTCTGGCCCAACACCTGCGCCGGCCGCAAGGACGTCCGTCCGGCCGGCACCGGCGGAACTTCCGATACCGCCGGCGCCACGCAGGCCGTCGCCCAGGAGCCGAAGGCGGTCGCGGGCTTCCTGCCCTGCGGGACCCCCAACAAGTGCAAGAAGGTCGAGGTCGCCGAGGGGCCGTTCCAGACCTGCGTGTGGCCCAACAAGTGCGCCTGAGCCTGTAACGCGGCTCTCCCTGGAAGCACATATCCCCGGCGGCCCGAAGAGGGCCGTCTCCCAACAACGATTCCCGCGGCTCGCCGCGGATAGGAGGTGCAACGCATGCTCGACCTGCTGATGTCGTACATGGTCTGGCGAAGCCTGCGCCGCTCGAACTGGAACCACTCCCACCCAGATAGCGGCCAGGCTGCGCGAGCCGGAAAGCAGCCGCGCCAGCGCCGGCAGCAGAAGACCGCCTAGGCCAAGGCCGCCCGCGCAACCCGCCCGGATAGCTTGTCTGTCCGGGCGGGTCATTTCTCGCCATCCGGCGGTCATGTGCCGACGAATGATGCGACAAAACCTCCGACGGAGATCCAAAAAAATCGTTCCGGAGACACCCCACGGAGGGAGCAGAATGTCTCCGGGCGGGATTTTTCAGACTCTCCGTCGGAGGTTTTGTCGCGTTCCCCGGCGCAGCCACCCTGCGAGGCGGGGAGGCTGGCGACGCTGCCGGCTCCGGGTTGAATGCTAGAGGGCCAGGTCGCCGGCCTCGTGCGGCGGCCGGCTCTGGCAGCGCGCGGAACAGAAGCCCTGGATGCGCCTCTCGGAGGACCGGTGCCGGTACTCCCGCATCCCGGGGGAGTTCCAAAGGGAGGCGAGGCTGGACTCCCCGGCGTTGCCGACCGGGACGTCGCAGAGGCAGTGGGGCTTGACCGTGCCCGACAGGAAGACGAACAGGCTGTCCCAGGGCGCCCGGCAGTAGGCGTGGCCGGGCGCCGCCGCCGCGGCGGCCGGGGCCGCAGGCTCCTGGTCTTCGGACGGGCAACCGGCGTCCGGGAAGAAGCTGCGGAACACGACGCCCAGGGACTGCGCCTTCTTCCGGACCGCCGGGAGCCGCTCGCGCAGATACGCGACGACCTCGGGGTCGTCGCCCACGTCCTCCCGCTTGTGAGGGTCGCTGTCCGGGAAGACCCCGGTGTCTCCCCGCACGGTCTGGACGTAGCGCAGGTCGTGCTCGGCCGCGAACTCGGGCAGGGACTCGACTTCCCGGTAGTTGCTCCGGAGCACGACGAAGTTCATGAGGGTCTCGAAGCGCGGGTGCGCCAGGCCGGGCTCCTTCCTGGCTTCCTTGAGCTCGGCGAGGCAGCCCAGCAGAGTCTCGAACCTGGCGCCGCGCCGGACGTGTTCGTAGGCCGCCGGGGTGATCCCGTCGATGGAGAGGGAGACCTTGGCGCCGGCCTGGACCAGACGGCGGGCCCAGGCCCGGTCGATGAGCAGGCCGTTGGTCACCAGGTCCTGGCAGAGCCGCGGGTAGGCTGCGGCCTTGTCGAAGAGCTCCGCGAACCCCTCGAACAGGAAGACCTCGCCGCCGCGCCACTGGATGTATTCCAGATAGGGGAACAGGGCCTCGATCTCGGCTAGGGTCCCGGCCGGGATCTTCCAGGGGCCGAGGTACTTGTCGTAGCACATGATGCAGCCGAGGTTGCACTGCCGGGTCAGCGAGATGAGGAGCTTGAGCGGCTTGGAGTCCAGGGTCGTCCTGCGGTCCATGAACTCGGCCCGGTTGAGGACCTTGTTCCTCAGGAAAAGCTCGTCGAGTGGCAGCTCGCGCAGGAGCAGGTCGAGCCCCTTGCGCGCGGAGCGGTCCTGGCCGACGCGGTAGAAGGAGTTGATCAGGTCCCGCAGGTCCTCGAACTTCGCGGGGACGTCCTCCTTCGCGAACAGCTCCAGGGACTTCTCGAACTCGCGCGCGGCCAGGTCGTGGAGCCCGAGCCCCTCGCACAGGCGCTTGGCGCCGAGGTGCTCGCCCAGGCTGCGGCCCGGGAGCCGGGCGGCGGCGCGCAGGTGCCCTTCGGCCGCGGCCGGGTCTCCCGTCTCCAGGGCGAGCTCCGCCAGCTGCACCCGGATGTAGTGGAGCGGCAGGCCGCAGCCGCAGCCCAGCGCCCGGGTGAAGGCGGCGGCCGCCGCCCCGAGGTCGCCGGCCTGGCGGCCTGCGCTGCCCAGCATCATGAGCGTCTCCATGTCCTCGCCGGCCAGGTCCAGGGCCTGGCGCAGGGCGGCGGCGGCCCCCGCGTGGTCGCCCGCCTCCCCGAGCGCGGACGCCAGTCGCGTCCAGCACCGCTTGGCCTGGGCGCGCGCCTCGGCGTCCTCGGACGGACGGGAGGCGGCAAACTCGAGCTGGCGGGCGCAGGCCTGCGCGTCGCCCTGGCGCAGGAAAACCTCGGCCAGCTGCACGCGGAGGAAGAAGCTCCGCTCCCCGCCGAGATCCAGGGCTTCCTGGAACGCGGCCGCGGCGCCGGGCAGGTCGCCGGCCCGGGCCAAAGACGCGCCCAGCATCTCCAGGGCCTCCGGGTCCCGGCCCGCGGCGGCCCGGCGCAGGGCGGCGGCGGCTCCGGCGTGGCCGCCGGCCTCGCCGCGCGCGCAGGCCACGCGCGTCCACAGCAGTCCCGCCTGCCGGCGCGCCTCGGCGTCTTCGCACGGGACGGAGTCGGCGAGCTCGAGCTGGCGGGCGCAGGCCTCGGCGTCGCCCTGGCGCAGGAGGACCTCGGCCATCTGCACGTGGATGAAGGACCGCCGCGCCTCGCCTCCGCCGCAGTCCAGGGCCTGCTGGAACGCGGCCAGGGCTCCGGCCAGGTCGTCGGTGCGGGCCAGGGCCGCGCCCAGCATCTCCAGGGCGTCCCGGTCCCGGGGGTCCACGGCCAGGGCGGCCTGGAGCGCCGCGATGGCCTCGGGGAAGCGCCCGGACTCGGCGTGCGCCTGGGCGAGCTCGCGGCAGGCTTGGGTGCGGTCGACGGCGGAGGTCGCTTCGGCCATGACTTGCGGCTAGTTCTCGCTGTCTCCGGGCAGGACGCGCGCCGGGACGGCGAAAACGGACTGGGCCCGCAGGAGCAGGATGGCGACGAGGAGCCTCTGTGGCCGCATGAAGCTATTCTAGCATGCCCCGGCTCTCTCATGGCTCTCACCCATCGCCATAAGGCGCAAAAGCCCGATCAAGGGGTATAATGTCTCTATGGCGACCCCAGCCCGGACGTTCGTACAAGAAGCGAAACAGCAGGTCGAGGCGGCCGAAGCGCAGGCGAGCGCGGCGCGCCGCCAGGCGAAGTCCGCGAAAGAGAAGGCCAAGCAGGCCAAAGCCGAGTTCAAGAAGGCCCGCAAAGCCGCGAAACAGGCCAAGAAGGCGTGCAAGAAAGCCGAGCGCGCGGCGGCCCAGGCGCGGCAGGCTTATGAGCGCGTCAGCCGCAGGCCCAAGCCCGCGGTGAAAGAGCCGAAGAGGGCCGCCCACCGGCCGTCAAAGAGGAACCGCAGCACCCCTCAGCCTCCGGCCGCCCCGGAACAGCCCGCGCAGGAAGCCGCCGCACCCGCGGCCGAAGCATCCGCAGAGACGGCGCCGGCACCGCAGCCGGACTAGAAAGCTGCGACGGTCAGGGCCGGCAGGCGGGCCGGGACGCATTGACAAGGGGGCGTGAGTATGGCAAGTTATAGGCGCGTCCATGCCTGAAGCCAAGATCCTCGTCGTCGAGGACGAGAAGGCCCTCGCCAAGATCCTCAGGTACAACCTGGAGAAGGCGGGCTACCAGGTCATCACCGCCCACGACGGGGACGCGGGGCTCGACTTCTTCCTGGAAGAGAAGCCTGATATCGTCATCCTCGACATCATGCTGCCCGGGAAGGACGGCTTCGAGGTCTGCCGGGCCATACGCCAATCCTCGCGCACCCCCATCCTGATGCTCACGGCCAAGAAGGACGAGCTGGACCGGGTCCTGGGGCTGGAGATCGGCGCCGACGACTACGTGACCAAGCCCTTCAGCGTGCGCGAAGTGCTGGCGCGCGTGAAGGCCATCCTGCGCCGGGCCGCCGACAAGCCCGCGCCGCTCTTGGCCCGCGCCGGCACGCTCGAGGTGGACCTGGAGCGCTACGTGACCAAGGTGAAGGGCAAGCCCGTGTCCCTGAGCCCCAAGGAGTTCGAGTTCCTCAAGTGCCTCCTGCAGGCCGACGGCCGCGCCCTGTCGCGCGACGAGCTCCTGGAGAAGGTCTGGGGCTACGACCGGTCCATGGAGATCGACACCAACACCGTGGACCAGCACATCGCGCGCCTGCGCGGCAAGCTGGGTGCGGAGGCCGGGCGCATCGTGACGGTCAAGAACGTCGGCTACCGCCTGCGGAAAGACTGATGGCCTGCCTCCTGGCGGCGCTGGCCGCCCTCGCCGGCGCCGGGGCCTGGGTCCTCTGGCGCGGCCGCCAGGCCGCGCGCATCGCGGGGACCGTCTCCCGCCTGCAGGCGGGAGACTGGGACGCACGCGTCGGTCCCCTGGGCGGCGAGCTGGGCCGCCTGGCCCGGGACCTCGATTCCCTGGCGGACCAGGTCCGCGACGACCTCGCCCAGCTGCGCCGCTCCGACCAGGTGCGCAAGGATTTCACCGCCAACGTCTCGCACGAGCTGCGCACGCCCCTGGCCGCCATCAAGGCCTTCGCCGAGACCCTGCGCGAAGGCGCGGCGGAGGACGCGGAGCACCGCATGGAGTTCATCCAGGAGATCGAGCGCAACGCGGACCGCATGACCCGCCTGGTCGACGATCTGCTCACCCTCTCGGCCCTGGACTCCGGGGCCCGCACGCCGGCGCCGGAGTCCGTGGACCTCATGCAGCTGGCGGCGGAGGTGACCGCCACCTTGAAGCCCCTGGCCGGCCGCAAGGAGCTCGCCCTGCGCATGGAGCCTTTCCGGAACGTCCCGCCGGTGCGCGGCGACCGCGGCCAGCTCAAGCAGGTGCTCACCAACCTGCTCGACAACGCCATCAAGTACACGCCGGAGAAGGGCCTGGTGCGCGTCAGCGCCGCAGCCGCCGAGGGACGGGTCACTGTGAGCGTGGAGGACACGGGCCCGGGCATCCCGGCCGAGGCCCTGCCCCGCATCTTCGAGCGCTTCTACCGCGTGGACAAGGCCCGCTCCCGGGAGCTGGGCGGCACGGGCCTAGGCCTGGCCATCGTCAAGCACATCATGGAAGCCCACGGCGGCAGCGTGTCCGTGGAGAGCCGGCCCGGGGAAGGCTCGACCTTCAGCTTCTCCCTGCCCGCCGCCTAGGCCCAATGCCGGTTAGTTAAGGGCATGCTCCGTCTTGCGGCCGTAGTTGCTCATCTTGATCTTCACGAGCCGCGGGTAAGATCGTTCTGAGCGTCGTTCAGGCAGGACGAGTTCCTCCAACTCCAACCGCATCCGCTGCACG
>JACRDS010000060.1 GCA_016212825.1 Elusimicrobiota bacterium | reverse complement strand
CTCGACTTCCCGGATCCTCGACCCCAAGATCGTGGGCGCGGAGCACTACTCGGTGGCGCGCTCGGTGCAGAAGGTCCTGCAGCGCTACCGCGACCTGCAGGACATCATCGCCATCCTGGGCATCGACGAGCTCTCCGACGAGGACAAGCTGGTGGTGGCGCGCGCGCGCAAGATCCAGAAGTTCCTCTCCCAGCCCTTCTTCGTGGCCCAGCAGTTCACGGGCCGGCCGGGCAAGTACGTCAAGCTCAAGGACACCATCGCGGGCTTCCGCGACCTGGTGGCCGGCAAGTACGACCACCTCCCGGAGCAGGCCTTCTACATGGTGGGCGGCATCGACGAGTCCGTGGCCAGCGCCAAGGCCATGGAGGAGAAGGCCTGACATGGCCGGGCTGACCCTCGAGCTGATCACCCCGGAGCGCCCGGCCTTCAGCGGGGAGGGGGACTTCGTGGTCCTGCCCGCCTGGGAGGGCGAGATGGGGGTTCTGCCCGGACACGCCCCGTTTTTGGTCCAGCTCAAGCCCGGCGAGGTGCGTTTCCACGCGGAGGGGGACGTCCGGCTCTTCGCGGTCTCCGGCGGCTTCGCCGAGGTCCGCGGCGACCGGGTCTCGCTCTTCGCGGAGACGGCCGAGATGGCGGAGAGCATCGACGGGGAACGGGCGCGCCAGGCCCTGGAGCGGGCCAAGGCCGAGCTCGCCAAGGAGGGGCTCGACCCCATGACCTTGGCCAGCGCGGAGGCCGCCATGCGCCGCGCCCAGGTGCGCCTGCGCGTGGCCGAGCTGCGCGGCCGGAGGCGGGCGTGAACGCGCTCGTTCTGGCCCTGGCCCTGGTCGCGCCGGCCAGCGCGGCGGACCGGCCGCGGGAGAATGAGCGCGCGACCGAGGACAAGGCCCTCATCGAGCATCCCCCGGTGCAGTGGCTCAAGCTGTATTCCCTGCCCATCTACCGGGAGAGCTGGAAGCTCGAGGGGTCGGTGAAGAGCCTGGCTCAGGACCTGCCGCGGGTGCGGGAGGCCTTCGCCAAGGTGGGTGCGGCCGAAGTCGGGGAGCGGCTCAGCTACCGCTGCCCGAAGGAATCGGCCGTCAAGGTCCTGGCGGCTCTGCGCAAGATCGGGTCCTTCAAGGAGCCTGCGGTGCGCCAGTTCATGGAGCCCGTCTCGCGTCCCGAGGTGCAGGGCAAGATCCAGGCCCTGGGGCTGGACAAGGCCGGACACGCGGCGGAGCTGGCGAAGATGCCGGCGGTCTCGGCCCTGGTGGAGGAACTCCTCGGCCACCTGCGCGGAGTGGAGACGGCTCTGAGCAAGCCGGAGGTGGAGGTGTTGATCCACCTGACGGTCAAAGAAAAGAACGGCTCCTAGTCGGTGCCGCGGGTCGACTTTCTTAACTTCCTGATTTTTTCGACGGCGTCCGGCGCAGCCCGTCGAGCGCGTGGCGCAGGGCCAGGTAGGGGTGGCTCTTGAGCAGGCGCGGCCCGGCGTAGCGCATGACCTCCTGGATCCTGGCGCGGCGGTGCGGCGCGTAGCAGTGTGCGGGGCAGTCCTTGCAGGGCGGCTTGTCCCCGCCGAAGCCGCAGTGCTCCAGGCGGTTGGCCGCGTAGACGAGCAGGTCCGAGCACTCGGCGCAGAGGTCCATCCCGCCGTGCTTGGCGCGGCAGTAGATGCCGATCATGGCCGCGACGGTGCGGCGCTCGCGGGCCAGGCGCGGGTGGAGGGGCTTATGCGGCCTTGACTGAGAGCTCAATGCGCGGCGGCTCCTGCAGGTGCTTCTTGACCAGACAGAGGTTGGCCGCGCCGAGGGCGCCTTCGCGGTACTTCTCCGGGAAGTCCTTGGGCAGGGCGACCTCGATGAGCACGCGGGAGACCATGTGCGTGGCCGGGTCCATCTCCATCTTCTGGACCAAAGAGATGCCCTGGGTGGAGAGCCCGCGCTTCTGGCAGAAGCTCTGGATGTAGAAGCCGGCGCAGGTCCCCCGCGAGGCCAAGAACAGGTCGAAGGGCGAGGGCGCCGAGCCCTCCCCGCCCGAGTCCTTGGGCTGGTCCGTGGGTATGACGAGGCCTTTGAACTCGGCCGAGACCTTCTTGTTCCCTCCCAGTCGGACGACCATCTCCATTGTCTCCATGGCTCATATATTATAAAATCGTAATATGAATCGCAATGCGGCGCGGGCCATGGCCGCGCGCAGCGAGGCCGCGGCCCGGGTGCTCAAGCAGCTGGCCCATCCGCGCCGGCTGCGCCTGCTCTGCAGCCTGGCCGAGGGCGATAAGACCGTGGGCGAGCTGGAGCGGCTCTGCGGCGTCTCGCAGTCCCAGCTCTCGCAGTTCTTGGGGCGCCTGCGCGGCCAGGGGCTGGTGGCGGCGCGGCGCAAGGGCCGTTTCGTGGCCTACCGCATCGCCGAGCCGCGCCTGCGCCGCCTGATGCGCGCCTTGCATGCGATATTCTGCGCCGGCTAGGGGGAGACATGGACCAGGTCATCATCGACGTCCGGGAGAAGGAGGAGTTCGCGGCCGAGCACGTCCCCGGCTCGGTCTGCCTGCCCATGTCGCACTTCAACGAGCTGGCTCCGGGACTGCTGCAGTGCCTGAAGACCAAGCGGCTGCTGCTCATGTGCCGCAGCGGCCGGCGCGCCGAACTGGCCAAGGACCAGCTGGCCCAGCTGGGCTTCGGCGACATCGAGGCCGAGGTGTTCGCCGGCGGCATCCTGGAGTGGCGCAAGCTCGGCCGGCCCGTGACCGCCGGGAGATGCGCGCCTCTGCCCATCCTGCGCCAGGTCCAGCTGGTGGTCGGCCCCTGCGTGCTGGCCGCCTCCGTGCTGAGCCTGTGGCTCGATCCGCGCTTCGCCTGGGCCGCGGCATTCTTCGGAGCGGGCCTGACCATGGCCGGGGCCACGGGCTGGTGCCCTTTGGCCGGCCTGCTGGCCGCGATGCCCTGGAACAAGTCCCGCCCCGGCGGCACGGGCCGCTCCTGCTGCTCGTAGCGCGCCGGCGCGCCTAGGCCCTAAGGCCCAGGGCGCGTGGGACCCAAGGGCTCTGGGTCTGGGCCCAAAGGCCCGCTACCCTGAGGGCATGGTCCAGGCGATGCTGGCGGCGGCGCTCCTCGGACTTCCCCCGCGGGCCTCGGCCGCGCTCAAGCTGCCCGATATCACCAACATCACCGTCTCCTTCGAGGGAACCAACGGCATGGCGGGCATGGCCGTGGCCGACGAGGTCCGCGACGCCTTGCCCGGCGACGCGGTCTTCCCCGCATATTACGTGCAGCAGGACGGCCTCGACCTCTACTCCAAGAAGCCGCGGCCCGGCAAGAACCCCGCTTCCCTGCGCGTCACCCAACTCTACAGGAACGAGCCCGTGCGCCAGCTGGCCTTCACCAAGGACGGCTGGTCCCTGGTCGAGGTGGACCGGCTCACCCAGTACAACGAGAAGACCGGGGCTTGGGAGAGCGCCAAGGGCTGGGTGCGCACAGACAGCCTGGGCGGCGACTCCTCGGCCGGGGCGCGGTGGCAGGAATCGCGCGTCTGGTACGGCCCGGGACCGGGCGGCGGGCCGGTTCCGGAAGCCTCCCCCATGGGGACGCCGGAGCCGCCGCGCGCCGAGCCGCCCAAGGGCCTGCTCGACGCCTTCATCCAGTCCTTGCTGAGCTTCCGCGGCACCCCGTACAAGTGGGGCGGCACCAGCCCGGGCCGCGACGGGGGGGTGGACTGCTCCGGCCTCATCGTGGCCAGCCTGACCAGGATCGGCTTCGGCCGCATCCCCCGGACCGCCGCGGACCAGCAGCGCGCCACCGGGGCCCAGCCGCTCACCGACCCCCGCGCGCTCAAGCCCGGCGACCTGGTCTTCGTGGGCCGGCGGGCCCACCACGTGCTGGCCTACCTCGGCGGGGGCAAGGTCATCGAGGCGCCCAAGCGGGGCGACGTGGTCAGCGTGAGCTCCCTGAGAGAGCGCTTCGGGTCCCTGGCGAACCTCTCCTACGGGACCATCCTGCCTTAGGGCTGGGGGCTACTGGGCGCCGGCGAAGCCGTGCATGCCGCCGATGATGCGGTAGACCAGGCCGGACACCTCGCGGATGATGTCGCCCCGCGAGCGCAGCCAGCGGTAGTAGTGCCGGGCCGCGTGCTTCTTCTCGATGATGCCGATGAGGGCGTAGGCGTACTGGCGGCCGTCCGGGGCCTTGGCCAAGACCACGCCCATGTCGCCGCAGATGTGGCTGGTGCTGCCGGTCTTGCTGAGGACCTCGGTCTCGGGGGGCAGGTCCGTGCCGGTGCGCAGGCGGTCGCGCTTGGGCAGGGCCATGAGGCGTTTGATCTCAGCCGCTCCCGGCAGTTCGTCGCGCCAGAGGGCCAGCAAGAAGCGGCTGTAGTCGCCCACCGCGGCCTTGTTGCGGTAGGTGCGGCCGCCGCGCGGGATGTACTCCACGATCTCCACGTTGGGCAGGATCTTGCCGTAGCTGCTGCGCAGCAGCGACTGGACCGCGGCCGGCCCGCCCAGGCGCTTCATGGCCCAGTTGGTGGCGTTGTTGTCCGAGTGCTGGATCATGCGCTCGAATCGCCGGCGGGCGTCGTCTTCGTAGGCCAGGACGCCTTTCTGGACCTGGTGCATGTAGGCCAGGACCACGAAGGGCTTGATGAGGCTGGCGGCCTGGAACTTCTGGTCCGCGTTGATCTCCACGAGCTTCTCGCCGCTGGTGAAGTCGTAGACGGCCCAGGCCGTGTTCTCGTCCTTGGCCAGGCGGCCCTGGCGGCGCAGTTCCGAGACGCGCTCCTGGACCATGGCCGCCAGGTCGCGGCGCTGCTCGTCTCCGGCGGCGTCCGCGGCGGGCTTGGGGGCTGGCTCGAAGCGCAGCTTGTGGCTGAGGAACTCCCCGTCCGGGTAGTAGGAGATGTCGTAGACCGCGCCCGCGGGCGCGGCCGCGCAGAAGGCCAACGCGAAGAAAAGGGCTTTTCTCAAGGCTATTAATGTTACCAGTAGAGCCGCGAAAGCGCAAGGGCGGTCGTCACATTTTGGTTAAATCTCCACATGGGAAGGGCCTTCTGGGTCGTCTTCTGCCTCTGCCTGCCGCCGGCGGCGTCCTGGGCCGGGCCCTGGGACCTGTCCCCGGAGGAACTGTCCCAGGGCTGCTCCGACGCCCTGCGCCGGGCCGAGTCGGCCCTGCGCGCCGTGGCCGCCATCCCGGCCGAGGGGCGCGACTTCGCCAACACGCCCGCGGCCCTGGAAGAGGCCCTGCAGGGCCTGGAGGACGCGGCGGCGCCGGCCCTGCTCCTGGCCCGGGTATCGGTCTCTTCCGCGACGCGCGAGGCCGGGGGGCTGTGCGAGGCGCGTCTGGACGCCTTCGCGGCGGAGCTGCCCCAGCGCCCCGAGCTGTGGCGGGCGCTGGAGCAGTACTCCGGCCAGGGCCTGGCCGGGGAGGACCGGCTCCTGCTGGAGCGGCAGCGGGCCTTGCTGAGCAGCGGCGGCGCGGGTCTGGAGCGGGAGGCGCGCCTGGAGCTGCGCTACCTGCGCGAGCGCCTGGCGGCGCGGGAGAAGAGCTTCCTCGACAACCTGGACTGGCCGAAAGCGAGCCTGCAGATCTCCGAAGAAGAGCTGGCGGGCCTGCCGCCGGCGCTGCTGCGCTCCTTGCCGCGGCCGGGTCGTCTGATCCGTGTGGACGCGGAGCCGGCCTTGTATGGGGAGTTCATGTCCATGGTGAGCGACGCGTCGACCCGCCAGCGGCTGGAATTCCTGTTCCACAACCGGGCCGCGGCGTCCAACGCGCGGGTGATCCGGGAGATCTTGTCCCTGCGGGGGCAGATCGCGCGTCTGCGGGGTGCGGGGAGCTATTCCCATCTGGCTTTGTCGGACCGCCTTATCAAAGACCCGGACCGGGCGCGGGGGATCCTGAGGGATCTGGCGTCCCGGTTGCGGCCGCTGGCGCGCCAGCAGCTCTCCGCCATGCGGGAGCTGAAGCGCCGGGAGCTGGGCAAGAAGGCGGACCGGAAGATCCGGGCCTGGGAGCGGGACTATTACGCGGCGCGGCTGGGGCTCGGTGGCGTGACTGGGCCGGAGCCGAGCTCATTGGAAGAAGCGGCGTCTAAAGCAGAACGGCTTTTGGGAGTGAGCCTGACCAGGGTGCAGAAGCCGGAGGTCTGGCATTCGAGCGTGTCCTTGCACGAGGTGCGCGACTCGCGCAGCCAGGAACTGCTGGGCCGGCTTTATCTGGACCTGTCTCCTCGTCCGGGCAAGACGCCGGGGTCTGCGGTCTTCGTCCTGGACCCGGGCCGGGATGCGCCGGGTGGGCGGCGGGTGCCGGTCTGCGCGCTGCTGGCGTCCTGGCCTTCCTCGCGGGGCGCGCTGTCGGACCTGGAGGATTTCTACCACGGCTTGGGGCATGCGTTGTCCGTGTTCCTGGCGCGCAACCGCTACGCCTGGTTCTCGGGGGCGAATCTGAGCCGCGATGTCTCCGAGGCGCCGGCTCTTCTGCTGGGCCGGCTGGCGGGGCGGAAGGGAGCGGCGGGCTGGCCTTGGCGGGCTTTGGACGATGCGGCTTTGGCTTGGGCGGACCTGCGGGCCCATGAGAAGGATCCGGACCCGGGGGCCGTCATGAGAGACGCGTCCGAGGAGTTCTCGCTGGTGCCGGCGACGCCGGGCACGCATCCGGAGGCTTCGGCCGCGGCCTTGGTGCGCGACCCGGCCGGGGCTTCGGGGCCTTTGCTGGCGGCGCTCTTGGCCGAGGAGCTGTGGCGGCGCTGGAACGAGGAGGGGCTTTTCAATCCGGCGGCCGGCATGCATCTGCGGGCGACGTTCTTCGGGGCTTCCGCGGCTGAAGCGGCGCAGGGGCTGAGGAATTATCTGGGGCGCGAGCCGTCCTGGGAGGCGACGCCCGCGCCGGAGGGCTGGCCGGAGCTCAGGGGCGAGGCTCCGGCGGGACCGGCGTGGCGGCGGCGGGTGCTGTACTAGCCGCGCGCAGCCGGGCGATCTGCTCGTCGTAAACCTTCTTCAGATAGGGCTCTCTCTGGGACGCTTCTTCTATCGCCGCGATCGTTGAACCGTCGCCCAGCTCTCCCAGCGCCGCTGCCGCCACGACGGATGCGGGCAATACCGGAGCGGATTTTGTCTTCTCCGAGGTCCCGTAACTCAGGAAGCGGGGCCAGCTCGGATGCTCCGTGTAGAAGAAGCCCTCGAAGGCGCCCAACGGCGCGAATTGCGACTCATCCTTCAAGAGCTCGAGCAGAGGCTCCCGAGCCGCGGGATCGTGCGTGAGCCCGAGCGCCAGGATGGCCAGGGCGCCTTCCTCCCGCGCCGTGCGGAGCGGAGGGACGGGCCGCCAGGTCTTCGACCGGAGGAACTCGGCGAACGGGCCGGCCGCGGCGGGGTCGCCGCCCAGGTAGAGGACCTGGGCGAGCAGGGATCTCATCTCGTCCGGCAGGGGGCTTTGCGTCTCCTGGCTGCGCTGGACCTCGGCGGAGAAATCGCTCAAGGCGCGCTTGAGCAGAGGGAGGTAGCGCTCCCGGCTCATGGAGAGCAGGTAGCCGAGGGCCGCGGCCTTGCGCTCAGGGTCTCCGAACTCCTCGCTCCACAGGAGCAGGGCGCGCTCCTCGGCGCCGCCGGCGCGCATTCTGGCCAGGGCGCGCATGGCGGGCACGGCCAGCCGCGTGTCGGAGGCCGCGAGGGCGAGCAGGCCGGGCGCGGCCTCGGAGTCCGAGATCAGGGCCACGGCCTCTGTCGCGGCGGCGGCCTCGGGGGGCGCGTAGAAATGGGGATGGACGGGGAGGTCATCGGCGGAGCGGGACAGGGAGAACTTCCTCTTCTTGGAGAGCTTCACCAGGAGGGGGAGCGCGCGGCGGCCCATGGCCGCCAGGTGCTTGGCGGGCATGCGCGGGTGCCATTTCTTCGGCGCCGAGACTTCTTTATAAAGGACCCGCGCGGCGGCGTCGGTCTCCAGGGAGGCGAGCGCGGAGAGGACGGCTTCGTAGTCTTCCAGCGGCCGGCCGACGGCTGTCTGGCGGAGGAACTTCTTCAGGCAGGACGCGCCCAGGCGGTCGTCCTGGGCGACCTGGTCCAGGATCGTCTGCCGGCCTTCTCGATGCGCGGCCAGGTAGTCCGCCAGCCGCGCCTGACAGTCGGGGGACGCGGCTCGGGCGGGCGGGGCTGCGGCGCTTAGAATGATGGCGAACAGTATCGATCGCATCATCTTATTCCGCCGAACGCGCCGGTAGAACCCGATCTTCTATTCATAGATCTCTTTCCGATGCCCGAGGTCGATGATGACTACGACGAGCCGCTGGTGGTGGGTTTCGTAAAGGATGCGATAGCTGCCCAGCCTGTATGAGAAGACCCCGCGCAGCTTCCCATGAAGAGGTTTGCCTTGGGATGGGTCTTGGGCTATGACGTCGAACGCTTTGATGAACCGCCCATAAAGGGATCGATCTGAGCGGAACACCCCCTCAAGCGACCTTTCGGCTTGGCGGGTCAATTCGACCTTACACACGTTCCAAGCGGTGCCGCAGGGCTTCTAGGGTGATCGTCTTTCCGGCCTTGGCCTCTTTCCGTGCCTGCCGAATGCGCTTCAGGGCTGAGCGGTCGGACAAGATCTCAATGGTCTCGATGAGCCCCTCATAATCTTCGGGGTTCATGAGTACCATCACTGGATTGCCGCGCTTGGTGACGATGTAGCGGTCGAAGTGGGACGCAACGGCATCGGCCACCTTCGGGAGCCCGGGGCGCAGGGCCTTTAATGCAATAGTTCTGGTCATTGTCGCACCTCTGCTAAAGTGTACACCTAAGAGTACACATAGTCAAGACCTATTCCACTCCAGAATCAGCATAACTAAGATTAGCGCGAGGACCGCGACAGGCCGCCGAACCGCACCAACCCCGCCCCCACCGCCCCGCCGATGAGCAGCCCCAGCAGGGCCCCGGCGAGCACGTCGGCCGGGAAGTGCACGCCCACGTAGACCCGGCTGTAGGCCACCAGGGCGGCCGCGGCCAGGGCGGGCCACAGCAGAGGCGGCTCGGCCAGGCCCAGCACCGCCGCGCCCGCGAACGTGTTGCAGGCGTGGTTGGAGGGGAAGCCGTAGCTGCCCGGAGGACGCACGCGCAGGGTCATGGCGACGCCCGCCTCGGTGGGCCGGCTGCGCTTGACCAGCGGCTTGAGGAACTGGAAAGCAACCGCGTCGCACACCCCGATGGCCAGCGCCATGGCCAGGATCACCTTGAGCGCCCGGCCGCGCTTGGCGTAGAGCCACCAGGCCAGAGCCACCGGCAAGGCGCCCCACAGGAAGACCTTGTTGCGGTCCAGGTCCGTCAGCCAGGGGAAGAACGCGTCGAACCAGCGGTTGGCCCAGGCCTCGTTGATCCAATGGAACAACGTGTAGTCCAAGCCGCGCAGCAGTCCCCAGAGTTGGGCCATGACGAGGCATTATACTAGAATCTCCCCGATGCTCGTCCTCTTCATCGTCCTGGGGCTCATCGCCACCGCCATCGGCGGACTCGTCCCCCTGGCCCAGAACTGCCTCTCCCGGCCCAGCCTGCGCCGCATCTTCTCCTTCCGCTCCGGCATACTCGTCGCGGTCACCTTCCTCGAGCTCCTCCCCGAGGCCTGGAAGTACCATCCCACCATGGCCGGCACCGGCGCCATGGTCTCCTTCGTGATCTTCTACCTCCTGCAGAACTTCACCATGGTCGACTCCTGCACGGAGTACCTCGAGGACTGCCACACCCACCTCCTCGGCTGGGCCGCCCTGGGAGGACTCTTCATCCACTCCTTCATGGACGGCTTCAATCTCTCCATCTCCTTCTCCGCCACCGCCGGCGCCGGCCTGGCCGTGGGAGCGGCCATGACCCTGCACAAGTTCATGGACGGCTTCACCCTGACCTCCGTGTTCCAGGAGGCCGGCTTCTCCCGCACGCGCACCCTGCTGTGGCTGGCGGCCATGGCCGCGGCCACGCCCCTGGGCTGCGTCGCCGGCGGACTGGGGATGTCCGAGTTCCGCGCCGGGACCAACGCCGTCCTCCTGGGCGTGGCCGGAGGCTCGTTCCTGTACCTGAGCGCCGCCGAGTTCGCCCCGCGCCTGCACAAGAGGCTGGACCTGGGAGCGGTCGCCTCCTTCGGAGCCGGGATCGCGGCCTTCTGGGTCCTGCACGCGCTGGCCGGCTCATGACACCTTCGCGCGGCGTGGAGCTGTTCAACCGCGGTGATTACGCCGCCGCCGCCCGGGCCTTCGAGGCCGAGCTGCGCCGCGGGCCCCCCCAGGAGTGGCTGGTCTGCGCCCTGGGGCAGGCCTACGCGTCCGGCGGCCGGATCCCGGACGCCTTGCGCCTGCTGCGCCGCGCGGCTCATGAGGCGCGCGACCCGCACCCGGTCTATCTGGCCATATCCGACATCCTGCGCCGCGCCGGACAGGTCAAGAAGGCCGAGGCTCTCCTGCGCCGGCTCGCGGGGGAATCCTCGCACCTCGGCCAGGCCCACCACGCCCTGGGGCAGATCCTGCTGGGCCAGGGGCGCCGCGCCGCGGCCGCGGCCTGCTTCCGCAAGGCCGCGCGCCTGGAGCCTGAGCTGCCCTGGCCCCACATGGCCCTGGGCGAGCTCCTGGACCAGGACGGGCGTCCGGCCGCGGCGCGGCGCTGCTGGGACCGGGCCGGCCGCGCGCGCCTGTGCGACGCGGCCACCGCGGTCCAGCTCGGCGACGTCTACGGCCGCCAGGGCCTGCCGGGGCGGGCGCGGCGCCAGTACCAGCGCGCCTGGAAGATGGACCGGGGCGGCGCTCCCGGGGCCGCCGCCTGCCAGAAGCTGGCTGAGGCGGCCAAGAGCCGCGGGGACTTGAAAGCGGCCGCGCTGTGGCTGGAACGCGCCGGCCGGCTCGAGCCCAAGCAGGCCCTGTGGGACTTCCGGCGCGGCTGGGTGCTCGGCCAAGCCGGGCGCCGGCCCGAGATGCGCCGCGCCCTGAGGGCCTACCTGTGCCGCCCCGGGGCCAAGGACGGGGCCGCACCCATCCTGGCTTGGGTCGGGCTGGAGGATTACCGCCGGGCGGCAAGGGCCGCGGACAAGGTCCTCGCCGGTCTCGACCCCGAAGGCCTCTCCGCCCTGTCCCGGGCCTGGCCCGAGAACTGGCTGCGCCAGCACGGCGACGAGTTCTACGCCCGGCACCTGACGGCCGTGCGCCGCCAGGGCCGGGCCATGCCCCGCTCGCCCTGGCCGCTCTTCTTCCAGGCCGCTTTGCACCTGCGCCGCAACCGCTCCGGCGAGGCCGGGGCTCTGGCTGCCCGTCTGGCGCGCTTCCCTGCCAAGCGCTACGGCTGGATGCGCTACGTGACGGGGCTGGCCTGTCTCTTGGCCTGCCGCTATGAGGACGCGGTCCGGGAGTTCTCTGCCGCTTTGGAGTCGCGTCCCGAGGATTGGAAAGCCCGCTGCCACCTGGCCGAGGCCCTGCTCTGCCGGGGCCGGCGCGACGAGGCCTTCGTCCAGTTCGGCCGGGCCGAGACGGCCGCGGCCAAGGCCGGCGCCGCGCCCGAGGTCTGGGCCTGGCGCGGGGAGGCGCGCTTGTGGCTGGGGGAGGCTGCCGCGGCCCTGGAGGACCTGGACCGCGCCGTGGAGGCCGGGGCCAAGCTAGCTTTGTGCTGGCGCGGGGCGGCGCGGCTCTTGGCCGGCTCGCCGGCCGCGGCCCGCAGGGACCTCGATCGGGCCATCGTGCCCGGGTCGCGCGACTGGGAGGCCCTGCTCTGGCGCGCCGAGCTGCATCGGCGGGCGGGCCGGCCGGGACAGGCCCGGCGCGACCTGGAAGCCGGCCGCCGCGCCAACCGCGGGCACGGGGACTGCGAGTGGGCGGCCTGCAACCGGGCTCTGCTGCCCGGGGCCGAGGCGGCCGTGGAACTCAACCGCCTGCCCAAGGAACTGCTCGCGGCCGCCTCGGCGGCGCTGGGCACGCCCGTACCGGCTACGGCGGAGGCGGGGCGGGTTTTCGCCCGGGCCTGGCTGGAGCGGGCCCGCGGCCTGAGGCGCCACGAGCCCTATCTGCGCGCCTTGTGGCTGGAGCCTAAGGCTTGACGCGTCCCACGGAGGCCGGCAGGCCCAGCAGGCGGCCCTTGCGCTGCTCGCGCACCGCGCAGTCCAGGTCCGAGAGGACCTGGCTCTCCTGCGGGAGCATGGCCGGCACGCCCACCAGGATGCCCGGTTTCCCGTCCACCAGCCCCTTCTCGATGGAGACCGGCAGGCCGTAGGCCTTGGAGAGGTCCTTGGCGCAGGGCTGCAGGAAGCGCACCGCCTCCTCGAGGCTGAAGGCGCGGAAATACACCGCGTCGGCCGAGGCGCAAGCCGGGGCGGAGGCGAAGGCGTCCTTGGGCTGGCTGGGCGCCGCGGCCTCGCGGAGCTCCGCGTTCTCGGCGCGGACCCGGGCTCTGAAAGCCTGAAGATCGGCCCGCAGGCTCTCTGCGAAAGGGGAGGCCTGCGCCACGGCCACGGCGCCGTCCCAGTCCACGGAGGGCGCGGCGGCGGCGGGGGACGAGCAGAAGGCGGCTGCGGCGAGAGCGAGGGAGAGGGTCTTGTTCATGGCCGATATGATACCGCCGGCCAGCCGCCCGGGCCAATGAGCGCGCTCAGCCGCGGCCATTGATGCGGGTCAATGACCGCCGGCAAGTGGGCCCAAAGACCTAGAAGGACTCGGGACCGGGGCCCCTGGGATGGGGGGGCATGTCCCTTTATCCTAATAGCATGAAGGCGGTCCTCCTGGGAGCGGTCCTGGCAGCGGCGGTCCCGGCCGGCGCAGTCGTCTCCGGCAACCCGGCTGACCCGGCCCAGTCCATCCTCCAGCGCGAGCAGCAGCGCCTCGCGGGCAATGTCCTGGACTGGGGCGACTATCTCAAGAAGCTCTCTGCCGACCTGCAGTCCCAGTACGGCCCGGAGCTGGCCCGGATCAAGACGGACGGCGGCGCGGCCGGCAGCGTCGAGGCTTTCCGCCCGGTGCAGCTGCGCCTGGAGGCCTGGAAGCAGGCCCTGCTCAGCCAGCTCTTCCCGGCCCTGAGCGGCTTCGCGGTCCCCGGTGAGTCGGCGCGCCTGGCCCAGGCCCAGGTCGAGGCTTTCCACGCCGTGGGAAAGCTCCAGCAGAGCGTCCTTTCCGGAGATCAGAGGAAGTTCCTGGAGACCCTCAGATCCCGCATCAGCCAGGTCTCGGACGCGCAGTCCCTGGACCGGCTGTTCGACAACGCGGGCCTGGCGCGGCCCGCGCCCCTGCCCCAGGTCGTGTTCTCCGGCGCCTACGCCGGCGGCTCCAGGTCAGGCCTCGCCGCGGTCCAGCCCGGGGGCCTGCGGATCAGCGAGGTTCCCAGCCCGCTCTCCATCGACGCCGCGGACCGCGTCCGCTACGCCCGGGTCATCGACTACCTGCGCGGCCAGGGCGCCAGCCAGAAGATCATCGACATGGCCATCTCCGAGGCCGTGCGCCAGAAGGTCGCCCCCCTGTTGGTGCTGGCCTTGGTGCAGAACGAATCCGGCTTCAAGACCGGGGCCACCAGCCCGGTGGGCGCGCGGGGCCTGATGCAGATCATGCCGGCCACGGGCCGGGGCCTGGGCGTGCGCGACGCGGACCAGCTCTACGACCCCTCCACCAACCTGCGCGCCGGCGTGACCTTCCTGAAGAGCATGTGGAACAAGTTCACGGATTTCTCCTGGTCGACTCTCTCCAGCATGAACCCCTTCGCCAGCTCGGACGTCAAGAAGGTCATCGCCTCCTACAACGCGGGCCCCGGCGCGGTGCAGAAGTACGGCGGGGTGCCGCCCTACCGCGAGACCAGGGCCTACGTGCAGAAGGTCCTGAGCTCCTACCTGCACCTGCGCGGCCTCTTCGGCTCCTGAGCCGCCTTTTAGTATCATCTGGGAATGAACACCGTCCTGGCGTTCCTCGCCCTCGCCGTCTCCTTGCACGCCGCGCCGGCCTGGCTGGACAGCCGCGACCGGGCCCTGGCCGATTCCAATGCCTCGGGCAAGCCCCTGCTCATCAAGTTCCACGCGCCCTGGTGCTACTCCTGCTACTACATGGCCGAGAAGGTGCTCTCCCGGCCCGCCTTCACGGCCATGGCCAAGGACCTGGTCCTGCTCCAGGCGGACGTGGACACGCCGGAGGGCTCGGCGCTCAAGGCCAGGTACTTGGTCACGGCTTTGCCCAGCTTCGTGGTGGCGGGTCCAAGAGGAGAGGTCCTGGGCCGCATCGCGGGCGAGCAGACCGAGGCCGATTTCCTGGCCCGCCTGCGCGCCTTGCTCCAAGGAGCGGCTCCGGACCCGCTGGCCGAAGCCGAGCAGCGCCTGGAGCAGAGGCTGCTGGCCAAGGAAGAGGAACAGGCCGCGCGCGACCTGGCCGCGCTCGCCCCGCGCAGGATGCAGGAGCTGCGCGGCCGGCCCCGCTGGCGCCTCCTGGAGGCCCGCCTGGATCTGGCGCGCGGCCAGGGGGAGAAGGCCGCGGCCGCTTTGCAGGCCCTGCTGGCCCAGGAGGACGACTGCGAGCTGGCCTACGACGTCTACCACGCCCGCGCGCTCGTCGCGGCGTCGCCCTCGGAGCGCAAGCGCGCCTTGCTGGAGGCCGAGGCCCGGGCCCTCGAGAGCCTCTCCTCCCGGCGGCTCTTCGTGCCCGCGGCCCAGCGCTGCGCGGACTTCCGCACCGGCGTGCAGGTCCTGGCCGAGGTCTACGAGCTGCTGGGGCGCAAGGATGCCGAGGCGGCGCTGCTCAAACGCGCGGCGGCCTTCCTAGCGGCCATGGGCGTCAAGACCGGGACGGACCGCAACCACGACGACGACCGGCGCTTCTTCATGGAGCTGGCCGGCGACGACGCCGGCCTCAAGTCCTTCTATCGCGAGCTGACCGCGGCCTACCCGTCGGACTACGTCTATCCCTACCGCTACGCCCGCTACCTGCTCGAGAAGGGCGACCCGGCCGCGGCCCTGCGGCAGGCCGAGGCCGCGGACAAACTGGCCTACGGGGCCAACCGGCTCTCCGTGACCAAGGCGCGGGCCCGGGCCCTGGCCGCCCTGGGCCGACAGGACGAGGCCAAGGCCCTGCTGGAGCGCGACATCAAGGCCGGCAAGGCCTTCCCGGACGCGGTGCGCGGCCTGCAGGAGGCCCTCGACGGCTTGGGGGCCAAGAAACCGTGACCTGCTCCTGCTGGAAGTGCGGCGGGGTCCTGGAGCGCAACGCCTTCCAGCGCGGCGACCGCTGCTCGTGCGGGGCGGACACGCGCTGCTGCCGCAACTGCGACTTCGAGGAGCCGGGCTACCGCTCCGAGTGCCGGGAGACCCAGGCCGAGCCGGTCAGCGACCGGGAGGCCGCCAACGCCTGCGACTTCTTCCGGCCCCGCCAGGGGCCGCCGCGCGGCGAGCGCCCGGCCAAAGACGCCGGCGGCAAGGCCGCTTTCGACTCCCTGTTCAAGAAGAAGAGGCCCGTCTGACCCGGGCTCGGGTGTTGACGGGGCAAGTCCAAGGTGGTACCATGATTCCATGGCGCAGATCATGGTCAGCGACGACGACCCGAGCATCCTCAAGCTCATGGCCGCCATCCTGAGCAAGGCCGGCCACAAGGTCACGACCTGCGCCTCCGGCCTGGAGACCATCAAGAAGCTGGGCCTGCAGCCCGACGACCCGGCCGTGGACCTGCCCGACCTGCTGGTGCTCGACATCATGATGCCCAAGTCGGACGGCTACACCGTGGGCACGGTCATCCGCAACAATCCGCGCACGCGCAACATCCCCATCCTGGTGGTCTCCGCCCTGCGCGAGATGAGCCGGCTCTTCACGGCCACGGTCCAGGTGGACGGCTTCCTCACCAAGCCCTTCGCCCCGGAGGACCTCATCGGCAGCGTGGCCAAGATCCTCGATAAGCGCCGCGCCCAGGCTTGAGCCGTGGCCGCCGCCCGCAGGAAGCGCGACATCCTGGTCGTCGACGACGAGCCCTCCATCACGGGCTCCGTGGACCGGATCTGCGGCTGCGAGAGCCTCTCCGTGGACAAGGCCGACAGCGCGGAGGCCGGCTTCGGCCTGCTGGACTCCGCCGTCTACCGGCTCATCCTCTGCGACATCCGCATGGCCGGGGCGGACGGCTTCGCCTTCCTGCTGCACGCGGCCAAGACCCGCGTCGCCACGCCCGTGGTCATGATCACGGGCTACGCCACGGTGCACAACGCCGTGCGCTCCATGTTCTCGGGGGCCATCGACTTCATCGCCAAGCCCTTCACCGCCGACGAGCTCCTGGCCGTGGTGCGCCGGGGCCTGCGCTACGACGAGCTGCGCCGGCAGGCGGCCGAGGGCGCGGCGAACTGCGCGCCTTATCCGCGGCGCTGCCGCCGCCTGGGCCACGTCAGCTGGGCCGTCATGGAGAAGGAGGGGACCGCTTTGGTGGGGGTCTGCGACCCTTTCCTGAAGACCCTGGGGGGGGTCGCGGGCGTGGCGCTCGGCCCCGCGGGCGGCGAGCTGGTGCAGGGCGGCCGCGGCGCCGAGTTCCGCTCCCAGGACGGCCTGCTCCACGGCATGATGAGCCCCCTGAGCGGCCGGATCGTGGAGACCAACGCGGCGGCCGAGCCGGCGGCTCTGGCGAAGGACCCCTACGGCAAGGGGTGGCTCTACCGCATCATGCCCAGCGACCCGGGGCCCGAGCTCGAGCAGCTCGTCATCAGCGGCGCCGACTCCCTCTAGGGGACCGTCCGTGAGACGGCGCGCGCCTCTCCTGCTGGCCCTCTGGCTCGCGGCCGCGGCGGCCCTGAGCCTGGCGCCGCGCGCGCTCTGGTCCCTGCGCTCCGAGCCTTCGCGCCAGGCCCGGATCCTCTCCGATTACGCGGACATCGGGGAGCTCCTCCTGCACCGCGTGCCGGGGGCCGGCTCCGGCGCGGTCTCCACTTTCCGGATGCCGGCTGTGGGGTTCCTGGCCGCGGCCCTGGTGTCGCATCAGCGCGTCTCATGGGAGGCGTTCGCTCTGCTCGCGCAGGCCGCGGGGGTCCTGCTGCTCTGCGCCCTGTGCGCCCTGCTGTGCGCGGGCGGCTCGGCCTGGGGGCCGGCGCTGGCCGGTCTGGCCCTGCTGGCCCGGCCCGGAGGGCTCGGCGACCCGGACCTCGCCCACTGCGCCCTGCCGGTGCTGCTGGTCGCGGGGCTGCTGGTCTGGCGGGCGCGCGAGACTTCCTGGAAGACGACCGTGCTGCTGGCCGCGGGCATCGGGGTCTCCTTGCTCCACCGCTCCACGCTGGCTTTCTTCGCGCCGCTGCTGGCCGCCGGCGAGCTGCTCGGGCGGCGCCGCCCCTGGCCGCGCTCCGCCTGGCGGCAGGCTCTGGTGCTGGCTCTGGCTCCCTATCTCTTCCTGGCGCCCTGGATGGGCCTCAACTGGTCCCTGCACGGCCGGTTCATCCCGTTCGAGCACGGGGCCGCGAGCTCCAACATCGTGGCCGGCGCTCTGGGCCTGGAGGAGACGGTCGAGGGCGAGGCGGTCTCCTTGACCGGGGGCTCGTCCGCCGGCATCCTGGGCTGGGCGGCGCGCCGCGTCCTGGCCCACCCGGGGCAGTACCTCGGCGCCTGCGGCCGGCGCCTCTTCCTGCTGGTCTCCTGGCACCCGGCGCTGTTCCTGTTCGCGGCCGCGGGGTGGTGGCTCGGCCGCAGGCGCCGGGAATTGGGCCACCTGGCCCTGCTGGCCGGCTACTTCGCGGCCGTCCACTGCCTGATGGCGGTGAGCCCCCTGTACTTCCAGCCGCTCTGGCCCCTGCTCCTGGCTCTGGCCGTGGGGGGAGGCGCTTCGGCGGGCGCCGCGGGCCTGCCGCGCATGGGGCCGGGCTGGGCGCTCTGGGCCAAGGCCGTCCTGGGGACGGCCCTGGCCGCGGCCCTGGTCTTCGCCGCGGTCCTCTCCGGCGCCATGGCCGCGTACCCGTCGGCGGCCCGGCTGTCCGGAGCGAGGCTCCAAGAGCGTTACGAGAAAGAGCTCCGCGGCAGCCCCGGCCATGCCTGGCTCTACGGCCAGAGGGCGGCGGTCCGGCTGGCGCAGGGCGACTCCGCCGGAGCGGCCGCGGACCTGGCCCGGGCCGTGGAGCTGGCGCCGCAGGAGAGGAGATACCAGCTCCTGCTGGCCTGGGCGCAGTGGCTTTCCGGCAAGCCCGCGGCCCTGCAGGATTGGAGCTTTGCCTCGGCGGAGGTGTCCACGGCCGGGAGCACGGACCTGCGGGCGCGCGTGCTGCGGGCCTACGCGCAGGCCGCGGCCGGCCGTCTGGACCGGGCGCGGGAGGAACTGCGGGCCGCCCGGATGCTCGAGGAGTCCCTGGTCGTGGTCCGGGGCGGCCGGAGCCCGCGCTCCGCCGCGGTGCTCGATGAGCTGCGGCGCGCCTCGGGGGCGGTGATCGTCGCGGCGGCCAGCGAACTCCTCAGCCGGCGGCCCATAGCGGTCCGGCTCGCTTTGCTCCCGCTCCTGGCCGAGGCCTTGCCCGGCCGGCCCCTGCCTTTCGCCGGTCCCTGGCTGGAAGACGCCGCGACCGCGGACCCGCGCCTGGCCGAGGGGGCCCTGGGGCGCCTGCCCCCGTTCATCTTCGACGGCGCCGCCCGGCGTCGCCTGAGCGGCGTCTTCGCCCGCCTGCCGGACCAGGCTGCCTCCCGCCGCCTCCTCGCCGGGCTGGCGAGGTTCCACGACCGCGACCCGGCCGTGCGCCTGGCGGCGGCGGCCGCCGCGGCGCGCGCGGGAGCGCGCGGCGCGGCCCTGCGGGAGATCGAGCTGGCCGAGAGCTTCGGCCTGGACCGGGAGGGGACGCTGGAGGCGGCGCTGCTCTACGCGGAGCTGCGGGCTGCGGACCAGGCCCGCCGGCTCTACGGCCGCCTGCCCCGGCTTCGGGCGCGGGACGCGGCGCAGGCCGTGCGTCTGGCCGGCTTGGAGGCCGTGGTCGGCGACTCGGCCGCGGCCTTGCGGCGCCTTGATTCGGCGGGGGTCCGGTCCGCGGACCGGAGCCTGGTCCTGGCCGCAGCGGGCCTGTACATCGAACTTGGGCGGCCGGAGCGGGCGCAGGAGCTGCTGGGCGGGCTGGGGTCCTCGGACCCGCGCGTCGCTCTGGCCCGGGCCCGGCTGGCCGCGGGCCGGGGCGACCGGGCCGGTGCCTTGCGCGAGCTGGGCCTGGCCGAGGCGGCCTCGGATGATCCGGAGCTGCTCTGCGCGGCCGCGACGCTCTACGCGGGGCTTGAGGAGCTGGCGCGGGCCCGGAGCCTGGTGGACCGGCTCTCGCGCCGGCCGGCTCTGGACGGGGCGGCGGCCTTGAAGCTGGCGAGCCTGGCCGCGGCGCGGGGCTGGCGGGTAGAGGCTCTGCGCTGTCTGCGCCGGGCGGGGGCTGCGCCGGCGCCCGCGGACCAAGTGGTCTCCGCGGCGCTCCTCTATCAGAGGCTGGGCCTCCACGGCGAGTCTCTGCGCCTGCTCGACCGGGCGGCGGCGGAGGAGCCGGGCAACGCGCGCTGCCTCAGCGCCCGCGGCGTGGCCAAGGCCTTGCTGGGCCGGAAGGAAGAGGCTCTGGCGGATCTCCGCGGGGCTATCCGCAGCGACCCGCGCCTGCTGGAATCCTATTTGAGCCTGGGGTCTTTGCTGGGGGGGCGCGAGGCTTTAGCGGTCTATGAGCAGGGCTTGGCTGTGGTGGAGCCGCGCGACGCCAATGTGGTGTCGCTTTTGCGGCGGGCCAGAGAGGAGTTGGCTGGGCGGAAGAAGGATTCTGGCAAAGCGGGATTCTAGCTGTGATTGACAAAAACTCAAATCGGGTCTACACTTCCGATCAGGGCCTGCGGTTTGTAAACGACAGCAGCGCTGAACTGGGGGGCGTGTGGTCGAGCCGAGATCGACTCGCGTTGCCATTGTTCCGGCCTGTAGCGCCGAGGCCGGCCTTCCTTCTATAGGACGTGCCCTGTCGCCGAACCCCGGCGGTTTGGGCGGCGGGCCTTGCCGCCTGCTTTTCTCCCGTTGCCCTAAGCGGCATCAATCACCGGACATCCCATCGAAAAGGAACCGTACTATGAAAATCAAGATACTGCATGTTGAACTGATTTTGGTCTGCCTATTCTTCGCTGGCACGGTCTGCCGAGAGGCATTTGCCCAAGGCACGTCTGACAAGAAGTCAGAAGCGGGGCCGGATGTGCGGGGGCAGAACGGCAAGGAGGCAAAAGATGCCCGGCTGCCCTGGGAAAAGGAGACTGGGCTTAAGCAGCACATGATGCTGACGCGCATCAAAGGGTCGCGAAAGATCGATATTCATCCGGTGAAACAGGCCGAGGGGATAACGACTGGCTTGGTCATCGCATACGGGCATGTGATTTCGCCGCCGTACAAGTTCGAGTATCAAGGCAAGAAGTTGTTCGTCAACGGGGTGCAGGTTCGGCCTTCGCTCGTTCTCGAACGGGAGCCTCGGCAACTTCTACCTCTTCTTACCCGTGGGCAAGCAGAAGCGACATTTAAGGGGACGCAAATTCAACGAGCCGCGCAGGAGCTTTATTCTTCAGGACTAAAAACCAAGCCACTCAAGGAAGTTCAGGCCGAGATTGTCGCCCTGGTCATGAAATCCACCGATGTTTTTTTGAGAGCCGAATGGATTAGCGACAGGGCTTTGAATGCTAAGGAAGTCGTTTCTGGGGCAGTGTCCGAGATGCGTTTTTCAGCCGACCCTCCGGTCGAATTGACTCCTAAAGAGTCGCAGCGGCGGGAAGAAGAGAACGCGCGTTGGGAGAATGAAGAATTGACATCTCGGATGCGGAGAGTGCTTGGGGCCGGTCATTGCTGGATATTCCTTTCTCAGGGGACAGCAGGTGACCAAGGGGAGTTTGGTATTTTTGGACCCAAAGTAAACCAAATCATGGCAGAGCTTGGCTTGACCAGAGAGCAAAGGATCGAAAAAATAAAGGCAGAAGTGGGGCGGGGCCGCTATGAATTCGCCTTGGATGTGGTTGATAATTATGACCCAGCAGAATGGAAACTGAAAGAATAGGGAAAGAAAGATTCGTGCGGACTGCTTGGCCGCTGTTGCTGGCGGTTGTCCTATCTGTTGCTCTCACTGGACGAGCCATCGCTAATGTCCCGCCGGAAGTTCCTGTACCCAGAACAACTCAAATCTACAGCCCATTTCATTTTGATTTCCACGATTCTGGGGAGAGCATATTCCAGGCAGGTGGAAGCGTGGCGCGATGGGGATATGATCTGGACCCTCTCGATGATCTGGAGGCGTCTGCGCCGACAGCCACCTTACCTGCGGGGGATCTTCAGTCCTTCATCCGCCTTTTAAAGACCCCATCCGGAATCCTTTTCATCGCCGCTCACGGCGATTCTGACAATATCCAGGTGGAGTCCTATCCTAACACGTGCGATCCAGCGGAGGATCTCTCAAAGCCATTCACCGCGCTGACTGGCTGCAATCAGAGGAATCTGGCCTACCTCAATTACCTCAACGATGGGACGGTCTCCCCGGGGGACCTCAAGATGCTCAGCCCCGGCGGTGACATGCATTATTATGGGATTGGTGTGACGCCGCAATTCTTCCAGCACTTCTGGTTGCGGCAGCCAGAGGCAGCCCATTCCATCGTCTTTGCCGGCAGCTGCCATTCCTGGGGCTTGGCGGATTCCTTCACCGAGACCCATAGGGTCCGAGCCTACGTGGGATTTAATGTATCCGTCTTGACCGAAGACGCCCCGGTGGCCGCCAGCGCCATCTTCGATAACATGGCGGGAGCCAAAAATGATTTAGGGACTTATTCCAATTGGCCTCTTGGACTTACCGTCACGTATGCGGCAAATCGGATATCCTCCAATTATGGGGGTACCGAAAATGAATCCTATCCCGTGATTCGGCTTGCAAAAGATCCCAATCCTTCCGACGCCGGCCTCATGCGCCTCTACCTGGCCCCGCGCGTGGTCAGCGTCAAGCTGGAGGAGGACCGCTCCGACGACAAGACCTACAACAACCCCATCTACGACTGGACCTTCGGCAGCCTGGTCTACCCCTACACCGACGCCGGCCTCGATTATCCCGCCGGCGGCACGACCACTTTGGGCGGCTATTACCACAACCGGCCCCTCAAGATCTCTTTGCTCTTCTCCGAGGCGATGAAGACCGACTTCCCAGACTTCCACGTCCGCCTCAACCTCTACGACGGCACGCCCCTGGATTTCGAGCCCGGCGAGACCGGCGGCTGGAGCGCCAGCCATAAGCAGCCCGACCCCGACGCCCAGGACGCCTGGACCGGTTACCTGAAGCTTCCAATAGGCGCCATCCCAGGCGATGCCCGCATAACCCTGCGCGCCGCCAGCGAGTTCAAAACCCCCAACGGCGACTCCACGCCCCTGGAGCTCGACAGCGACGGCGACGGCGCCTCCGACCCCAACACCCCCTTCCAAGTCAGCGACCTCGACATAGCCCCGCCACCCACTGTCAGCATGTGGAGTCCCGCCAACTGGGATATGTACAAGGGCTACCAGGGAGTCTTCACCGGCGACCGCCTCAAGCAGCCCGCCGACCCCTTCGGCTACGGCTTCTCCTTCAGGGTCATCTCCAATGTGCCCAACGGGCTCAAGGCCATAAGCCTCCGGGGCCCCGACGGCTACTTCCCGTTCGAGGTCCGCGATGCCTACAACCAGCCGCGCGACGCCGCCAGCCTCCAGGGCGCGATGGAGGTCGACGCCCTTCTCACCCCAGCCTGGACCACCCTGCGCACCGGCGACTACGTCTTCGAGGCCGAGGACATGTCCTTCAACGTGACCAGGGCCCCCTTCCGGATCGTCAAGCTTGCCAGCGCGGTCCTGCCCGCGGCCAGCACTTCCGGGACGTTCAACAAGGAGACATTCGTTTTCGAGGACGGCAGCCTCGTCATGGCGATGGCCACGGACGTGGGCATCGCCGGGATAGACATACTCAACGCCCGCACCCGCGAGTACGTGATGCGGCCCGGCGAGCTCGAGCCGAAATACAGCTTCAAGGATCTGGCCGACTGGAGCCTGCCCGCTGATCCCGCGCAGGGCTTCCAGGCCGTCTTGCAGGCCCAGTTCCGGGACAAAGACGGCAATACCGGCCAAGAGACCATCACGCTGTTCCAGGGCAACCTTGGCGGGGCCGGCTGGGACGGTCAGCCGCTCATGGACCCCGTGCAAGAAAATCAAGTCAGCACGGATTCCCCCAGATTCGGCCTGTCGGCTCGCAATGCCCTTCCTGACGCGGTCGTGCTGTCAGGACCCTGGCAGGATCCCGCGACGCAACTCACCAGCACCTACAGCGCGATCTTTGCCGGTTGGACTTGGGCGCAGGAGGCGGTGGACTGCTCGGCCTATGACCAGCCCTACCTCGCGCAAGTGAGCGTGGCCGCGAAGCTCGATTCCGGGGAGACGAATATCTACAGCGGCTACGTGACCAAGGACGGCAAGCTGTCGCCGGCGGTGCCGCCCCACAATGAGATCAAGGTCTCCAGCACGGTCCTCCTGCATGCGGAAATCTCGCTCATGTCCGCCGCTCGAACGGGCTGCTATCCGCAGGAAAGCTGCACCGAGTGGAGCTGCGGCGGCAGCCAGCCCCCCTGCCGGCCCGGCGAAGAGCCCCGTTGTAACAAGGGGCTCCCCAAGCTCCCCTTGGTCTATGGGCAAGCGCTGCCCATCCTCGGCATCACCCATGTAGGCGCAGGGGGGCCTTTCCTGGGGATGACGGCGGTGTCTCCCAGCGCCTCGCCCCAGACCATCTCCCTGGGCATGGGCGTCTCCGTATCGAACTTCAAGGTGAACAGGGCCGCCGACCTCAATGTGGGGGTCATGGCCGCCAGGGCCCAGCCCGGCTGGAAGAACGTTCTGGGCGGCTACGCGCTGGGCATAACCGCATGGGACAACAGTTTCTACACTCCGCCGTTCGAGCTGACCATCCCCTTCTCCGGCCTCACCGAAGGCCAAGCTTCCATGATCAAGGTCGCCAAGACCGACGGCTCCCGGACCTTGGTCTTCCGCCCCGCGGTCAGCGGCGGACAGATGAGTTTCAGCCTCAATTCGTTCAGCACCTTCGACATACAGGCCCCCATGTACGACGCCCCGGCCGTGGCCGCGAGCACCGGCGCGACCCTCCTCTCCGGGACGCCGGGGGTGTCTTTGGTCCTGCAAGACCCCGCGAGCCCGGAGCTGCGCGCCGCCTTGGCCTTGATGCTCAGCCAAGGCAAGACGCCGGTGGGCCCGATCTTCAAGGCCGAGCCCGAGGTGGACTTCTCCAGCGCCGCGGTGCTCAAGCTCGCCTACTCGACCTCGGCCGTGGCCCAGGCCGGCGTCGAAGAATGGAGTCTGGCAGGCTACCAGTTCTCGGCGCTTGGCTCGGCCCAGCGTCTCCAGGGTCAGAGCCTGGACAGCGATGCCGGAGAAGTCACCGCCTGGACGAGCGGGCTGCATCACTATTTCGGGGTGTTCGGCGCCACCGTGCCCGTCGCCCTCGCCGACAGCACTCCTCCGCGCACCGAACTTGCTTTCGAGGGCGAATCCAGCACAGGCGCCGTCGGAGACATCCGGATCGCGACCGAGACCCTCGTCAGCCTCACGGCCGCAGACCCCGCGTCCGCGCCCTTCCCGACTTCGGGCCTTGCCGCCAGCTACTACCTGATAGACCGGCCATTCGTGGATATGGGCACGACCCCGCCCCAGACCTTCACCGAGCCGTTCCAACTCCAGGTCGGGACCCATTCCTTGGTCTACTTCAGCGCCGACCAGGCGGGCAATCTCGAGGCGCCGCACGCCGTCTCCGTGGCCGTGAGCTCCCGAGCCGAGCAGATACCGGCGCCCCGCATGGCCGCCGCCCTCGACCCAGCCGGACGGCTCTGGAAGGTCGAACCAGCCCAGGACGGGTTCGCCCTGGCGCGCTACGGCGTTTCAGGCGGCCTGGAGTCTTCCCGCGCGCTCCCCAACGCGCCGATCTCGGGCAGTTGGCGCATCGGCTTCGACCCCGCAGGCAACGCCTACGCATTCACCAGTTTCAAGAGCAGCGCCGTCCTCTACGGCGTCTCGCCCCAGGGAAGCCTCTTCCTCAGCGCCGCATATCCAGGCTTCACAGGGCAGGTCCTCGCCCTCGACTCGGACGGGACCAGCCACTGGCTCGCCGGCCGTTCCAGCGCGGGCGAAGCAGCCCTCTGGCGCGCGGACGCGGCCGCCATCTCCCTCGTCGGCCTCTCGCCCGCGGCCACGGCCCAGTCCGTCCTGGCCGACGCCGCATCCGTCTGGCTTGCCGGCAACGCCGCGGAGGCCGCCTTCTGGCGCTACGACCGCGCCAGCGGCCAGATGGCCCGCTACGACTGGGTCAACTCCCTCGGCGGCTCGGGGAGCGTCGCACGAGCCTTGGCCAGGAGCCCTTCCGGCGACATCTGGGTCGCCGGCACGGCCGGCACCGGAAGCAGCAATAAGGCCGTCCTTTGGCGCTGGGACGGCGGCGCGGTCTCCCTGGTCGGCAGCTCGACGGTCGGCTTCGCCAGCCAGGGCCGCGGCCTCGCGGTCGACGCCGCAGGCCGGCCCGGGGTCGCGGGGTCCGTGCAGGGCGGCCCCTCCTCGTCCACCGCTAGCCTCGCCCTCTGGCTCTACGACGCCTCGGCCAGCCCGAGCTTCGGCCGCGTCGGCCGGTACGAGACCTTCCCATCCTCGCCCCCCATCAATATGGGCGTCAACGTCGTAGCCAAGGATGGTCATCTTTATATCTTGGGCACGCAGAGCGGCGGCTCTTCCATCGTGTATAGCCGATCTCTGGGACAAGGGAGCGTTTCGGGGACGCTCCAGTATGACGCGGGGTTCTCGGGCGGCCGGGTCTTCTTCGTCCCGGCTAACACCCCTCTCTTCGATGACGCCCAGATCCTGCAGCCCCTGCCCGCTCCGGCCAGCGGCAGCCTCTTCGACTACAATCTGACCGGCCTGCTCGCTCCGGCCACCTACTACTTCGCCGTATTCTACGATACGGCCGGGACCATGACGCTCGATTCGCCGTTCGGCGCGGCGCCCGTCGCGCTCTACCAGGTTCCAACCTTCCTCGTGCCCGGCGGGAGCGCATCTTTGCCCCAGATCGTCCTGAATCCAGATCTGCAGTCTCCCAGCGTCGCCATCCTCGAGCCCGCCGGCGGCTCCACCATCACGGTTCTAGGCCGCATCCAGGGCACGGCCCAGGACAACCTGGCCGTCCAAGAGCGGGTGGACCTGGCTGTCCAAGACCTCGCCACGGGCCTCTGGTGGGACAGCCAGAGCCGCAGATGGGCGGCTTCCGAGGCGCCCGCCTACATCTCGGTCGGGGGGGACTCTTTGCGGGACGGCGGGAACTGGAGCGTCGGCGAGAGTTTCACACCCGCCGGCTATCTGAGGACCGGAGGCGCGTATCAGGTCTCTGCCCGGGCCGTGGACCTCGTCGGGAACGTCAGCACCCAGCCGGCCGCCGCGGTCTTCTTCTGGGCCGGCCCCACCGGCCCTGTCCCGCCGGCTCCGCCAGCGGATATCTCGGGCTGCGCCGTCGGGCCGTCTTCCATCGTCTGGACCTGGGACCTCGTGGAAGGAGCGACCGGCTACAGCCTCTATGCGCCCAACGGCGCGTTCATCGCGGCCGTGGCCACGAATGCCTTCACCATGACAGGGCTGCCCCAGCCCGACACCCCAAGGCGCCTGTGCGCGGCCGCCTCCAATCAGTACGGCGAAGGCCCCAAGTCCTGCATCGCCTCTCCCGTCTACAGCCTGGCCGCTCCCGTCGGCCCGCCCCGCGCGGTCGAGGTCAGTTCCAGCGTCATCACCTGGACCTGGCCCAGGGGCGGGAACTCTTCCAGCACGTTCTTCGAGCTGGTCCTCTCCACCGATGACTTCATGACCAGCTCCTGGGCCGCGGTCTCCCCGGCCGACCAGCTCACCAGCACGAGGGCGACGACAGCGGGGCTCTGGCCCAACGCCACTTATTGGGCCATGGTGCGCGCTTGGAACGGGAATCTCATACCGACGCAGTTCTCCCCGCGCGGCTCCACCATGACCGCCCAGGGAATCCCCGGCTTCTCCGTGGCGGTCGACTTCGACCCAGCCACGCTCAACCTCAAGAGCAACGGCCAGTTCGTGACCGCTACCATAAACGTGAGCGGCGACAGGACCGCGGCCGACATCTCCCCGGCCTCGGTCCTCATCGCGGCAGTCAACGACGCGCCTTTGGCCTCCCCCATACCGCCCGCAGACAAGCCGGCAGAGGACCTGCGCCTCAAGTTCGACCGCCAGGCGCTCATCGCGGTCCTGCCCGTAGGCGAGCAGGTCAAGATCACGCTCAGCGGGTCCTTCCAGGACGGGACCACGTTCTCGGGCGAAGGCTTTATCCGTACCGTCATGCCCGGCCGGGCCAAGGCCGGCAGCAATGCGACCGTCTTCCATCGGGCCAGCGGCGCCAACGTCAGCCTGCCCTCCGGCGCTTTGGCCCAGGACACGGACATCACGGTGCTCAAGGTCTCGGCCGCGCCGGCCGCGGAAGAGGCCAGGCGGGACGAGGCCGCCGCGCTCAACCAGCTCAAGCCGGTCGGCCAGCCCTACGACTTCGGCCCGGAAGGCACCCAGTTCTCCTTGCCCGTGGCCCTGACCCTGCCTTACGACCCTGAGGGGCTCAGGAATCTCGCTGCGCAGGACCTCAAGATCGCCTACTGGAACCCGGCCGCCAACCACTGGGAGCCCCTCGATTCGGTCGTGGATGCCAAGGCCAGGACTGTGAGCGCCAAGACCACACACTTCTCGCTCTATCAGGTGGTGGGCCAGCAAGGTTCAGGCGGCGGGATGGGGATCGCGGGAGTAGGCGTCTTGGCTGCGGATACGGAATTCCGCTACGTGGACGCCTATGCCTTCCCCAACCCGGCGCGCGGCAGCCAGAACGTCACCATACGTACCCAGGTGGGCTTGGCCGACTCAGTGGACGTGAGCATCTACGACATCTCGGGCCGGCTGATGGACAGCGGCAGCGCCACGGCGCCGCAGATCCTCGACGACGGAAACGGCAAGGGGCCGCAATACACCTACGACCTGGTCTGGGACACCTCGGGCGTAGGGTCCGGGATCTACATCTACGCCATCACGGCCAAGAAAGCGGGAGCCTCGCCCATACATAAGCGCGGCAAAGCGGGGGTGATCCGCTGAGCGTCAAGGAAGCTGCGATGAAACCAGTCGACTGGAAAGTGTCGGCCCGGGCAAGACTTGGCAGCCCGGTAGCGAGGAGCCGGGAGGGCGGGAGCAATCTTTCCTTCCTAAGCGGCTCGACAAAGGTCCCTTATGGGG
>JACRDS010000056.1 GCA_016212825.1 Elusimicrobiota bacterium | reverse complement strand
GAGGGCGCCGGCCACTTGTCCGTGCCGAGCACGTCGGCCGTGGGGACCAGGATGTAGAAGGCGGGCACCACCACCACCAGGCCGGCGAATATGCCGAGCAACTGGGCCAGGAACTGCTTGCGCGGGTTGGCGCCCAGGATGTAGCCGGTCTTGAGGCTGGTGAGCAGGTCCGCCGAGGTCCCGGCCGCGCCGGCGGTCACGCTGGCGGTCATGAGGTTGGTGCTGATGTCCGCCGGGGCGAGCACGCCGAAGGTGAGCTGGGTGATCTTGCCCATGGCCCCGATGGGGGTGGTGTCCGTCTCGCCCGTGGCGCGGCAGGCCACGATGGAGAGCAGGAAGGTCGCGGCCACGGCCACGAAGCCCATCCACCACGAGGTCCCGAAGGTGAAGTAGAGCACGCCCATGCAGCCCAGGCCGGAGACGGCCAGGCCGGTGAGGAACCAGGAGGAGGGGACCTCGATGGCGGCGAGCTTGTCCTCGACCTTGGAGGCCTGGGTCGAGAAGATGGCGGTGACGCCGGAGAGGGCCCGCAGCACGGTGCGCCACTGCAGGGCGAACATGAAGAGGCCGGAGGTGGCCATGAGCGAGGCGCCGGTCCAGGTGCTCCAGCGCACGATCTCGCGGTAGCCGAGCTTCTCGGGGTTGATGGCGCCGATGTCGGCCATCCAGGGCGCCAGCACGCCGTAGTTGATGCAGGCGCCCAGGAGCATGGACCAGCCGACCTTCCAGCCGATGATGGCGCCGGCGCCCACCATGATGGTGGAGAGCTCCACGGAGATGGTGAGCTTCTCCAGGGGATAGCCGCCTATGCTGGCGGGTATCTTGAGCATGCCGGGCAGGGCCAGGGCCTGGGGGATGCCGGCGTCGCGCAGCCAGGCCACGATGCCGCCCAGGGCCCCGGCGATGCCCAGAGACTTGGCCTTGTCCGCGGCGTCGGCGCCCTTGGTGTGCAGGCTGGTGAGCACCTCGGCGGCCGCGATGCCGCTGGGGAACTTGAGCTGCTCCACGTTGATCATCTGCCGCTTCATGGGGATGGACATGCAGCAGCCCAGTCCCGACAGGAAGACGGTCCATAGGGTCAGGGGCATCCAGCCGATGTGATGCCCGGTCACCAGCAGATAGGCCGCGATGGCGGAGGTCATGGTGCCGCCGGTGGAGTAGCCCGCGGAGGAGGCGGTGGTCTGCATGCAGGTGTTCTCGAGTATGGTGAACTCGGACATGCGCGGCATGAGCGCCTGCATGATGCGGCAGATGGCGTAGGAGAGGATGCAGGCGGTGATGGCCACGCCCAGGCCCCAGCCGGTCTTAAGGCCCACGTAGATGTTGGACAGCGACATGAAGGCGCCGAGGAAGGCGCCCATGATGATGGCCCGCCAGGTGAGCTGGGGAACGTCGCCCTTGTAGACGTGCTTGAGCCAATGCGCCTCGACCTGCTCGGGGGTGCGTTTGCTCTTGGCTTGGGGGCCTTCCTGGTCCGGGAGCTCGGTGAATTCCTCTCCCATGGTCTCGACATGGGGCTCGTGGTGCTCGTGCTTTGGCTCTTTCATGGTCAAGATTATAAACGATTTGAATGAGAATTAATCGATCCCGGGAGGGTCCGGAAAGGCCCTTGACACGGTCCGGCGGCTTCTCTACACTCGGATTATGGTGCCGCTGGCCCTGCTGGCCTTGGCCGCTTCGGTGCGCGCAAGCGATTTCGGCGCGCTGCCGCCGATCGCCCCGCCGCGGCTGTACTCCGCATTGACCTTGCCGGCCACGGCCGTGCCGGAGATCAACTCCAGGCTGGACTTCAGTGGGGTGACCTGGGCGCCGAGCCTGACCCCCCAGGACCGCGTGGCCTTCGCCTTGGCGCTCAACATCTCGGGCAGCTTCGAGGGCGAGGAGGCCTGGGCCACCATCAGCAACGACTTCGACGGACAGGGCCTGAGCCTGGGCCTGCTCAACCAGAACCTGGGGCAGGGCTCCCTGCAGCCGCTGCTGCAGCGCATGCGCGCGGAGCATCCGGACACCTGGGCGGTGCTCTTCAGTTCCGACCATCTCAAGAGCATCTCCGAGATGCTGGACCGCTGGCAGAGCGCCGCGGTCATGGAGTCGCTGGACGCCGGGCCCCGGCGGCTGGATTGGCGCGACGAGCCGGTCTTCGCGGCGCAGCGCGCGGCCCTGAGCGCGGAGGAATCGAGCGTGGCCTGGGCCGAGACCAACCTCTACACCGACGGCGGCAGGACCTTCGACCCGGTGTGGAAAGCGGAACTGATGGCCTTGGCCGGGCATCCGCAGTACGTGTCCATCCAGATCGACGCGGCCCAGGGCTACCATGAGAAGGCCGCCGAGTACGAGGGGCGCATCCGGGTGCGCCAACTGCGCTCCTACCTGATGCTCTTCGACATCGTGGTGCAGAACGGGGGGCTCTACCCGGACGACCTGGACGACTACGCGGCCTACGTGAAGGCCAACCCGAATTCCACGGGCACCCAGAGGCTGCAGAAGCTCCTGGCCCTGCGCCTGCGCCACGTGCGGCCGAAGTACCTGGCGGACGTGCGCTCGCGCAAGAACGCGCTCATCAACGGGACGGGGGTCGTGCACGCGACCCGCCGCAACCTGCCTGTCGAGTACAACTATCCGCCGCTGTGGCCTTACCGATGATCGACGAGTTCCTGCCGGGATCCTGGAGGGTCTGGCTGGCGAGGCAGCGCGAGCGCCTGGGCCTGCGGCCGTGGCGGGCGCGGCCGGGGGGCACGGGGCCTTTGTCCGTGCCGCCGGCGGAGGAGACGCGGGCCAGCGTGCGGCGCTTCCGGGAGGCGGCGGAGCGCTACCTGCTGCTGGACTTCTGGTCCGAGCGCTTCGGCGAGAAGCCGGCGGATCCCGGCCGGGACCAGTCCAGTAAGCGGGTGCGGCGGCGCGCCTAGACTTGGTATAATATAGCGGCAGGGGAAACCAAGTCGGAGGTTTGAATGGCCTATAAGATCAGCGAGAAGTGCACGGCGTGCGGCACCTGTTTCGAGACCTGCCCGTCCGAGGCGATCGTGAAGGGAGAGCCGCAGTACAAGATCGAGCCTGAGAAGTGCATCGACTGCGCGGCCTGCGAGTCGGCCTGCCCGGAAGGCGCGATCTCGGCTGGCTCCTAAGACTTACCTCCTTCCGTCGTAGAGCTGTTTGTGGATGGCGGTGTCCCTCAGGCTTTGCCTGGGGGACACCGCCATTTCCAGAAGGATGCCGAAGAGTTCGGAGAGGCTGTAGAGGTAGAATTTCCGTCCTGAGCTGACGTGCGGGGTCTCGGCGAGTATGACGAAGCCGAGGCCCTTGTCCTTCCCCCAGCGCTTGAGGGCTTGGGTGAGGCCGAGCTCTTCTCCGGCGGCCATGTCGGGGGGGAAGCCGCCGACGTCCTTGAATGCGTCGGCGCGGCAGAAGACGAACGAGCCTGCGGCCCACTTGAGGCTCAATGAGAGCAGCCTCCAGAGGCTGGTGAGGGCGGCGCCCCACCAGGTCTTGCTGTCGAAGTCTATGAGCGAGCCGCCGCCGACAAAGTGGCCGGCTTGGATGGCGGCGAGGGTCTCCTTCAGCTTCGCGGCGGTGAGGCGGGAGTCTGCGTCAATGAAGAGCAGCCAGTCGCCGGTGGCCGCGGCAGCGCCGGCGTTGCGGGAGAGGGAGATGCGGCGGATGGGTTCGTGGGTGAGCTTGGCTCCGGCGGCTTTGGCGATCCGGGGGGTGGCGTCGGTGGAGGCGTTGTCGCAGACGATGAGCTCGTAATGGGTGAGGCCGCAGGCCTTCGTGGCTTCGCGGATGCTGGATAGGCAGGGGCCGAGGAGTTTTTCCTCATTGTAAGCGGGGACGATGATGGAGAGCCTCATCCTGAGGACATGGTATCATAGCGGCATGGACCTCGGCGGCCTCGCCTCCAGCATGACGGCCTGGAACATCATCGGCAGCCTGATCTTCTCGGGAATCGGCTTCGTCGCCTTCATGCACGGCAAGAAGCACGGCCGGTTCCAGCCCATGGCCATCGGCGGGGCGCTGATGGTCTACTCCTACTTCATCTCCAATACCGCCCTGATGTGCCTCGTCGGGGCCGCGCTCACCGCGGCGCTCTACTACTACCGGGACTGACGCCGGGGCCTCGGCATCTGCCACCCCTCCGTCAGGATGCCGTGCTGCCTCAGCCGCTCCGCGTCCGTCCGGGCCACCTTGATGGCCCGCCCCGCCGGATCGATCCCCGCGAAATACATGGCCGTGGCCACCGTCCCCGGCACCGGGATGAAGCACTGCACCTGGCGCGGCTTCCAGCCCCGCGCCCTCAGCCACGACGCCAAAGCCCGCATGTCAGCGTCCGTGCAGCCCGGGAAAGCGGACATGAGATAGGGGATCACATACTGCTCCTTGCCCGCCGCCTTCGACTCCTTCTCGAACAGGGAAAGATAGCGCTCGAAGACCTTGAAGGAAGGCTTGCGCATCAAGGCCAGCACCGCCTCGGAGGAATGCTCCGGAGCCAGCTTGAGCTGTCCGCCCGTGAACTCCGAAGCCAGCGCTTTGGCGTAGTCCGGACAGCGCAGGGCCAGGTCGTGGCGCACCCCGCTGGCCACGCGCAGATGCTTCACCCCGGGCACTGACTTCAAGGAGCGCAGCAGCGACAGAAGGCCCGCCTGGTCGTCCTGGAAGTGCGGGCAGATCGACGGCGTCAGGCAGCTCGAGCGCTTGCAGGCCTTCGGCTCGGCCGCGCAGCGCGCGCCCCACATGTTGGCGCTCGGCCCGCCCAGGTCCGTCACCGAGCCGTCCCAGTCCGGCCGCCGCGCCAGCTCCGCCGCCTCGGCCAGCAAAGACTGCCGGCTGCGCGAGGCGATCCGCCGCCCCTGGTGCAGGGCCAGGGCGCAGAACGAGCAGCCCCCGGCGCAGCCCCGGTGCGCGGTGACGCTGGAGCGGATCATCTCCATGGCCGGGATCGCTTCCCTGTACGACGGGTGCGGCAGGCGGGAGAAAGGCAGGGCGTAGAGCCGGTCCAGTTCATCGGTGGATAGCGGCTCGGCCGGAGGCGCGAAGACCACCGCGCGGCCCGCGTGCTCCTGCAAGGCCCAGCACCCCGAGCGCATCTGGGCCTCGAGGGAGAGGGTGGCCTCCATGAGCTTCTTCGGGTCGGCCAGGAGGCCCTCATAGGACGGCAGCCTGAGGCAGGCCGCGCCCGGAGGAAGGTCCTCAGGGCCGCCCATGAAAGCGCTCCCGGGTATGCCGCGCAGGCGAAGCAGGTCCGGGCTGTAGGCCAGGCGCCGGGCGATCTCCGCCACGGCGCGCTCGCCCATGCCGTAGACCAGCAGGTCGGCCTTGGAGTCGAGCAGGATGGAGCGGCGCAGGGAGTCGCCCCAGAAATCGTAGTGCGCGGCTCGGCGCAGGGAAGCCTCCACGCCGCCGAGCACCACGGGCAGGCCCGGGAAGGCCCGCTTGAGCAGGCCTGTGTAGACGATGCTGGCCCGGTTCGGCCGCGCTCCGGCCTTGCCGCCCGGCGTGAACGCGTCGTCCGAGCGCTTCTTGCGGAAAGCCGTGTAATGGGCCAGCATCGAGTCCAGGGCGCCCGCGCTGGCGCCCGCGAAGAGCCGCGGACGGCCCATCCTCGCGACGTCTTCCGTCGTCTCCCAGCGCGGCTGGGCCGCGATGCCCACCCGCCAGCCTTGCGCGGCCAGCCAGCGGCCCAGCAGGGCGGAGCCGAAGGAGGGGTGGTCCACGTACGCGTCGCCCGAGACCAGCAGGATGTCGAGTTCGCTCCAGCCCAAGGAGGACATCTCGGCGCGCGTCGTGGGCAGCAAGCGCGGAGAGCTCATGTCTTCAGCGCCCGGCTCGAGAGAAGGGCCCCGGCCGCCACCAAAGCGCAGCCCGCCAGCACGTGCCAGCCCGGCCGCACGCCCAGGTAGAGGGCGGAGACGATGGTCGAGGCCACCGGCACGAAATAGCTGCAGACTCCCAGCAAGGCCTGGTCGCCCCGCCGCATGCCCAAATCCCAGAGGGCGTAGGCAGCCATGAGCGAGGCCACGCCGAGCGTGGCCACCTCCAGGACGGCGCGCAGGCTCCAGCGCGGGCTCTCCGGCCGCAGCAGCAGGAGCAGGCCCAAAGCCGCGGCCGTGGCCAAAGCGAAGAGCGGGACTGCGCCTTGCTCCGGGTCGCCCCAGAGCCGGGCCAGGTTGGAGTAGAGGCCCCAGGAGACCGCGGCCACCAGGCCCATGGCCAAGGCGAAGAGGCCGCGGCCCGTGGCCCAGAAAGCCAGGTTCAGGCGCTCGCCGCCCAGCAGGGCCACGGCCGTGCCCGCCGCCGCGATCAGGCAGGCTCCGGGCAGCCAGGCCTTGGCCCGGCGGCCCAGGATGGGGACGGAGAGGGCCACGGTGAGCGCGGGCCAGAGGTAGTTGACCAGGGCCACGACCAAGGTCTGGGGCCGGTCCAGGCAGGCGCCCACGGCCAGATAGAGGCCGACATTGCAGGACACGAAGAGCGCGCCGCAGCCGTAGAGGTACTTCGGGGGCAGGCGCAGCATGGCCGAGACGCTGCCGCCGCGCAGGCGGGTCCACGCCAGGGCCAGGACCCCGCCGATGAAAGAAGCCAACGCCGGTCCCGTGAGCAGGCCCATGTTCTCGCTGACCCCGCGCATCAGGGCCACGGAGGCGGACCAGATGAGCAGGGCCGCCAGGCCGGCGGCCGTGGCCTTATCGGCCGGCCGGCTCATTTCCCGGCTTCCATTTTATGCTGCAGCCCGCGCTGGGCTTCTGCCTGGCGTCTGCTGGCTTGCCGGCCAGGGCGGAGTCGATGGCCGCGCGCAGGTCCTTGCCGGTCACGGGCTTGCCGTTGCCGGGGCGGCTGTCGTCGAGCTGCCCCCGGTAGACCAGCGACCGGTCCTTGCCGAACAGGAAGAAGTCGGGCGTGCAGACCGCGGAGTAGGCCTTGGCGGTGTGCTGGCTTTCGTCGAAGACGAGCGGGAAGTCGAAGCCCTCCTTCTTCGCGAAAGAGGACAACTCCTTGGGCGCGTCCTGGGGGTAGGCCTCGGGGTCGTTGGCGCTGACCGCGATGATGCCCAGGCCCTTGTCCTTATAGTCTTTCCCCAGCTTGGAGAGCTCTCCTTTGACGTGCTGGACGTAGGGGCAGTGCTGGCAGATGAACATGACCAGCAGGGCTTTGCGGTCCCGGAAGGTCTCCGGACCGATCTTCTTGCCGGAGACGGTGTCCGTGAGCTCGAACGACGGTGCCTTGGTCCCCAAGGGCAGCATCTTGGATTCAGTCAGCATGGCTTGGCCTCCTGCGGCCAGGGTGAAGAGCAGGGCCGCGGCAGCGCAGAACATCCTCATGCCCATATTATAGCCCGCCCGGGCTCAGGAGAGCCTCAAGGCAGCCGGTGTGCGGCCGCCAGGCAGAGGCGGTCCAGGGCCTCGTCTACGCCGCGGCGGTCCAGGCTCTCCCCGTTGACCAGCACCGCGAAGGCGTAGAGCCTGCCGCTCTTGGACTTGAGATAGCCCGCCAGGTTGCGGGCCCGGCCCACGGTGCCCCTCTTGAGCCGCATGTCCGCGGCCAGGGGGTCTCCGTTCATGCGGCCCTTGGCCGCCCGGTCCACGCCCGGGACGGCGAGGGAATCGAAGTACTCGGGGAAGACCTGCGTCGTGGCCATGGCGCGCAGCAGCAGGACCAGGCCGGAGGCGGTGAAGCGGTCCTGCTCCGAGAGCCCGCTGCCGTCGACCAGTCGGTACTGCGAGTCCGACAGGCCGATCCGGGTCAGGAGGAGGCGTACCGCCTCCAGCCCGGCCGCGAAGCTCCCGTGCCCCGAGGACTCCTTGCCCAAGGTCTTGAGGAGCTGCTCCGCGTAGAGGTTCTGGCTGTTCTTGTTGACGATCTTGACCAGCTCGGAGAGCGGCTCGGAGCGCCACTCCAGGACCGGGGCCAGGTCCGCCTCCTTGAGCCGGGCTTTCTCCCACATGACGATCCTGCCCACCTTTATGCCTTTGCGCTTGCAGACCTCGCGCAGGGTCTCGGCCGCGAAGCGGGCCGGGTCGTGCACGGAGGCGTAGTCCTTGCGGGTCTGGCCGTCGGCGGGGATGAGGCCGGAGAACACGACGGTGTCGGAGTCGGGCCTGCGGTGGTAGTTGGTGCCCATGGTGTAAGGCCCGTCCGCCGGGCCGGTCTTGGCCTTGTTCTCGACCTTCAGGTAGCCGTAGTCGGGAGCCAGGAGTATGCGCGGCTTGCGACCGGGCTTGCCCGCGGGAACGAACTCCAGGTCTACGCAGTTGTCGTTGAAGGAGATGGGGGAGGTCTCGGCCTGGTACCAGTAGGCGGTCTCCTCCTCGGGCCACTCCGGCGGCGTGACGGGCCCCTCGAAATAGCGCGTGTCGAGCACCAGGCGCGCGATCTTCTTGACCCCGAGCGCGGCCAAGGAGGAGGCCCAGACCTCGAAGATCTCCTCCCGATGCGCCCGGCCGCGGCCGGAGATGGAGGGGTCTCCCATGCCGCGCCAGACCAGGACGGAGAGCTCGGCCCGGCCTTGGTCCTTGCGGGCGATGAGGAGGGACGTCTCGAACCGGAAGTCGGGCTTCAGATAGGCCAGGGCCGCGGCCGAGGTGGCCAGCTTGGCCGTGGAGGCGGGGATGAGCGGCAGGTCCGGCTGCCGGGCGAAGCCCGTGGCCCCGTCCTGCACCGACATGAACAAAGCGCCCACCGCGGCGCTGCTGAAGGGACGCTCGGAGAGGATCTGCTCCGCGGCCTTTGAGAAGTCCTGGGCCGGCGACCGTGCCGCGGCCGATAGGCAGAGCAGCGCGAGTGCGTATCTTGGGGAATTGAGGCGGCTCAAAGCGGTCTGGGAACGTGCGGCTGGCGTCTGGCGGATTCGAGAGCAGCGGCGCAGCTATCGATGTGTCGTATGACGCGCTCGATGTCGTCCTTTGCGGCCATTGTGGCTTTGATTTCGCGCAGGTCGGCTCGGATTCGCGCGAGGCTCACTACCATCTGGTCGAGCTTGGCGTCCGCGGCGTTGAACTTTGCTCCCAGGTCGGCCTTGAGGTTGGGGATATCCCCTTTCGTAGCGGGCCGGTCTTCTTTGTTCATGACGCACCTCTATTGTAGCTGTTTGACTGGATTCCCGGTAGGGCCTCTGGACCCAGGGGCCAAGGGGTCCCTACTCATATATACGAGCGACCTTTGAAATAGTTCCACCTTCCATCGGGGAAGGGGAACTTCCCTTCCGCTCATTCGTAAGTAGTCCATGGGGGAATGGAGCGGGGAGTTCCGCTATCGGCCGCGGGAGCGGGCCAAGGGGCCGCTGTCCCGCGTGGTGCTGGACCATCTGGAGGAGTTCGCCCTGCAGCTGGCCTGGCCGAGCGATTCCAGGCCGAGGCCTCAACTCCGGGTGATCGAGCGCTTCCGCAAGTACATCGAGTGTGGCATCCACCGCTTCGGAGTGGCGCGCTACCGCTGCCCGTTATTTCTCCTACAACTCAGATAGGCGCCGCTGACCGTCAGCGCCCGGAGAGGCAGCCGCGCTTGAAGACCAGGTTGACCTGCGCGCTGGAGATGCGGCGCAGGAGCTCTTTGGGCTCCCGCTTGTCCAGGTCGTAGAAGCTGATGGAATGGTCCCAGCCCAGCCTGGTCCCGTAGGGGAACGCCGTGTAGTCCTGTTCGATGGCGACCGGGTGCGAGCAGAGGAACTTACGGATGGGGCCAGTCTCCGTCGCCGTCTTCCAGGCGTCGATGTAGCGCACGTCCGTGGCCGGAGAGTTGGGATCCTGCCCCTTCGGGAAATAGACGGTCACGCAATGCTGGGCCAGAGGCAGGACGCGGTCCGTGGGCGTCTTGGTGCCGCAGATGACTCCGGCTTCGTACTTCTTGCCCATGGTCGGATGCTTGTTGATGACGCCGGCCGTGGCCTCCGCCCAGTCCCGGCAGCCCGATCCGGCCTCGGCGCCGGGCTTGAGCTTCGGAGCGAGGCCGAAGAACTGCTTAAAGTTCCCGGAGGTGTCGAGGGTATGCCCCTGGGAGAGGCGTTCGGTCTTGAGCTCCTGGACGCAGGCCATCAGGTCGTCGCCGCAAGGCTGGTCCGAGGGAGGCGGTACGGACAGCCCATCGGGCTTGATGCTGCGGAACCGGGTGTTGGCCAGGCTGCGGTAGTCCTTGCCGTCGTATGATGAGTCCTGGGGCAGGCTGACCGCATCGGGCTTGAGGGCGAAGCTGCCTTGGGCGGCCTTGATGTCCGAGAGCTTCATCGCGAAGGGCTTCTGCCCGGGCAGCGGGATGCCGGAGCCGCGGCTTCCCCAGGCGCGGCGGTCGGCGCAAACGGCATCCAGCTTCTCTGCGATGCGCGCCGAGTCCAGGGGCGGTCCGCCGCCGGAGCCGGCGGATCGGCAGACGAACCCCGTCGCCAGCAGCCGCGCGTGGTCGGCGCCGCTCCAATCCGGCTTGGTCCGGCAGTCCGGGCGGCGGCCGCATTCCTCCGCGGTCCATGCGCGCAGGCGGGCCGCGTCGGCCGGGGAATCCCCCTGCCGGCAGTCCCAGCCGGAGCGGCCGAACAGTCCCAGCTCGGCGTCGTTGAGCGGGGCGGCCCGGAAATCGCACTCGTCAGCCGCCGCTGGCGCGCCCAGAAACAGCGCGGTCAGGAAGCAGCTGGACATGCGGCCCAGTCCGTTCATCATCATGAGTATAGGGCCGGGAGCACCGGATTTCAAGGGGAGAGGCCGATAGCCGGACTTTCCCACTCCATTCCCCATGACTATATAAATAGGGCCCCTGGAGTCCAGGACTTGCGGCCCTATCAGCGATCAGGGCGGCGGCAGCCCTAGCAGGACAGGCTCAGGGCCGCCGGAGCAGGGAGACGTTGCGGCGCAGCCAGCGGCGGCGCTGCTTCTGCTCCGGGCAGAAGGTCTCCACCACGGCCCAGAACCGGCGGGAGTGGTTCATCTCCCGCAGGTGCGCCAGTTCGTGGATGACCACGTAGTCCAGGATCTCTATCAATCCTCCCGGCCACGATGAGCCGGCGGGGCGGGACAAAGAGGGGTTATTTTTCCTACAACTCGAAGGCATAAGAAGTATTCGCCCGTGGATCTGATGGGGCCGGTGCCAGGGGGTGTCAGAAGGGTTGTTATACGATGACCGCCTGGGGCGGGTGCCATTGAAGCTATACAGCGAACCTAGGCATTAACTTGACCGGTGCCGTGTACTCTTGTTCTAAAGCTGAAGCGCGCGCCCGTAGAGCCCGATGTTAGCGTTGTCTCCCCGGCCGTTCACCGCACAAATACCCCGCCTTCCAGCACATCCTCATGGACCGGGGCGTAAGTGCCGGCGCACATGACTAAAAGCAGCGCCGGGCACTGGTGCCCTGTCGACTCGCATCAGGGAACCCTTGGCCACCAGCGAGCTACGCTCGCGCAATACTCTTTATAGGCCGCGCCGAACTTGGACCGGTGGGCCGGCTCTTCCCGAAGACGGACAAAAAGATGGAACGTGAGTCCCGACGCGATCGCGTAGAGTAGCAGCATTCCGGAGCCAAACCAGCCCGCTAACGCCAAGAAAAGCGCCACCTCGCCGATGTTCATTGGGTTGCGGACCAGGCGGTAAGGTCCCAGGGTCACGAGCCTTACCGGGGGAAGCGCCGGCCACGCGGGCGAGGGGGTGCCTCTCCCTTCCCGCTGAAACACGACGATGCACCAAAGCTGCAGGAGCGCCCCGGCGGCGGCGTCCCGTTTGATGTGGAAAAACGAAAAGCGTAACCTCTGGTTGGGTTAAAACCAGGAGGCCGGTTACAGCCGGCCCAGGAGGCTACGCTCGTATGCATGATACCACAGCCGTTGCCGTAAGACAAAATACCGT
>JACRDS010000055.1 GCA_016212825.1 Elusimicrobiota bacterium | reverse complement strand
GGGACCTGCTCGAAGACCTGAGGCAGCAGCGCGCCGCCGGCGCGGCCAAGCCCCAGCCGTCGCCAGCCCTCGTGGATGTCTATCTGCGCATGGCCATGCGCCTGCGGGCGGAGGAGCTCAGGAGCTTCGGGTCCAAGCCCTATCCGGGCGATGCCGATTTCCAGTGGGCGGCCGGCGAGGCGGCCAAGGGCATCCAGGCGCACCTGTCCTCCCTGAAGCCCGCGGACGACGTGCGCCTGTCCCGGCACCGCTCTGCGCTGGAGGGGGCCCTGGTCAAGGCGCTCAAGCGCATGATCTCCTTCCGCCTGCGCTCCGGCAGCCGCGCCGCGGCCGAGCCCCCTGCCGGCTACGCGCCGGGGCTGGAGAGCACCTACATCAACAAGGCCCGCATGAACAAGCGCGGGGCCCTGTACTTCCTACCGCCCTGGCCGGACAGGAAGTAGTCCCCTAACGGACGCGGAAGTCCCGGATGCGCAGGATTCCCTCGTCCAGGGGCGGCGCGTCGGGCCGGTGCTGGGTGAGCACGAAGAACGAGGCCGCCTCCGGGAAGGCGCTCTTGAGCAGGTTGCTGTTGGCCGGCTCGTTCTCGAAGACCGCCGCGACGCGGCCCAGGCGGCGCAGATAGGCGGCCACGTCCGTCTTGAAGACCTCGTCGGACTGCTCGAACTGGCGCTTGACCAGCATCATGGTGCCCACGATCCCCACCGGGAAGCCGTAGGTGCGCAAAGACTGCGCCGCGCCCACGAACATCCGGCCCAGGTCCCGCCCCGTGAGGTAGATCACAGTGGCCCCGGCTTCGTGCACGCGGTTGACATAGGCCTTGGCGCCGGGCAGGGGAATGTCGAATTTCTGGTACTCGTCGGAGAAGAAGCGCTTGGCCCACTCCTTCTCGATGAGCTTGACCTCCCGGCGGTCCCGGACCCCCAGCTTGCGCAAGGTCGCGTTCAGGCTGTACTCCACGATCCCAAGGTCATGGAAGCGGCCGAAAGCGGCCGCCAGCTGGGGCAACTCCCGGTCGAACTGCTCCGAGAGCTCGCGCAGGATGAATATAGTGCGCGGCCGGTTGTCGAAGAGGGGCCGTCGAGGTCGAAGATGGCCAAAGTGGAGACCCCTTCCTTGGTGCGCTGGAGGATGGCCTTCACCACCGCGTCGAGGTTCCGGGCCTGGGGCTTCATGACGGCTTGACCGGCACCGCCGTGGAGGCCACCTTGCCTCCGGCGCAGACCCGGTTCTTGCCTTCGCGCTTGGCCTGGTAGAGGTTGAGGTCCGCGCGGTGCAGCAGGTCCGCGGGGGAGACCTTCTCGGTCCCGCTCAGGGACGCCGCGCCGATGCTCACCGTGGCCATGTGGTTGCTCTTGGCGAAGGAGGTGCAGATGCGCTTGGCCACCACCGCGGCCGTGTCGTGGTCCGCGCCCGGCATGATGACCAGGAACTCGTCGCCGCCCAGCCGGCCGAAGATGTCGTCGGTGCGCACGCAGGCCGCGATGGTCTCCGCCGTCTCCTTGATGACCCGGTCTCCGAAGAGGTGCCCGTGCAGGTCGTTGACCTTCTTGAAGTCGTCGATGTCGAGCAGGAGCAAGGAGAGCGGGGCCGGCCCGGTCAGGGCGCGCTGCATCTCCAGCTCCAGGACCTCGTGCAGGTAGCCGTGCGTGTAGGTGCCGGTCAGGCCGTCGGTCACGGACTTGAGGTGCAGCTCGTCGAGGCGGGCGCGCAGGATGCGGTTGTTGACGCGCTGCTCCTCGCTGCGCAGGCCCAGCACGTAGCCGAAGAGCACGAAGGTCAGGATGGTCCCGATGCCCATGAAGGCGTAGAACAGGAAGTTGTACTGCAGCTCGTAGCGGATCCAGAGCGTCTTGAGCAGGGGGTTGGCCAGCCAGTAGCGCATGAGGAAGGCGCCCAGCGGGGTGCACAGCCCGATGGCGAAGCCCAGGGCCGGGTAGAGATAGGTGTGGGGCAGGGTGCGCCAGAAAGGCCGGCGCTCGTCCAGGTCGCTCTTGCGCCGGCGCACCGTCTTCATGGGGAGATTATACCAACCTAGAAGAGGAACATGGCCCGGATGTTCCCGCCGTCGAAGGGGTGGGGCGCCAGCTCGTCGAGGTCCAGGGTGCCGTAGACCCCGATGCGGCCCGACGGCCCGAACACGAAGTCCAGGCCCGCGCCCAGGGACGCCTCCGCGACGGTCCGGAAGAGGGAGTCTCCGTTCTCCGTGCGCAGCTGGCGGTCCTCGCCGAGCGCGGCGTAGCCTGAGAGTTCGGAGACCAGCCAGGGCGCCAGGTCATGGCGCCAGCGCAGGTAAGGCTCCGCCTCCCAGCGCCGGTGGATGATGCCCGGAGCCGCGGAGCCGATGTAGTCCGTCCGCCCCGGACGCAGCAGGACGCGCTGGCCCAGCTCCAGTCGGTCGCGGGAGCCCAGGGTCCCCTCCAGGGCGGCCTGCAGGCGGTGCGTCTGCCAGCGGGTGTCCAGGGAGGTCCCGGCCGCGGCCGGGACGAAGAGGTCCCCCTTGCGCTCGTACTCGTAGCCGTAGGAGAGCCGGCGGCTCCAGCGTCCGGGGGGGGCGTGGCGCAGGGTCAGGTCCGCGTCCGTGCGGCGGTACGAGAACGTGCGGAGGTCGTCCGGGACCTCGCGGCGCAGGGGGGAGTCCACCATGATTGAGGCCGAGACCTGCCAGTCCGGGGCGGGCCGCGCCGTGACGCTGAACTCGTCCGTGGCCGGGTTGGTCTTGTAGCGCTGGGTGGTGTGCCCCCGCTTGTTGAAGTTGAAGTCCACGAAGGTGTGCCGGGCCGAGGCGCGCAGGCCCGGGCGGGGCTCGTAGGCCAGGCCGAAGCCGATGTCCGAGTCCTCCTTATGGAAGGTCGGCTCGCCGAACACGGCGGCGGAGAAGCCCAGGCCCAGCTTCTTCTCCAGCTCCAGCCGATAGTGGAAGTACTGGTGCTCCCGGCCTTCGTCCTGGAGCAGGCGGAAGCGGAAGGTCAGCCCCCGGGGCAGGGGCTTGTCGAGGCGCAGTTCCTGCTGGAGCAGGAGGTCGCAGCAGCCCAAGCTCGCCCCGTTGACGCGGTAAGCCGGGGCCGTGGAGGCGCTCCAGGCGTCGTCCCAGACGACAGGATAGGAGAAGGCCAGGGTGTGCAGGTAGTACTCCGGTTCCAGCCGGTTGGACACGTCCATGACGTCCATCTCGCGGGAGTCGAAGAGCGCCGCCGCGGGAGAGGCGCAGCAGAGCAGGGCGGCCAGGAGCGCGGCCCGCGTCACGGGACGGGGAGGTCCTCCGGGTTGCAGGCCCACAGGAACGAGGCTGGCCCGGAGTCCTTGAGCTCCAGCGAGACCAGACCGGCCGGCCGGAGGTTGAAGACGGCGTTCGAGAGCGCGGCCACGAGTTCCCCCAGCTGGGGCTGGTGCCCCACGGCCAGGACCTCGCCGAGGCCCTGGCTGCGGCGGCGCAGCTCCCCGGCGAGATCCTCGGCGGGGAGCTCGTTGGCCAGCGGGGTGAAAGCCTCGAGTCCGCGGGCGGGCTTGAGGACGGCGGCCGCCTCCTTGGCGGTCTGGGCGGCGCGCACCAGAGGGCTGTGCAGGATGAGGTCCGGATGGGCGCCGCGCTCGGCCAGGAGCCGGGCGGCCCGGCGCACGTCCCGGCGGCCCTGCTCCGAGAGGGGGCGGTCGAAGTCCTTGGCCACCTTGGCCTCGGCGGCGGAGGGGGACTGCCCGTGGCGCAGGATGTAGAGCTTCATGGGTGCGGAGAGCCTATCAAATTGGGCGGGGGAAGGCACGGCGCGGCTACTGGCGCCTGCGGTATCGGAGGTTCCGCAGGTGCCAGCCGGACGGATCTCCTTACGGCTGGCGCTCCACGACGTAGACGGCGACCTGGGGCTCCAGGCGCTTCTCGACGGCCTTGAGGGCCGCCTGCCTGCGGCGCAGCGCCGCGCGCTTGGCCGAGGTCTTGGTCGCGTCGTAGTCGGCCTGGGCCGCGGTCAACTGCACCTGGACCTCCGGGAGCTTGGCGCGGGCGCGCGGCGGGTCCGAGCCCAGCTGGTCGAGGCAGGCGGTCTGGAAGGTCCCGCAGCCGTCGCTGCAGGCCTGCGGAGGCTTGATGCGCGTGACGATCTCGATGTGGCCGCTCTTGGCGCTGTAGCCGCAGGCGCCGGCGGACCAGATGACGATGGTCCCGATGGGAACGGGCCAGGAGGGCTCCGGGATGCGCCGCAGCTTGCGCTTGAGCAGGGCCGGATTCCTCTCCACGAACTCGGCGAAGAGCTTGGCGTGGGCGGCGGCCCCGGCCTTCTCGATGTCCGCCCGGCTCACGATGCCCATCTTCTGCAGGGCGGCCTTGACGTAGGAGTAGCAGTAGCCCGTGAACCCGATCTCGTTGGCCTTGGTGACGCGGGCGAGCTTGAGCCCGGCGTCGAGGTCGGCCGAGTCGAGGGGGGGCTCGCCGAGCTTGAGGTCGCCGGCGCCGTCCGTATGGACGTCCGTCCGGACGGCATCGGCGGAACTTCCGCTGCCGCCGGCGCCCTTGGCGGGCGCGGCGCTGACCCGGGCTCCTATGATCGGGGCCACGCCGAAGCGCCGCTGGCGGCTCGCCGGGCCGGCCCCCAGGAGACTGTCCCAGCCCGAGGACCCGGACAGCAGCCGGCCGCGCGTCTCATCGAGCTTGCGGCCGACATCGTCGGAAAGCCCTCCGGGGAGCTTGCTCCGCAGCTGTGCGACTGATTCCAGGACCGGCCCGCACTCCGGCCCGGGCTGCGCCTGGGCGTTGCGGGCGGGGCGGGCGGGGGGGAGATAGACGGCCTCGCAGCGCCGGCGGCCGAGGCACTTCTGGTAGAAGCCGCGGCGGTCATAGGGCTTGTCGCGCGCCTCGGCTTGGCAGGTCTTGACCAGGGACTTCTCCTCCGCGTTCAGGGAGCGGCCGGCGCGCGCGTTGGGGACGAAGTCCTGCTCCACGATGGCGCCTACCTTCAGGTCCTCCGCGGCCTGGTTGACCATCAGGCGGTAGACCTCCAGGGGGATCCCCGCGGGGCCGCCCTGGACGCATTCGGCCCCGGAGATGATTCGCTCGAGCGACGCCTTCTTGTCGCGCGCCTTGCCTCTCACGGGCTCCGGGAGGGCGGCGAGGATGTGCTCGAGGCTGCCGGGGTCCGGCATGGGCCCGTCCTTGAGATAGGCCTGTCCCGCCAGCAGGAAGATCATCTCATAGTTCTGCTCGAAGGCCTGGGCGTCGAGGGCGGAGGTCTTGGCCGGCGCCGCGGTCCGGCGCCGGGACTGCGCCTGGATGGGAGCCGCCAGGACGAGGACGGCCGCAGCCAGGGCCAGCAGGGTTCCGGACATAAGGGGTATCCTAAGTGTAGACCCTCTCTCGATATATTTCAAGGGGAGGGCCAAGAGATGGTATGATGACAGGATGCAGAACGTCGCGGCCTTCTGGGCTCTGGGCTTGGCTCTGACCTTCCCGGCGGCCGCGGGCTCCGCAGCCGCCGGGGATCCCGTGCTCGCCGCGATGCAGGACGAGCTCTCCCGCTCATCCTCCAAGCTCGCGCGTGCCGGCACCGCGCCGCTGTACTACCTCGCCTACGAGACGACGGACGTCAAGGAGTTCCGGCTGGGCGCCAGCCTCGGCGCCTTGGAGAGCGACTCCTTCCAGGCCAGCCGCTACCTCGACACGGACGTGCGCGTCGGGGCCCGGCAGTTCGACAACACTCACGAGCTCAAGGGCCGGGGCTCCTGGATGGGGGATGCGGGCCGGAGCCGCGACCGCGTCCCGGCCGAGACCGACGCGGCCGCCCTGCGCGCCGCCCTCTGGCAGAGCACCGACGCCGCCTTCAAGGCGGCGCTGGAGCGCTACACCAAGGTGAAGACCAACCGGGCCGTGACCGCCGAGGAGGAGGACCGTTCCCCGGACTTCTCCGAGGAAGGCCCCGCGGCCCGGCACGAGGACGAGGCCGATTTTCCCGTGCTCGACAAGGACCTGTGGCGCAGCCGGCTCAAGGAGCTCTCGGCCCTGTTCAAGACGCATCCTTTCATCTACGACTCCGGCGTCGGCCTGGAGGTGCGGCTGGCGGACCGGCGCTTCGTCTCCAGCGAGGGGGCCCGGCTGCGCACGGGCAACCTCTACATCCGGCTCTCCTACCAACTCATCAGCCGCACCACGGACGGCATGGACATCTACCGGTCCAGGAGCTACGACGGCGACCGCCTCTCGGACCTGCCTTCGGACGAGACCCTGCGCGGCGACATCGCGCGCTCCGTCGCCGAGCTCAAGGCCCTCCGGTCGGCGCCTTTGGTCGAGCCTTACGCCGGCCCGGTCATCCTGAAGAGCCGCGCCGCGGCCGTGTTCTTCCATGAGATCTTCGGGCACCGCGTGGAGGGCCAGCGCCAGAAGCGGGAGAGCGAGGGGCAGACCTTCACCAAGAAGCTCGGCCAGCCCGTGGTCTCCAGCTTCATCTCGGTCCAGGACGACCCCACGCTGGACCGGTACCGGGGGACCTTCCTGCGCGGCGCCTACCGGTACGACGACGAGGGCGTCCCGGCCCAGCGCGCGACCCTGGTGGAGGGCGGCCTCCTGCGCGGCTTCCTGCTCAACCGCATGCCCATCAAGGGCTTCCCGCGCTCCAACGGCCACGGCCGGCGCGAGCCCGGCCATGCGACGGTGGCGCGCATGGGCAACACCATCGTGGAGGCCTCGCGCACCGTGCCTTATGCCGAGCTGCGCCGCCTCCTGCTCGAGGAGCTGGCCCGGCAGAAGAAGCCCTTCGGGCTGGTCTTCGATGACATCTCGGGCGGCTTCACCACCACCGGACGGGGCGGGGTGCAGGCCTTCAAGGTCCAGCCCCTGCTGGTCTACAAGGTCTACGCGGACGGCCGGCCCGACGAGACCGTGCGCGGCGTGGACATCGTGGGCACGCCCATCGCCAGCTTCATGAAGATCCTGGCGGCGGGCGACGATCCCGCGGTCTTCAACGGCACCTGCGGCGCCGAGTCCGGCGGCGTGCCGGTCTCGGCCGTGTCGCCGAGCCTGCTCATCTCGGAGATGGAGGTGGAGAAGGTCTCCAAGTCCCAGGCCAAGCCGCCCATCCTGCCGCCGCCGTATGGGGACAAGCCTTGATGAAACGAGAAGAGGCTTGCCGTGGAATGGCGGGGCAGCCTTCGGGGCCCCCGCAACCGCCGGCCCCCCGTGGGGGCCGGCGGGTCCGTTGGGGGATACTGGCCGTTCTTGTCCTTGGTCTGCCCATGCAGGCTCTAGCCGCCCTCCCTCCCGCCCCCTCCGGCGAGCGGAATACGACCATCGCCTCCGGGGGCCGCGTTCCCTTGCCCGCGGACGACTCCGTCTTCCGCGCCATGCAAGACGAGATGGACCGCAGCCTGCGCCGCCTGCGCATGGACGACCTGCCCGGCCCCTACCACCTGACCTATGCGGTCCGACAGGGCACCCAGGCGCACATCAGCGCGAGCTTCGGGGCGCTGGAGGCCAGCCAGGCCAGCCCCTTCCTGGACATGAAGGTGCGCGTGCGGGTGGGGGATCACTCCTTCGACAACACCAACTTCGTCCCTTCGGGCTTCGGCTTCCACCCGGGAGGGCAGGGCAACGCCTCCTTCGCGGGCGACTACGACAACCTGCGCTTCACCCTGTGGTCCCTGAGCGACGTGGCCTACAAGAACGCCCTGGAGGTCCTGGCCAAGAAGAAGGCCTTCCGCGCCAGGCACCAGATCGCGGAGGTCTTCGACGACTTCTCCCGCGAGCCGGAGTCCATGCGCGTGGAGCCGCTTTCCTGGTCGCCCATAGACCTGCCGCTCTGGGAGCGGCGCGTGCGCGAGCTCTCCGCCGTGTTCCGCGCCTATCCCGACATCCAGGAATCGCGCGTGCAGCTGGCCTTCGGGAGCGGGACCAAGAGGCTCCTCGACAGCGAGGGGACCGCGGTGCGGGTCGCGCAGACGCACGTCGAGATCGAGTTCCTCGCCCAGACCCAGGCCCGGGACGGCCTGCGCGTGGGCGACTCCCTGAGCCTGTACTATCCCGGCTGGGACGACGTCCCGCCGCAGGAGACCCTGCTGGCCGAGGCGCGGCGCTTCGCCCAGGGCGTGGCGGACGTGGTCCACGGCTCCACCGTGGAAGCCTACGTGGGGCCGGTGCTCTTCGAGGACCAGGCCGCCGCGGAGTTCTTCGATGTGCAGTTGGTGGACAACATCTCCAGCCCGCGGGGCCTCTGGGCCGAGGACGCGGGGAACCGGGTCTTCGACGCGCCGCCTTTCGTCAGTCGCCTGGGCATGCGCGTGAGCGTGCCCTGGCTGGGCTTTGCGGACGAGCCCCTGCTGGAGCGCTGGGAAGGGACGCCTCTCTTCGGGCACTATGAGGTGGACGAGGAAGGCGTGCCGGCCCAGCGCCTGGAGCTGACCCGCAAGGGCAAGCTCGTCGGCCTCTACATGAGCCGGGCTCCCATCCGGGAGTTCAAACGCTCCAACGGCCACGGCCGCGCCGCCTTCAACGGGGAGCCGTCCGGCCGCATGGGCACGCTCATCGTCACCCCCGAGAAGTCCGTGCCCCGGGCCGAGCTCAAGGAGAGGATGCGGGCCATGTGCCGCGAGCTGGAGCTGGACTACGGCGTCATCGTGCGCTCGATGGGAGGGCTCACCCCGATCCGGGCCTACAAGCTCTACGCGGCCGACGGCCGCGAGGAGCCGGTCGCGGGGGTGGAGTTCGTGGGCGCGGGCTTCCGGCCCCTGCGCGACATCGTGGCCGCCTCGAAGGAGATGTACGTCTTCAACTTCTATCACGGCCAGCAGGGCCGGACCCCGGTGCCCGCCTCCATCGTGGCGCCGTCCATCCTGGTCCAGGAGATGGAACTGCGCAAGACCGAGCGCAAGCCGGAGCGCCTGCCCTACCTCAAGCACCCGTACTTCGCGGGCAAGCGCTGAGGGGTGTCAGGCTTTCACGAAGTTCACATTTGCCGCGCCTGTTGAACCGTGAAGTTCGTGAAAGCCTGACACCTGGAAGAGACACCTAGAAGAAGTACCGGAACAGGTACCAGAACTCCTCGCGCAGCTTGTCCAGCCAGAGGCGCCGGCGCCATTGCGGGAGGGTGAGCTCCCGGGCGCGCGCCAGGTCGGCCTCGAAGCGGGCCTTCATCCTCGCGGCGAGGCCGCAGTCGAGGATCTGGAGGCTGACCTCCAGGTTGTGCCGCAGGCTGCCGTGGTCGAGGTTGTAGGAGCCGATCGCGCACCAGACCCCGTCGATGACCGCGGTCTTGCAGTGCATCACCGCGCCCTGCCACTCGAAGAGCCGCACCCCGCGGCGCAGGAGCTCGTCGTAGGTGTGCCGTCCGGCCCGCCAGACCGCGGGATGGTCGGAGCAGCCCTGCACCAGGATGCGCACCGCCACACCCCGGCGCACGGCCGCGGCCAGGGCCTTGCGGATGCCGCGGTCCGGGATGAAATAGGCGTTGGCGATGCAGACCTCGCGCCGCGCCGCGCGCAGGGCGTCGAGATAGGCGCGCCGGATGCGGTGGCGGTGCAGGAACTCCTGGTTGGCCGCGACCCAGACCAGGGAGTTGACCGGGTGGGCCTCCGGGGACCCCGCGAGGGGGAAGCCCTGCCGGGTCTCCTTGAACCAGACCTCGCGGAAGAGCCGGTCGAGCTCGTGGGCCGCCGGGCCCTCCAGGCGCAGGTGCGCGTCGTTCCAGCCGTGCCCTCCCTCCTCGACCTGGAGGTGGTCCCGGGAGACGTTCATGCCGCCGGTGAAGGCGACGCGGCCGTCCGCCACCAGTATCTTGCGGTGGTCCCGGCGCCGCCAGGCCCAGTTCGGCCGCCAGGGCGCCAGGGGGTGGTACTCCAGGATGCGCACCCCGGCGTTGCGCATCTGCGTGAGGAGCAGGGGGTCGAGGCCCATGGAGCCTGCGGAGTCGAAGATGAGCCGCACGCTCACGCCCTGGCGTGCCCGCTCCATGAGCCGGCCGGCGAAATCCCGCCCGGTCTCGTCGTTCGCGAAGATGTAGGTCTCCAGATGCACGGTCTTGCGGGCTGCGGTCACGGCCTCGCGCATGGCCGCGAAGGCCTCCTGGCCGGAGTTGAGCAGGGCCAGGCGGTTGCCCGGCACGTATTTGTCGAGGTCCCTGGTGAAGTCCCCGGAGCCGGGCGGGCGCCGCCGCAGGTACTTCCTGAGCACGTGCTGCCACTCCATCGGCCAAGTATATAAAAGAAAGCCGGCACCGGAACCGGAGAAAGGCTCATTTGCTAGAATCCCTCCATGAGCGCTCCCGTCACCCGCAACCTGACCATACTCCTCACGGACATCAAGGGCTTCACGGACAAGACCTCCCACAAGAGCCGCGCCGAAATCCAGCAGATGCTCGACAAGCACAAGGAACTCGTCCTGCCCGTCCTGGAGGCCAAGGGCGGCAAGCTGGTCAAGACCATCGGCGACGCCTTCCTCATGACCTTCGAGAGCCCCACCGACGCGGTGCTGGCCGGGGTCCAGGCCCAGGAGGCCCTGCGCCAGCACAACTGCGACAAGGAGCACGCGGACCGCATCGAGATCCGCATCGCCATCAACCAGGGCGAGGTCAACCTCTCCGACAACGACGTGTTCGGCGAGCCGGTCAACATCACGGCGCGCATCGAGGCCATCGCCGAGGCCGGCGAGGTCTTCTTCACGGACGCGGTCTACCTGGCCATGAACAAGAAGGAGGTCCCCTCCAGCGAGGTGGGGCTGCTCCAGCTCAAGGGCATCCCGGAGAAGGTCCGGGTCTACAAGGTCAAGCGCGAGAGACCGGTGGAGGTCGGGGCCCAGGTGGAGCGGCTCCCCCGGGCCAGGCGCTTCCTGCAGGCCCTCAACCCCCTCGGCGCTCCGGCCGTCGTCCCTTCGGGGCACGCCAAGCCCCGGCTCTGGCGCCGCCTGGGCGCCTTGGCCATAGACGGCGTGCTCTGCGCCCTGATCATCGGCCTGTTCTGGCCCGGGGAGACCAAGGGCGTGCGCATCACGCGCAAGCTCAAGTCCCAGCCCGCCGCGGCGGGCCCGGGCGCTCTCTCCGTGAAGAGCCCCGAGGGAGACGTGAGCGTCGGCCCGGACGGCATCAAGATCGAAGGCCCCCATGGCAAGGTCGCCATCGGCAAGCGGGGGGTCAAGCTCGACGGGAAGGACAAGGACCTCAAGCTCCACGTCAGCCTCGACGGCGTGGACGTGGAGGACGCGGCGGAGGAGGAGCAGGTCTACGACGAGGACGGCACGACGGTCAGCCGCATCAAGAAGAAGAAGGACCTGCGCTTCGCTTTGGTCTGGTTCCTCTACTCCGTCCTGTTCGTCAAGGCCCTGGGCACCACTCCGGGCGGAAAGATCTGCAAGCTGGCCGTGGTCCCCATGGCGGGCTCGGGGCCCCTGGAGCGCAAGCAGAACCTCATCCGAGCCTTCTTCTCGCTGATCTCCGGCTACTGCCTCTTCCTGGGCTATCTCTGGGCCCTCTGGGAGCGCGACGGCCGCGGCTGGCACGACCTCATGGCCGGCACGCGCGTGACGCAGACCCAGTAGCGGCCATGGGCCATGGGTGCCGAGGTGTTTGCTATACTTCTTTGCCCGTGAAGTGAATTCCCTCCCGGAGGTCCGCCCATGTCCCTGATCTTGCTGGCTGTCCTGGCCCTCGCGCCCGTCGCGCCGGCCCAGCAGTCCCCGGCCGAGCCCGCGGCGACGAAGGCCCCCTCATCCGATCCCAACGCTCCCCTGGAATCTCTCCCCCAGGCGGAGCGCCTCAGGCTCGTGGCGGACCTGCTCCAGCAGCTTTCCGACGAGGAATACCTGAAATCGGCTCCCGCGGGCGGCAAGCCTTTCCGCGCCTCCCGGGCCGAGGCCATCAGCGCGGTCTACGGCACTTTGGCGGCCCTGGAGTACCAGACGGCCCTCAAGGCCGGGCCGGCCGCCGATGAGAAGCCCCGGGTGGAGGCGGCCCTGCAGGCCAAGCTCAAGGATGCCGACGCCCTGGCCGTCAACCCGGACACTCTTGAGGAAGCGGGTTGGTGGTCGAGCTTCAACGAGTATCTCAACCAGGACCCTGAGCCCCGGGCGCGCTATGGCACCGTGGTGATGGCGGTGCGCGGCGGCCGCTCCCTGGACACCGAGGCGGAGAAGAAGGCGGTCAAGCTCAAGAAGGCCGTCCAGGAGGCCGAGGCGCGGCTGGCCAAGCCCGACCTGCCGGCGGCCGAGAAGGCCGCCCTGCACTTCGAGGAAGGAAAGCTCTACGACGAGCTGGCGGCCTGCGGGCTGGGCAAGGCCGCGGCCGAGACGGACTTCTCCGCGCTGGAGACCAAGCTCAACGAACTGGCCGACCTGCTGCAGCGGGTCTCGGACGAGGACTACCGCGCGGTCGCGGCTAAGCGACCGGAGGGCCAGGCGGGCTCCTTCCGACTCATCCGGCCGACCCGCGCCGAGGCCATCAGCGCGGCTTACGGGGCCCTGGCCACGCTCCAGTTCTACCAGGCCCTCAACGCCGGCCCGGAGGAGAAGGAGCGGCCCGAGTACCAGGCGGAGTTCGCCGCCAGCGCCAGGACCGAGCTGGGCGTGGACCCGGCGGGGATTGAGGAGACCGGCTACTGGTCGAACCTCTGGACGGGCCTCAACCAGGGCAGCTCCGAGGGCTACAGCGGCTTCCGCGGCGCGGCCGTGGCCGCGGTGCGCGGCGGGCGCACCATCGACACGGAGGCGGAGCGGACGGCGGCCAAGCTCAAGAAGGAGCTGCAGGAGGTCACGCTCCACGTCGTGAGGAACGGCCATTGCGTCAACCCCCGCAGCAAGGGGCGCATCTACAGGCGGCTGGCCACCTGCGGGCTCGGCATCGCTCCCGTGCCCGAGGCGCCCAAGGCGGAGGTCGTCAAGGAGTCCCCTGCGCCCGAGCCGGCCGCTCCGGCCGTGGACGAGGTCAAGGCCGGCACCGCCGAGCTCGACCGCATGGGCCAGTCGATGCAGAGGGAGATCGACAAGAGGCGCGCGCCGGCTGGATCGTCGCGCTGAGCATGGCCGGGAAGGAACATTTCGCCGAGCTGCTCCGTCTCCTGGAGATGGAGCGCCTGGCGGAGAAGGAGGAGAACCTCCGCGAGCTCAAGCGCTTCCCCCTGGCCACGCGCGAGGCCCTGGGCAAGACCGTCACCGGCCTGGTCATCGACGAGGTGAGCACCGGCATGGGCGGCATGCCCCTGCTGGCTCTCTCCCGCCAGCCCAAGGGCGAGGACCTCGCGCCCTTCCACGCCATGAGCGCGGGCGACAATGCCCTGCTCACCTTCCCGGCCGGCAGTCAGCCCGAGGACTGCGAGGGCACCCTCTACAAGGTCGACGAGTACCGCGCGGTCATCGCCCTCAACGGCCCCGAGCCCGCCCAGCTCGGCCGCGGCGTCTGCCAGGTGGACAAGCTGGGCTCCGACGCCACCTACCGCCGCATGAAGAAGGCCCTGGCCACGGCCGCCGACGCGCGCAAGAACCGCACCGCGGTCCTGCGCGAGATCTTCCTGGGCGAGGCGCAGCCGGACCGCCGCCGGGCGCGCAAGCTCAGGCTCTTCAACGAGGCCCTCAACGAGTTCCAGCAGGAGGCGGTCAAGCGCTGCCTGGCCGCCTCGGACGCCGCCCTGGTGCACGGCCCGCCGGGCACGGGCAAGACCACGGTGCTCGTGGAGATCATCCGCCAGGCCGCGGCCGCGGGCGAGCGCGTCCTGGCCACGGCCCCGTCCAACATCGCGGTGGACAACATCCTGGAGAAGCTGCAGGGCTCGGGCCTGCGCCTGGTGCGTCTGGGCCACCCGGCGCGAACCTTGGAGTCCCTGCGCCATGCCAACCTCGCCGCCCTGGTCGAGGAGGATCCCTCCTACGGCGAAGTCCAGGAGCTCGACGCCTGGCGTGAGCGCCTGGTCAAGCGCCGTTCCCGCTTCGGCCGCGGCCAGCTCGGCTACGAGGAGCGCCAGGAGCGCGACCGCGAGATCGCCAAGCTCTGGCGCCAGGCGCGCGACATCGAGGCCGACATCATGCGGCGCATCATCGCCGGGGCCCAGGTCGTGCTCTCCACCCACGGCGGGCTCGCGCGCGGGCTGGTCAAAGGCGGCTTCGACCTGGTGGCTCTCGACGAGGCTTCCCAGGCCACCGAGCCCCTGTCCTGGATCCCCCTGACCATGGGCGACCGCGCCGTGTTCGCGGGCGACTCCATGCAGCTGCCGCCCACCATCTATTCGAAAGAGGCCGCGGAGCAGGGCCTGGCCACGACGCTCTTCGACCGCTTGAAGGGCCTCCTGCCCGGGACCCTGCAGAGCCTGCTGCGCGTGCAGTACCGCATGCACGAGGACATCATGCGCTTTTCCTCGGACCAGTTCTACGACGGCAAGCTCATCGCCCACGAGTCCGTGGCCGCGCACACGGCCGCGGAGCTGCCCAACGTGGAGGCCACGGACCTGACCTCCACGCCCCTGACCTTCGTGGACACCGCAGGCGCGGGCCACTCCGAGTCCTGGAACGAGCTCCTGGAGAGCCGGGAGAACCGCGGCGAGGCGGAGCTCGCCCTGCGCCTGCTCGAGAAGGTGCTGGCCAGCGGCATCGACCCCAGGCAGGTGGCGCTGATCACGCCCTATGTCGCCCAGGTCAAGCTCCTCAAGTCCCTCTCCCGCATCCCGGGGCTGGAGATCGGCTCCGTGGACGGGTTCCAGGGACGGGAGAAGGAGGTCACCATCGTCTCGTTGGTGCGCAACAACGAGGCCGGCGAGGTGGGCTTCCTCTCCGACATCCGGCGCATGAACGTGGCCATGACCCGGGCCCGGCGCCTGCTCATCGTCATCGGCGACTCGGTCACCATCGGCCGCCATCCGTTCTACGCGAAGTTCATCGACTACGCCGACTCCCGCCAGGCCCACCGCTCGTCGTACGAGTGGCCGGAGGGCTGAACCCGCCGGGCCGCCGCTCCCTCTGAAGACGGAACTTTTCCGCGCCTCGCCCGTATGAATGGGTATGGAGCCGTCAAGCTACGGACGCAGGGAGGGAAGATGGGGGAATGTCATGAGATGCCTGATCTGGAGCCGCGAGTCAAGGTCTGCCGGCAGCCGCTGGCTTATGGCAGCGCGCAGCTTCTGGGTTTTGCGGAGCTGGTCATCGGGGGGGCCTTCGTCATCCGGGACATCCGCATATTGAAGGTGGCCAAGGAGGGGGAGGAGTCGGTGTTCGTGGCCTTCCCCAGCCGGCGCTGGCACAACGGCGGCAACGGGGACGGGGAGGAGAAGAAGTACTACGACGTGGCCTTCCCGATCACCTCGGCGTCCTACCGCGAGGCCACGGGCGCCATCATGAAGGCCTTCGAGGAGGCGTCGGCCAAGGCGTAGGCAGGGGCGGCCTGGTCCCGCGATGTCCCGGGGCCAGGCCGCAACCCCTGGACAGGAGGACTGTATGCTGTTATACTGTATTACAGCAATAGGGGGCATCATGCATAGGACCCAGCTCTACCTCGACGAATCCCGCTACAACTTCCTCGTCCAATGGGCGCGCAGGCGTGGGGATAGCATCGCTCAGGTCGTCAGGGACCTGATTGACGAGCGCATGCAGGCCGCCGTCAAGGAGAAGAGGAGGAAGGACCCTCTCTGGAAGGCGGTGGGCATGGCCGCGGGCGACGGCTGCGCCGTGGCCGAGAACCACAAGGACTACCTCTACGGCCGATGAAGCAGATATTCGTCGACACCAGCGCCTTCTATGCGCTCGCCGACCGCAAGGACCCGGCGCATGCCCGTGCGCGGGCCTGCTTGGACGCCAACGAGGCGCCGCTCCTGACCAATAACTACGTCTTCGCCGAGGCGATATCCCTTCTGACCAAGCGTTTGGGGAAGACCATCGCGGCGCAGTTCGGATCGAGGCTCCGGGCCAGCGAACTGGTCCGCCTGTTTTATCTCGACGCCGAGTACGAGGAGGCGGCGTGGAAGGAGTTCCTGCGTTTCCGCGACAAGGAATTCGACTTCGTGGATTCCACCTGCTTCGCGGTCATGGACAAACAGGGCATCGACACCGCCTTCTCCTTCGACAAGCACTATTCTCAGAGGGGCTATCGGCTGGTCCCTTGAATCGCATGCAATTGGCCGCACTCATCAGCCTTGATGCCCTTCCATCATAATGGAGCTTGTTGGCCATGCGCGTCAGCCGCGGCCAAGGCGTAGGGTCCGCAGGGCCGGGGGGCGGATGAGTTGACGACTTGGTTTTCAGGGACATCTTACGTGAGTTGAAGCGCCGCATTGAAGAAGCCCCGCCAGAACGAGTATAATCTCTCTTTCTCGATAGATTTAACAGCCTTCCGGCTGTTTCTGTCTCGCTAGAGATGAACTTCATCGCCGAGTGGGGCCGTTCTTGAGCCGTACCGCTGGGGCCGACACCCTCCAGGACCAGCTCCTGCGCCTGGGCGAGACGGTCCGTCTGGGCGAGGCCGTGGTCCCGCCCTGCCGGCCCGGGAACCTCGGCGACCCGGAGTTCCGCCGCGCCCACGGGCTGAAGTACGCTTACGCCGGCGGCTCCATGGCCAACGGCATCGCCTCCCTGGCCCTGGCCGAGGCCCTGGCGCGCGAGGGCCTGCTCGCCTTCTTCGGCTCCGCCGGCCTCTCCCCCGAGAAGGTCGAGGAGGCCATCGGCCAGGCCCAGTCCGAGCTCGACGGCCTGCCCATCGGCTTCAACATCATCAACAGCCCCAACGAGCCCAACCTCGAGGCCGCGGTCATCGACCTCTACCTGCGCCGCGAGGTCCGGCTCGTCGAGGCCTCCGCCTACGTCGACCTCTCCCTGCCCCTGGTGCGCTACCGGGTCAAGGGCCTGCAGCGCCGCGGCTCGGGCGAGGTGGAGAGCGCCAACCGCGTGGTGGCCAAGGTCTCCCGCGTGGAGGTCGCCAGCCGCTTCATGTCCCCGCCGCCCGAGGCCCTGCTCCGGGAGCTGGTGAGCTCCGGGGAGATCGACCACGAGACCGCGCGCATGGCCGAGGCCGTGCCCATGGCCGACGACGTCACGGCCGAGGCGGACAGCGGCGGGCACACGGACAACCGCCCCGCCCTGACCCTGTTCCCCTCCATCGCCGCCCTGCGCGACCGCCTGCAGGAGAAGCACCGCTTCGCCCGGCCCGTGCGCGTGGGCGCGGCCGGCGGCATCGCCACCCCCGCCTCCGCGGCCGCGGCTTTCGCCATGGGAGCGGCCTACGTCATGACCGGCTCGGTCAACCAGGCCTGCGCGGAGTCCGGAACCTCGGACGCGGTCCGGACCATGCTGGCCGCGGCGGGGCAGGCCGACACGGCCATGGCCCCGGCCGCGGACATGTTCGAGATGGGGGTCAAGGTCCAGGTCCTCAAGCGCGGCAGCCTCTTCGCCATGCGCGCGGGCCGGCTCTATGATCTCTACCGGACCTACGACAGCCTCGACGCCATCCCCCAGGCGGCGCGGGCCGCGCTGGAACGCGACTACTTCCGCGCCGCGTGCGACGACATCTGGCGCCAGACCCGCGAGTACTTCCTCCGGCGGGACCCGGCCCAGGCCGAGCGGGGGGAACGCGACCCCAAGCACAAGATGGCCCTGGTGTTCCGGTGGTACCTGGGCCAGGCCTCGCGCTGGGCCAACTCCGGCGAGCCCGGCCGCCAGGTGGACTACCAGGTCTGGTGCGGCCCGGCCATGGGCGCCTTCAACGAGTGGGCCAAGGGCAGCTTCCTGGAGGACCCTCGGGAGCGCCGCGCCGCCGTGGTGGCCCTGAACCTGATGGCCGGAGCCGCCTACCTGACCCGCGCGCACAGCCTGCGCTGCCAGGGACACCCCGTCCCGGCCGCCATGTCCGACTTCAAACCGCGACGCCGTCCCGAACTCGACAGACTTATCGATTAGAGGATACATGAAAAAAGAAGAGCCGCGTTCCACTCCCATCGCCATCATCGGCATGGGCTGCCTGTTCCCCAAGGCCGCCGGCCTGGAGGAGTACTGGGGCAACATCAAAGGCGGGGTGGACGCCATCACCGAGATCCCGGCCAGCCACTGGAGCGCGGCGGACTACTTCGACTCCGACCCCAAGCGGCCGGACCTCACCTACGCCCGGCGCGGCGGCTTCCTCAAGCCCGTGGACTTCGACCCGGGAGAGTTCGGCATCGCGCCCAACGCCCTGGAGGCCACGGACAGCGCCCAGCTCCTCGGCCTGGTGGCAGCGGGCATGGCCCTGCGCGACGCGGGCTACGGCCCGGAGAAGCAGTACGACCGCTCCCGGGTCAGCGTCATCCTGGGCGTGACCGGGACTCTGGAGCTGGTCATCCCCCTGGGCGCGCGCCTGGGCCACCCCATCTGGCGCCAGGCCCTGGCCGAGGCCGGCATCCCCGCGGAGCAGGCGGAGTGGATCGTGGGGCGCATCAAGGCCGGCTACGTGCCCTGGCAGGAGAGCTCCTTCCCCGGCCTGCTGGGCAACGTGGTGGCCGGGCGCATCGCCAACCGCTACGACCTGGGCGGCACCAACTGCGTGGTGGACGCCGCCTGCGCGAGCTCCCTCTCCGCGCTCAACCTCGCCGGCCTGGAGCTGGCGGCCCAGCGCTCCTCCATGGTGGTCACGGGCGGCGTGGACTGCTTCAACGACATCTTCATGTTCATGTGCTTCAGCAAGACCCCGGCCCTCTCCCCTTCCGGCGACATCCGGCCCTTCGACTCCAAGGGCGACGGCACCATGCTGGGTGAGGGCCTGGGCATGCTGGTGCTCAAGCGTCTCGACGACGCGGAGCGCGACGGCGACAAGATCTACGCCGTGCTCAAGGGCGTCGGGTCGTCCTCGGACGGCCGCGGCAAGTCCATCTACGCGCCCAGCGCCGAGGGGCAGACCAAGGCCCTGGCTTCGGCCTACGAGCACGCGGGATTCGGGCCCGAGACGGTCGAACTCGTCGAAGCCCACGGCACGGGCACCACGGTCGGAGACGCCGCCGAAGTCCAGGCTCTCGGCGAGGTCTTCGGGAAGAACGCGCAGGGCCGCTCGCGCTGGTGCGCCCTAGGCTCGGTCAAATCCATGATCGGCCACACCAAGGCGGCGGCGGGAGCCGCCGGGCTGATCAAGGCCGCCCTGTCCCTGCACCACAAGGTCCTGCCTCCGACCATCAAGGTCGAGTCTCCCATCAAGCCGCTGGCCGCGCCGGAGACCCCTTTCTACCTCAACACCGAGAAGCGGCCCTGGCTCCGGGGCGCGCAGCCGCGCCGCGCCGCGGTCAGCGCCCTGGGCTTCGGGGGCAGCAACTTCCACGCGGTCCTCGAGGAATACCGGCCCGACAAGACCGCCGTGGACTGGGACGGCGAGACCGAGATCGCGGCTTTCTCCGGCTCCGACAGCGGGTCCCTGGCCGGCGCCCTCTCCGGCTGGGAAAGGCTCTCCTGGGACGAGGCCCGCGTCAGAACCGCGGCCTCCCGGGCCGCCTTCGACCCGGGCGCTGCCGCGCGCCTGTGCCTGCTCCTGCAGCCGGGCACGGACCTGCGCAAGCTCCTCTCCAGCGTGCGCGAGGCGCTCGACGGAGCCAAGCCTATGCCCGAAGGGGCTTATCTCGGCTCGGGCAAGCCCGGCAAGCTGGCGGTGCTCTTCCCCGGCCAGGGCTCGCAGTACGTAGGCATGGGGAGGGACCTGGTCTGCCAGTTCCCCGAGGCCTTCGACGCGCTGGCCGCGGCCGACGCGGCTTATGAGGGTGGACGTCTCAGCGACCTCATCTATCCTCAGCCGGCCTTCACGCCCGAGGAGAAGAAGCGCCAGGAGGCGGCCCTGCGCGACACGCGCGCGGCCCAGCCGGCCCTGGGGGCCGTGAGCTTCGGCGCCTTCCGCGTGCTCGCGGACTTCGGGGTGGCCCCGGACGCGGTCGCCGGGCATTCCTACGGTGAGCTCGTGGCCCTCTGCGCCGCGGGCCGCTACGACGAGAAGACCCTGCACGCCCTCTCCGCCCTGCGCGGCAAGGTCATGGCCGAGGTCGCGGGCGCCGGCCGTAAGGATGTCCGTCCGGCCGGCACCTGCGGAACTTCCGATACCGCAGGCGACGGCGGCGGCATGCTGGCCGTCGCCGCGCCCCTGGCGGATATCGAGCGGGCCATGCGGGAGGAGAAGCTCGACCTGGTGGTGGCGAACAAGAACACGCCCAGCCAGTCGGTGCTCTCCGGCCGCCGGCCGGAACTGCGCCGCGCGGCCGAGGTGCTGGGCAAGCGCGGCCTGCGCTGCGTGGAGCTCCCGGTCTCCGCCGCGTTCCACAGCCCGCTGGTGGAGGGCGCGCAGAAGGCCTTCCGCACGGCCATCAAGAAGGTCGGGCTGCGCAAGCCCGGCGTCCCGGTCTACGCCAACAAGACCGCCTCGCTCTATCCCGAGTCCTCCCAGTCCGCCTGCGACACTTTGGCCGCCCAACTGGCCTCGCCGGTGGAGTTCGTGGCCATGGTCGAGAACATGCACGCTGCCGGCGCGCGGGTCTTCCTCGAGGTCGGCCCTGGGAACAAGTTGACCGGCCTGGTCGGTGCCATCCTCAAGGGCAAGGACCATCTGGCCCTGGCCCTGGATTCGTCCTCGGGCCGGCGGAGCTTCAGCGCGGACCTGGGACGGGCACTGGCCGCGCTGGCGGCCGCCGGCTGTCCGGTCAAGCTCGCGTCGTGGCAGGGCGGGGAAGAGGCGGTCCGGCACTCGGCCGAGAAGAAGAAGTCCAAGTTCTCCGTGAAGCTCACCGGGGCCAATTACCGGTCGCCGAACAAGTCGCCTCTCCAGACGTGTCCGTCCCCGAGGGCCGAGGGCGCAGCCCTCGGACCCGCGACCCGACGACCGGAGGTCGTCGGGTCGACGCCGTTGCCGTCGTCGTTGCAATCCGCCCAAGAGAGCATGCTCGCCTTGCAGCGCCTGCAGGAACAGACCGCGGAGCTCCACGCGCGATTCTTGGCCGGGCAAGAGTCGATCCAGCGCTCGTTCCAAGCTCTCGTGGGACAGCAATTGGGCGGTTCGCCCGCGCCCGTGATGCCGGCCATCCCCGCTCCGGTCCAGGCCCCTGTCCCATCCCCGTCCTCCGACGTGTCCGCGGTCCTCCTCGCGGTCGTGTCTGAGAAGACCGGCTATCCGCCGGAGTCCCTGAACCCGGATATGGACCTGGAGTCCGACCTGGGCATCGACTCCATCAAGCGGGTGGAGATCCTCTCCGCCATCGGCGAGAAACTCCCCGCGGCTCCTAAGGTCAAGCCCGAGCACCTGGGGACCCTGCGCACCCTGCGCAAGATCGCCGAGTTCCTTTCCGCGGGTGCTCCCCCACACCTCGCCTCGCCCCCTCAAGGGGGCTCGGCGGCTTCCGGCCCCTCCGGGGCCGGAAGTCCGGACGTCAGTTCCGTGCTGGTCTCGGTCGTCTCGGAGAAGACCGGCTATCCGGCGGAGTCCCTGAACCCGGATATGGACCTGGAGTCCGACCTGGGCATCGACTCCATCAAGCGGGTGGAGATCCTCTCCGCCATCGGCGAGAAGCTGCCGGCCGCGCCCAAGGTCAAGCCCGAACACCTGGGGACCCTGCGCACCCTGCGGCAGATCTCGGCGTATCTCTCCGCCGTCCCCTCCGGCGAGAGGAGAACGGCCGGCGCCTCCGGCGACAGCGGGCCCCTTCCCACCGGCTCCCGCCTGACCCGTTCGGTCCTGCGCGCCGTGGAGCGCAAAGCCTCGGGCCCGGCCCTGCGGCTCGACCCCGCCCTCCCGGTCTGGATCGCCGACGAAGGCAACGGCCTGGCCAAGGCCCTGGCCTCCAACCTGGAGGCCCGCGGCCATCAGGCCCGGGTCGTCTCGCTGGACCAGCCCGGCTCCCTGCAGGTGCCCCCGGCCCTGGCCGGGCTCGTGATCCTGGCGCCCGTATCCCGTCTCGACCCGGGCGGGCTCTGGCCGCCCGCCTCCGAGGACTTCCTGCGCCATGCCTTCGGCCTCGCGCGCCTGGCCCTGCCGGCGCTGCGGCGCGCGGGCCAGGAGGGCGGCGCGGTCTTTGCCACGGTCTCCCGTCTCGACGGAAGCTTCGGGCTCTCGGGCCTGAAGTCCGAGCAGGACCCCGTCATGGGCGGCCTCGCCGGCCTCGCCAAGACGGCCGGATACGAATGGCCCGAGGTCTCCTGCAAGGCGTTCGACGTGGCCGCGGGCTGGGACGACTGCGTCTCCGCGGCCGAGGCCCTGGCCGCGGAGCTCCTGCGCCGCGGCTCCCTGGAGACCGGCCTGTCGGCCGCCGGCCGCAGGGAACTGGAGTTGGAGGAGAAAGAGGCTCCGGAAGCAGGGACCCTGCCGCTGCGGCCGGGCGACGCCGTCCTGGTGGTGGGGGGGGCGCGCGGCGTGACCGCGCAGGCGTCGCTGGCCCTGGCCCGAGCCTGCCGTCCGACGGTGGTGCTCATGGGGCGCAGCCCGCTGCCCTGCGCCGAAGATGACTGGCTCAAGTCCTGCCGCTCCGAGGCAGAGCTCAAGAAAGCCATCCTGGGCCGGTTCCCGCAGAAGTCCCCCAAGGAGGCCGGCGAACTGTGCCGCGCGGTGCTGGCCGGCCGCGAGATACGTTCCTACATGACCGCGGTCGAGGCCGCGGGCAGCCGCACGGTCTACGTGCAGGCCGACGTACGGGACTCGGCCGCGCTGGGCGAGACTCTGGCCCGGATCAGGAAGGAGCACGGCCCGGTCCGCGGCCTGGTCTTCGGCGCCGGGGTCCTGGCGGACAAGCTCATCGCCGATAAGACCCCGGAGCAGTTCGATTCGGTCTTCCTCACCAAGGTGGCCGGGTTGCGCCATCTGCTCCAGGCCCTGGACCTCGACGAGCTGCGACTGCTGGCCCTGTTCTCGTCCTCCACGGCCCGCTTCGGCCGCTCCGGCCAGAGCGACTACGCCATGGCCAACGAAGTCCTGAACAAGGCCGCGCGCCTGCTCTCCCGGCGGCTGGCCGGGTGCCGGGTCGCGGCTTTCGACTGGGGACCGTGGGATGGCGGCATGGTCAACGAATCCCTGAAGAAGCTCTTCGCCTCCGAAGGCGTGGGCGTCATAGGCCTGGAGGAGGGCGGGCGCTTCCTGGTTCGGGAACTCTCCGGAGAGAGCCGGGCCGTGGAGGTCGTGGCCGTGGCCCGTCCTGCGACGGCCCCGCCCGCGGGGGAAGGCCGGGCCTCGGAACTGGCACCGGTCTTCGAGCGCCGGATATCAGCCGAAGACCTCCCGTTCCTGTCCTCGCACGTCATCAACAGCGTGCCGGTTCTGCCCGTCGCCTTCATCGCCGAGTGGCTGGCGCACACGGCCCTGCACGGCCAGCCCGGCCTGAATCTCCACGGCTTTGACGCCCTGCGCATCTTCAAGGGAGTCCTGCTCAAGGATCCCGAGTACCCGGTGACGCTGCTGGCCGGCAAGGCCTCTAAGATGGACGGCGGCTACGTCGTCAGGACCGAGCTGCGCGGGCCGGGCGCGGTCCTGCACGCCAGCGCCGACATCGTGCTCGCCGGCAGGCTGCCGGCCGCGCCGGCCGCGATGCCGGATTTCCCGCTGCAGCCCTATCCCCGCACGCCGGAGAAGGCCTACCGCGACGTCCTTTTCCACGGCCCGGACATGCGGTTCATCCGCTCGGTGACCGGCTGCTCCCAGTCCGGCATCGTGGTCCACGCCGCGGCGGCCTTGCCGCCCAAGAGCTGGATGCGCCAGCCTTGGCGCGACGCCTGGCTCTCGGACCCGGCCGCCCTCGACGCCGCCTTCCAGGCCATGATCCTCTGGACCTGCGAGAAGCTCGGGGCGTCATCCTTGCCCAGCTTCGCGGGCCGTTACCGCCAATACCGCCGTCTGCCCGAGACGGGCTGCGTCATCCGGGCCAAGGTCGGCAAGGTCACGGACGGCCTGGCCGGCGCGGACATCGACTTCCTCGACGCCTCCGGAGCCCTGGCCGCCCGGCTGGAGGGCTACGAGTGCACCGTGGACAAGTCCCTGGGAGAGGCCTTCCGGCGCAACGCCGTGACGGCCGGGAGATGATATGAGACGAACCCTGTCCCTGCTGGCTCTGCTGTGGGGGGCGGCCGCCTGCCATGAGCGCAAGGCCGCCCCGGCGGCCAAGCCGGACTACGAGGCGGTCAAGGCGCGCGCCGAGAAGGCCGTCAGAGAGACGGAGCCCGGCCTCGCCGAGGCCAAGAAGCCCGAGCCGGCCCCCGTCGCGCCGGAAGCCGCGGCCCCGGCCGCGCAGATCGGGGAGAAGGACCCCAAGCTGGGATGTACCTGGGTCAGGGCCCAGTCCCAGGTGACGGTCGGTGAGGACCAGAGCCGCAGCCAGGTGCGGGCCGCGGCGATGGACAAGGCGCGGCAGGCGGCCATGCGCGACCTCCTGGGCGTGGAGGTCAATCAGCGCAGCCTGGACTATCAGCAGGAGGGACTGCACGGCCAGACCAACCTGATCGAGAGCATGCTGCGCACGACCCAGCGCGGCCGGATCCTGCAGGAGAAGGTCGTCTTGGACCAATACTGCGACCTGGGGGACTGCCGTCAATGCGGGTATGCCGTGTCGCTGCGCGCCTGCATCAAGGAGCGCCCCTCCGACGCGGACCGGGATTTCCAGGTCGGCGTCGCGCTCCCGAGCGACCGGTTCCTCGAAGGAGACAAGACTCATATCGAGGTGACATCGACCCGCGACGCCTATCTCTACCTCTACGACGTCCAGATGAACTCCGAGACCTCCCTCATCGCGCCCAACGAGATGTTCCCGGAGGTCAAGGTGAAAGCGGGGCAGACCTGGGTCTACCCGGATACGGAGGCCGCCAATCGCGGGGTCTCCCTGGTGGCCCAACTGCCCGCGGGCCGACCGCCGGTCTCCGCGGAGACCATCCGCGTGGTGGCCACCAAGGTGCCGCTGCCGGCCAGCTATTATGACCCGGCGCGCGGGGGCTATCTGGGCGTGCTCCAGAAGCTCAACGCTTCCGCCTACGACTGGGCCGACGATGCGACGGCCTTCGCGATCTATCCCGCGAAGGGGAAATGAGAGAGAGCACCCCCATAGCGGTCGTCGGGATCGGGGGCATCTATCCGGACGCCCCGGACCTCGGCCGCTTCTGGGACAACGTCGCGCATCGCCGCTGCGCCAGCCGCGAGGTCCCGGCCGGGCGCTGGGTCCTGCCGCCGTCTGAGGCCTTCGACCCCGCCCGCCCCGCGCCGGACAAAGTCTACAGCGTCCAGGCCTGCCTCATCGACGGCTTCCGCTTCGACCCCGACGGCCTGGAGCTCGAGCCGGTCTTCCTCTCCGGGTTGGACCCCGTCTTCCATCTGGCCCTGCACGCCGCGCGGGCGGCCTGGCGCGACGCGCGCACGGAGGGTCTGGACCGCTCGCGGGTCGGCGTCATCATCGGCAACATCGTCCTGCCCACGGACAGCGTCTCGGCCCTGGCCCAGGAGCTCATCGAGCCCATCCTCTCCGAGAAACTCCTGGGCCGGCGCCTGGCCGCCGCGTCACGGACCGACCCGGTCAACCGCTGCGCCGCAGGGCTGCCGGCCGGGGTCATTGCGCGGGCCCTGGGCCTGGGCGGGGGGAGCTTCGCCCTGGACGCGGCCTGCGCCTCGTCCTTCTACGCCCTGAAGCTCGCCTGCGACGAGCTCCGGGCCGGCCGGGCCGACGCCATGCTCACCGGCGGCGTGTCGCGGCCGGAGAGCCTCTACACCCAGATGGGGTTCTCCCAGCTGCGGGCGCTTTCCGCCTCGGGCCGGCCCGCGCCGTTCGACGCGTCCGCCGATGGCCTGGTGGTGGGCGAGGGCGCGGGCCTCTTCGTGCTCAAGCGGCTCGACGACGCCCTGTGTGCGGGAGACCGCGTCTACGGCGTCGTCGCGGGCATCGGCCTGTCCAACGACGTGGGGGGCAGCCTGCTGGCCCCCAACACCCCGGGCCAATTGCGCGCCATGCGCGCGGCCTACCTGGAGGCGGGCTGGTCGCCGGCCCAGGTGGACCTGGTGGAGTGCCATGCCCCCGGCACCCCGACCGGGGACCCCGTGGAGGTGGCGAGCCTCAAGGCCCTCTGGGGAGAGCGCGGCTGGACGGCCGGGCAGTGCCCCATCGGATCGGTCAAGTCCAACGTGGGGCACCTGCTCACCGCCGCGGGCGCGGCCGGACTGACCAAAATCCTGCTCGCGATGCAGCGCGCCACCCTGCCGCCCAGCGCCAATTTCGTGCGCAGCTCGCCGGCCCTGGGACTCGAAGAAAGCCCCTTCCGCGTGGCCGCGGCGGCCGAGCCCTGGGAGGCGAGGGATGCCAAGACCCCGCGCCGGGCCGCGGCCAGCGCCTTCGGCTTCGGAGGCGTCAACGCGCATGTGCTCATCGAGGAATATCGGCCGGCGGGAAAGAAGGTCAAAGGAGTGCCGCCCGTCCCTTCCGGGGGCGGAGAACGCCTGCCCTCCAGGGACGGCAGGCCCGTGCCTGCCGCCATCGTGGGCATGGATGCCGGGCTGGGCGCCTGCCGCGGCCTGCGCCAGTTCCAGGAGCAGGTCCTCGGCGGCCGGGCTACGGCGGCCCTCTCCATCCCGGAGCAGCGCTGGTGGGGCAGCGGCGAGGCGGCGCGTTTCCCTGGGCACTACGTGCCGGAGGCGAGCGCGGCCGCGCAGGACTACCGCATCCCTCCCAAGGAGCTCGAGGAAATGCTGCCCCAGCAGCTGCTCATGCTGGAGGCCGCGGCGCGCGCGGTCAAGGACGCGGCCTTGAAGAGCTTCCCTGGGGAGGCCGCAGGGGTCTTCATCGGCCTGGGACTGGACCTCAACACCACCAACTTCCACCTGCGCTGGTCCATGGCCGAGACCGGCCGGCGCTGGGCCGCGCAGCAGGGCTGGGACTTCTCCCCGGAGGACGAGACCCGCTGGGTGGGCCTCCTGCGCGAAGCCGCGGGGCCGGCGCTGACGGCCAACCGCACCATGGGGGCTTTGGGCGGCATCGTGGCCAGCCGCATCGCCCGCGAGTTCCACGTCGGCGGACCGAGCCTGGCGATATCGGGCGAGGAGAATTCCGGTCTGCGCGCCCTGGAGGCCGCGGTACGGGCCCTGCAGAAGGGGGAACTGGAGGTCGCTATCGTCGGCGCGGTGGACCTGGCGGGGGACCTGCGCGCGGTCCGGACCGCCCCCGGAGGCCGGCGCTTCTCGAGCGCGGGCGAGGCGCGTCCCTTCGACGTGGGGACTGCAGGCAGCGTGCCCGGGGAGGGCGCCGCGGCCCTGGTTCTTAAGCGCCTCGACGACGCGGTGCGCGACGGCGACCGGGTCTACGCCGTGGTCAGGGGGCTGGGCTTCGCCTCGGGCGGAGGAGTGGACCGGCCGGCTCCCAGCCCGGCGGCGTACGCCGCGGCGCTGGGCCGGGCCTACTCGGACGCCGACGTGGACCCTTCCCGCGTGGGATTGCTCGAGACCCATGGCAGCGGCGACCCGTCCGAGGACCGCGCCGAGGCCGAGGCCCTGGCCGAGTTCTACGGCACCGCCGAGACCGGCCTGCCCTGCGCCCTGGGCAGCCTCAAGTCCCAGCTCGGCCACGCGGGCGCCGCCTCGGCCCTGGCCGGCGTGGTCAAGACCGCGTTGGCGCTTTACCAGGAGATCCTTCCGCCCATGCGGCCTTTCCGGGCCCTGCCCGAACTGGCGGCCGCGGCTAAACGCTTCCACGTGCCGCCACGGCCGCAGTACTGGCTGCGCAACCGGGCCGAAGGACCGCGCCGCGCGGGCGTGAGCTCCATGTCCATCGACGGCAACTGCGGCCACGTGGTCCTGGAGGAGGCGCCGCCGCCAGCGGACCAGGGCCGCGCGGCGACGGAGCGCCGCCAGCCGCTGGGCGCGCGTGAAGAAGCGCTCTTCGTGCTCGAGGCGGATGCGGCCGCGGGGCTGCTCGACGGCATCGCCCGCCTGCGCTCCTGGCTCGCCGGCCAGGAAGCCGGCTCCCAGGTAGAATCCTTGGCCCGCCGCTGGTGGGCGCGGGAAGGCGGCCACCCGGAGCGCAAGCTGGGGCTGGCCTTCACGGCCTCGGGCGCCGAGGACCTCGGGGGACTGCTGGGCGAGGCGGAGTCCTGCATCCGCGACAACCCCGAGCGGCCGATATCCGGGGACCGCATCCACATGACTACCCGCGCCCCTTTCAGGGCCGGTTCTTTGGCCTTCGTCTTCCCGGGCTCGGGCAACCAGTACCTGGGCATGGGGCGGGGGATCGGGGTGCAGTGGCCCGAGGTCCTGCGTCGGCTCGACGCGGAGAACGGCTACCTGCGCGGTCAGGCGGTGCCGGAGCGCTTCGTGCCCTGGCGCTTCTCCTGGGACGAGGGTTGGGAAGCCCAGGCCGAGACGGAGATCGTCCAGGACTTCCACGCCATGATCTTCGGTTCGGTCTCCCACGGCGCGGTCCTCAGCGACCTGGTGCGCTCCTTCGGCGTGGAGCCGCGCTTCGTGGTCGGCTATAGCCTGGGCGAGACCGCCGGCCTCTTCGCCCTGCGCGCCTGGACCGGCCGCGACGAGATGCTGCGCCGCATGAAGCAGTCGAGCCTCTTCGTCAGCGACCTGGCCGGGCCTTGCGACGCGGCGCGCCGCTTCTGGAACCTCTCCACGGACGAACGCATGGACTGGGTCCTGGGGGTCATCGACCGCCCCGAGGACACCGTCAAGCTGGCGCTCAAGGGCATGGAGCGCGCGGCCCTGCTCATCGTCAACGCGCCCTTCGAATGCGTGGTGGGCGGCTACCGCAAGGCCGTGGACCACTTGGTCGACGGCCTAGGCTGCGTGTTCCTGCCTCTGCAGGGGGTCTCCACCGTGCACTTCCCGGCCGCGGAGCTTGTGGAGCGGCAGTACCGGGAACTGCACCTGCTGCCCACGGCCGCCCCGGCCGGGGTGTGTTTCTACAGCGGGGCCTGGGGCCGGGCCTACGAGGTGACCAAGGAGAGCGCGGCCGACTCCATCACGGCCCAGGCCACGCGGCCGCTGGACTTCCCCCGTCTGGTGCGGCAAGTCTACGAGGACGGGGCGCGGCTCTTCGTCGAGCTGGGGCCGCAGGCCTCCGCCACGCGCATGGTCGACAAGATCCTCGGCCCCCTGCCGCACATGGCGCGTTCCGCCTGCGTCAGGGGCGGCGACGAGGCCTCCACGGTCCTGCGCCTTCTGGCCGGGCTCGTGGCGGAGCGCGTGCCCGTCGACCTCAAGGCCCTCTACGGCCTGCCTTCCTGCGCCGTGGACCACCAGGAGCCGGCGCCCGCCCGCCATCGGGTCAGCGTCCTCCTGGGCATGCCCGCGCCCAAGCCGGTCTCCTTCCAGCCGGGGCGCCGGAGCCCGGCGCCGATCCCGCAGGTCCGCGTCCCGCTGCCGGAACTGGTCCCGGCGCGCTTGCCCGCCGCGGTCCTCTCCTCTCCCATGGCCCTACAGGCGCAGCTCCTGGCCGCGCACGAAGCGGGCCTGAAGGCCCACGAGACCTTCCTGCGGCTTTCGGAGGGGTTCGCCCGGGCGCAGCTCAAGAACATCGAGATGTACAGCAGGCTGGCAGGGGGGGGAGGTCTGCCCCCCACGGCTCCGCCGCCCCCCGCGGGGGGGCGGCGGGACTCCGCGCCTTCGGCGCGGAGTTCGAGAACGGCAACGGCTCCTTTTATGGACCGCGAAAAGTGCATGGAGTTCGCGGTCGGCTCGATAGGCGAGGCTTTGGGCCCGCTGTTCGCCGAGGCGGACTCGTATCCCACCCGGGTCCGTCTGCCCGACGAGCCGCTGATGCTGGTGGACCGGATCGTGAGCGTCTCCGGAGAGCCGCGCTCGCTGACGCACGGCGGCGTGGTCACCGAGCACGACGTGAAGTCCGGGACCTGGTACCTGGACTGCGGCCGCATCCCGACCTGCATCGCGGTGGAGGCGGGTCAGGCGGACCTGTTCCTCTCCGGCTACCTGGGCATCGACTTCCAGACCAAGGGTCTGCGCGTCTACCGCCTGCTCGACGCGGAGGTGACGTTCCACAGGGGCCTGCCGGTCCCCGGCGACGTGATCCGCTACGACATCCGCATCGAGCGCTTCGTGAAGCACAACGAGGCCTGGTTCTTCTTCTTCAGCTACGAGAGCACGGTCGACGGCGAGCCTCTGTTGAGCATGCGCAAGGGCTGCGCCGGCTTCTTCACGGCCGAGGAGCTGGCCGCGGGCAAGGGCGTGGTGTTCAAGCCTGAGGAACTGGCGCCCCAACCGGGGAAGCGGCCCGCCGACTGGCCGACCCTCGTGGAGGCCGGCGGCAAGGAGTCTTACTCGGACGAGCAGGTCCTGGCCCTGCGCCGCGGCGACCTGGCCGCCTGCTTCGGCCCCGCTTTCGCGGGGCTGCCGCTGAAGGACCCGGTGGGCCTGCCTTCGGGGAAGATGGAGCTGGTGGACCGCATCGTGGAGCTCGATGCCAAGGGCGGCCGCTGGGGTCTGGGCGTCATCAAGGGAGAGGCGGACATCCGGCCGGACGACTGGCATCTGACCTGCCACTTCTCCGACGACAACGTGATGCCCGGCACCTTGATGTACGAGTGCTGCCTGCACACCCTGCGCATCCTCCTGATGCGCCAGGGCTGGGTGGGGGAGAACTCCCGGATCTGGTACGAGCCGGTCGCGGGCGTGACCAGCGGCCTGCACTGCCGCGGACAGGTCATCGCGTCTACGAAGAAGGTGCACTACCAGGCCGAGATCAAGGAGCTGGGCTTCGACCCGGCGCCTTTCGCCATCGCCGACGCTTTGATGTATGCCGACGGAAAACCCATCGTTCGGATAACTGATATGTGTGTCAGAATGGGGGGGATGGATAAGGAGACATTGGTCAGTCTTTGGAAGGGGCGCCGCAGCTCCGCTGCGGCGCAACCGGCGCTCCCTGCGGGAGCGCCGGTTGCGTTGTTTGATTCGAACAGCATCTTGGCCTTTGCGACAGGCAAGCCCTCTGAAGCCTTCGGCGAGCCGTACAAGGTCTTCGACTCCGAGCGCGTCATCGCCCGCCTGCCCGGCCCGCCCTACCAGGTCCTGGACCGCATCACCCGGATCGAAGGCTGCGAGGCCTTCAAGCTGGCGGCCGGCGGCGTGGTGGACGCCGAGTACGACGTGCCCAAAGACGCCTGGTACTTCAAGTCCAACGGCCAGCCGACTATGCCTTTCGGCGTGCTCTTGGAAATCGCCTTGCAGCCCTGCGGCTGGCTGGCGGCCTATGTGGGCTCGGCGCTGTCGAGC
>JACRDS010000054.1 GCA_016212825.1 Elusimicrobiota bacterium | reverse complement strand
GTGGCCGGTTCCTCCGGCAACGTGAGCGGGTGGACCGGGAACTGGGTGCCGGGCTCGGGCATCTCCTTCATCGTAGACGACAGCCCCGGCACCTCCACCATGACCTACCCGGCCGGCGGCGCCTTCAGTCAACTGGCCACCATCTCGGGCACGGCCGACGCGCCTTTGGCCGGCTTCCGTCCCGACGGCGCCATCGAGGTCTGCATCACCACCGATCCCGCCACCGGCCCGTTCTGGAACGACGGCGCGGGCTACCTCTTCAACGGCGCGGGCAACCCCCTGTGCCGCTGGAACCCGGCCACCAACGACCCGGCCTATCCGGCGGAGGGCACGGATGCCACCACCTGGGGCCGGCCCAGCGCGAGCGCCCCGAACGTCTTCCACTGGATCTACGACCCCGGAGCGGCCTTCACCGGCAGCGGCCTCTACTTCATCTACACCCGCGTGACGGACAACGTGGCCAACGTGGAGGCCAGCCCGCCGCTGTTCCAGGTGAGCATGGACACCCGCTCTCCCGCGGTGGCGATCCAGTGGCCCAAGAGCGTGGTGGGCTCCTTCGACGGGCTCTCCAACAGCGACATCATCCCGGAGGCGGTGCTCAACAGCACCTACACCTACGGCTCCGTCTCGGACGTGACCACCCCCTTCCCCTCCGGGGTCTCCCAGGTGTGGCTGGCCATCTCCTCGGGCTACGCGCCCAACAACCCGTCCATCTGGTGGAGCGACGCGGACCAGGACTTCACGGTCAGCCTCTCCACCATCTACTGGTCCACGATGGTCTATGTCTCGGGCGGCTCCTGGCGCTACCCGCCGGTGGGCAGCTCGGCCTTGGGCAGCAAGCTCAAGGACGGCCTGGTCTACAGCGTGTACGTGCGCGCCAAGGACAAGGCCGGCAACTGGGTCAACTACCTGGGCGACGGGGTCAACATGCTGGGCAGCGTGTCGCTCTCCACCTGCACCAACTCCTTCCGCTACGACATCACCCGGCCCACGGGCACGGTCACGACGCCGGCCAACAGCTCCTATGTCACGTCCGTGAGCCAGTTCGCCGGCTCGGCCGTGGACACGGGCACCGCCTCCGGAATCAAGTACGTCTACGCCGCGGTCCAGCATCTGGCGGGCGACCAGACCGGAGCGGGCCAGTGGTACAATTGGGGCAACGGCTTCTGGGACATCGGGACTCCCAATCCCACCCTCGAGCCGCTCAGCGCCGCCTGGACCCAGGTCTCCTCCCGCAGCGTCCAGGGCGTCGGCTCCGTGGCCTGGTCCACGCCCGTGCCGGCCGGGATGATCGCGTCGAGCAACACCTACCGCGTGGTCGTGTTCGCGAAGGACTGGGCCGGCAACTTCCAGTACGCCCCCAGCGCGGCCGGGGCCGGCTCCACCTTCAGCTACGACCCCGCCCCGCCGGTCACGAAGGTGGTCGTGCCCACGGCCTACAACCAGAACGCGGTCCTGACCCAGGTCACGGGCACGGCGGCGGCGGACATGGGCCTGGCCAAGGTCTGGGTGCGCGTCTCCTACGAGGACTCCTCCGCCTATTGGAACAACGCGACCCAGCTGATGGACGGCGGCCTCAACCGCGACGCGGCCTGGTTCCCGGCCGTCCCGCTGCAGCCGGACTGGACGGTCTGGAGCGAGACCACCACGCTGGCCGCCAACGGCAACAGCTACCGGCTCGAAGCCCGGGCCCAGAGCCTGACCGGGGCCTACGACGTGACCACCGACACCGTCACCTTCCTCTATGACACGGTGCCGCCGCAGAGCTGGACGACCTATCCGGCCCCCGGCGGCGCGGTCCAGACCCTCGCCGCTATCAGCGGCACCTCCGTGGACCCGGCGGGAGCGCCGGGGCCGCAGACCTCCGGCGTCAACGACGTGCAGATCGCCGTCCGCAAGAACAGCTCCATGCAGTGGTGGAACTCCGGGGCCAACGCCTTCAACTCGGGCGTGCCCTTGGCCTTGAACCCGCATCTGAGCTCGCCCGGCCTCACACCCTGGTGGCGCACGGGCCGGCCCGACAGCGCCAACAACGACCTGACCAGCGGCACGTCCTATTACATCACCTCCATGGCCGTGGACCTGGCCACCAATCAGGAGGACTGGTACTCGCTGCGGGGCTCGACGTTCATCTTCGACACGGACAAGCCGGCGAGCTGGATCTCGTCGGCGAGCATCGTGGGCGACTCGACGATTTCGGTGCTGGCGGGCATCGCGGGCACCACGGCGGACCAGCCCGGGTTCTCGGACGGGACGAAGGTGAGCGCGCAGACCGAGAAGGTCCATGTGCTGATCCAGCGCAAGAGCGATGGAGACTATTACGATGGGTCGGGGTGGGTGAACTCGCCGGCGATCTTGCCGTGGTTGGAGGCTTCGACGGAGGCGGTGACCTCGACGATGGGGAACTGGACCCTGGGGCCGGCGGACGTGACGACCTGGCCGACTTGGGCGCACGGCGAGACGTACTGGATCGTGGCGCGCTCCAGCGACCTGGCGGGCAACGTGCAGACGGCGTTCAGCGTGAACACCGATTCCAAGACCGTGACCTTCGACCTGCGCGCCCCTACGGCGACGCTGACGACGCCGGGTTACGTCAACGCGAGCGCGGGTTGGCTGGTGGGGACGTCGACGGACGCGCCGGCGGGGATCCAGACGGTGGGCATCGCGG